>JBAMLU010000055.1:0-31510 GCA_039793385.1 bacterium
GAGGAACGATTATGTCTGATGAGAGGAAGATTGTATGGCGTGGCGTTAGGGATATGCCACCTATGGCAGTTTCGCTTGGCTCTATGAGAATAAATCTCACGGGCAACTGGCGTAATGTTAGACCTGTTATAAATTATGATAAATGCACAAGATGCATGATTTGTTGGAAATACTGTCCTGAACCGGCGATAGTAATCAAGAAGCCTTATGAGATTGGGCTTAGATTTGATGGCAAGCACGCTGATAAAGAGATACCCGTTGTTGACCTTGACTACTGCAAAGGTTGCGGCATATGTGCGGTCGAATGCCCGGTCGAGTGCATCGAGCTTATAAAGGAGGAGAAATGATTGAGGTTATAATGGGGAATCATGCCCTTTCGTATGGGGCGATGCTTGCACGCGCTCAGGTTATTGCTGCCTATCCTATAACACCGCAGACACAGGTTGTTGAGCTCCTCTCGGAGTTCTGCGCTGATGGTAGGCTCAATGCGAAGTTCATAAAGGTTGAGAGTGAGCATTCAGCTATGGCAGCCTGTATAGCAGCATCAGCAGCTGGTGCGAGGGCTTTCACAGCAACATCAGCCCAGGGACTTGCACTTATGCACGAGGAACTTCACTGGGCTGTCGGCGCAAGAACACCTGTTGTTCTCGGAAATATCAACCGCGCTATGGCTCCACCTTGGACAATCTGGACCGAACAAAACGATTCCCTTTCACAGCGCGATGTCGGAATTATGCAGATATATTGCCAGGACAATCAGGAGGTGCTCGATTCGGTTATACTCGCATATAAAGTTGGTGAGCAGGTTCTTCTCCCAACAATGATTGTGCTCGATGCTTTCTTCCTCTCCCACACATCAGAGCCTGTTGATGTTCCTGACCAGGAGCTTGTGGATAAGTTCCTCCCACCATATAACCCACCTTATAAACTTGACCCCGATGAACCTCACGCATTCGGTGGACTAACAAGCCCCGATTGGTATTTCGAGCTCCGCTATCAGATTGAGCAGGCTATGGTAAAGGCTAAGGAGCTTATTGAGAAAGCTGGGCGTGAATTTGAACAGCTATTCGGCAGATATTACGGGCTCGTTGACCCTTACAGGACTGACGATGCTGAAATAGTTCTTGTATCATCAGCAACACCTGCTGCTACAGCAAGGATGGTTGTGGACAAACTGAGGGAAAATGGCTTTAAGGTCGGCAATCTCAGAATCAGGGTGTTTAGACCTTTCCCTTTCGAAAAGGTGATTGAACATTTGAAAAATGCAAAAAAGATCGCCGTACTCGATAGGAATATCTCTTTCGGGCACTCGGGGATTTTCTACCAGGAGGTAAAATCAGCCTTATATAATCAGGATTTTCATCCGCCAATTTTCGGTTATATAGCAGGACTTGGCGGAAGGGACATAACACCTGAACTAATAGAGGAGATTTTCATCGAGACGATGCAGAAAGATAAACCAGAAAGCGAAACGATATTTAAGGGAGTGAAACTGTAGAGGTTTTAAAAAGCGGAGCTACCCATTTTAAAGTAATCTAAGGAGAGTGTATGAAACTAACGATCCCCGAAGAGGAGGTAATGAACCCTGGGCATCTTGCCTGTCAGGGATGCGGCGCAACCTTAGCAATGCGATATTTTCTCAAAGCCACAGGTCCACGTGTCATCCTTGATTTTCCAGCCTGCTGCTGGTCCGTTATTGATGGACCTTTCCCGTATAGTGCGGTAGGTGTGCCGTTATTTCACACCGCATTTGAAACGGCGGCAATAACAGCCTCAGGTGTGCGCGCAGCCCTTGATATGCTCGGCAAGAAGGATGTTCATGTTATTGCATGGGCTGGTGATGGCGGAACATTTGATATTGGTATTCAAGCACTCTCGGGTGCAGCAGAAAGAAACGACAATATAATCTATGTCTGCTACGATAACGAAGCTTATATGAACACCGGTATCCAGCGAAGTTCTGCAACACCATGGGGAGCATGGACCACAACCACACCAGAAAAGCATCCTAAAGAAACACCAAAGAAAGACCTCGTCGCAATAATGGCAGCGCATAGAATCCCGTATATAGCAACAGCAAGCATAGCATATCCCGAGGATTTCATACGGAAGGTGAAGAAGGCGTTAACAATTGAGGGATGCAGGTTTTTCCATGTTTATGCGAGTTGTCCCACCGGCTGGAAAATGCGTCCCGAGCTTGCTGTTCAGGTGGCACGGTTAGCTGTAGAATGTAAAGTATTCCCGCTACTTGAGATTGAAGATTTCGGCGAAAAATGGCGCATAACTAAAAAACCAAAAGGTCTTCCAGTAACCGAATACCTCAAAATACAAGGAAGATTCAGACATCTCAAGGAGGAGGATATCAAATTCATTCAAGAGATTGTTGACCGTGAATGGGAAAGGCTTATGAAGAAATGCATTTCGGAATGAATACGGAGAGGCAGGGATTCGAACCCTGGGAAGGGCTTTTGACCCTTCAACCGCTTAGCAGGCGGCTGCCTTCGACCAACTCGGCCACCTCTCCAGCCTATTTCTCAATATAAAACCATTCAAATATTAAGTCAACAAAATTTTTTGAACTTGCTATAAATAAAAAAACAACTTGACATTGAGCCTTAAATTATTTTTCTTTTTCACATAATAAGGAAGGAGCGAGGATGAGAGTAAAGATTTTGGGGGTTTTGTTGTTAGTTATGTTCTTGTCTTGTTATGTTGCACCGCCGGTTGAAACTAAAAGACCGCCTGAGGAGACTAAACCAGCGGTAGCAACAACACCTGCAGTTCAGGCTCAGGCTGTTTCCCCGGCTGGTGTACCGAAAGTTTGCGAGACAGGTGCAGAACTTATAGTCGGAACTGATGCACAAGAACTCTATCCAAAGGTTAATCCTGTTGATACAAATCTATTAGTTTATATCTCCTGCGGTGGTGGTGAACTATCGAGCTACGATGTATGGACATACAGAATTCCAGAGAAGAGCTCGGTTCGTATCACAACCGATGGAAACTCAAATGAACTATTCCCGTCATGGACAAAGGACGGTAAATCAATAATTTTCGACTCTGACAGAATCCCTGGTGCTGGACGGACACTCTGGCAAACAGAACTTCCAGGTGGAACAAAACCCATTCGACTTCTCCTTTCGGAGTCGCAAGTCGCAATGTACGGGAGCATATCGCAATCACCAATGGGAGCAAAAGAGATAGTCTTTGAATCCCCGAGCTTTGATAGGATAAAATCAATTCTGGCATTACCACCGAATTCCTGCGATGATAAGAATTTCCCGCGATATGGTGCGGATTTCAAGTCAAAGATATGGACGATGAACCCAAATGGCACAGGCCTTCGCTGCCTCCTGGATGGGCGAGACCCAGCATGGTCTCCGCTCGGTGATAAGATAGCTTACTCATCAAATCTTAACGGTAACTGGGATATATGGGTAATGGAGAGCAAAGGTGGTAACCAAATCCAGTTGACATCATCACCCTTTGATGAGCTTGAGCCTTGCTGGTCGCCGGATGGTAAGATGATCGCTTTCGCCTCCAATCAGAGCGGGAACTGGGATATATGGGTAATATCAGTTGATGGTGGTCCGAAGATGCAGTTGACATCATCAGTTGTTGATGAGGGTGGACCGTGTTGGTCGGCGAATGGATACATTTATTATCATTCACTTTGCCGAGGGAACTGGGATATATGGCGTATACCGGCTCCTCCTCTTCAGGCACCATCCCTTCTTGCAAAATTGGAGAAAAAACTTTCTAAAGAAGCGAGAATCGAGGTGCTTAACGGAACTCGTATTAAAGGGCTTGCTGCAAAGGTTGCGCAAAAACTCTCGGATATGGGGTATAATGTTGTTAGAATAGGAAACGCAAGAACAAGAAAACAAACAACAACAAAAATATACTATTCTCTCGAATACAAAGATATTGCAAGGGAGTTATCTGAAATCCTTCCTCGCGAACAATATATCTTCCCGCGAGGGTTCAAATCACCCGGAACTGATATAACAATAATTGTCGGGCGGAATATGCGTTAAATTTTTACGAAAGGAGGGTTACTATGAGCGAACACAGAGGAGAAAGCGGTTGGAAAGCATTTATTAGTGGGTTTTTGGTTGGTGGGTTAATCGGTGCAGGACTTGCTCTTCTTTTTGCACCAAAAAGTGGGAAAGAAACTCGTGAGGATATAAAGCGAGAAATAGAAAAACTTATTGAGGCTGGGAAAACTAAAGCAGCGGCAATTAAGGAGGCTCTTGCTCGTGAGGCTGAAGAACTTAAGACGAAGGCTGAAGCGATAAAAGAGGTCTTGAAAGAAAAGGGAACATCTAAAGAGGAGAAGGTATAAACAAATGTCTACAGGCGCATTCCTTTTGTTCCTTGCCATTGTTATAGGGTTAGTGGCAATATTCTTTATCCTCCTTCTAATTCAAATTTTAAGTTTCATAAGCAGGGTGGAAAGGGAGATATTACCTAAAGTTTCAGGACTAATTGGCGAGGCTGAAAAAAGCGTGGTGAAGGTCAATGCGAAATTGGATCAGCTGGATATTTCCGGTATTAGCGGGGCACTCAGAATAGTTAATGAGTTTGTGGTTTTAATTGAGCCCGTGATTGCCGGGATGAAATTTGGCTTTAACCTTGCCAAGCGGCTGCGAGCTCTTTTCAAGGGTCATCAAGATGAGCGGTCAGGAAAAATGTAAGTTCTGCGAAAGAAAAGGGAAAAGGTTCTGCAAAAGGGAAAACGGGTATATATGTTCTCGATGCTGCGGTGAACAAAGGGATTTAATGGAATGCCCACCTGAATGTGATTATCTGAAACTATGGCTGAAAAGCTTGAATAATCTTCTAAAAAGCCTAAAAAAGCTCGAATATCAGGAAATACAACGTAATCAATTCCAAGACCTTCAAAAAAACCTCGCAAAACAAACCATTTTCCAGCGCCTTCTTTTTATTTCTCTTCCTGATGGAATATCCTACGGGGATAATGATGTTAGAGCATTTCTGGCGTATCTGAAGGAATTTTTCAGGATACGAAGAAGCGGCTTAATATATACGCCACCTTTCAATAATCACAAAACAAGATTATGGTTTGAGCAATTTATGAAAAAGAAAGAGGAATTTGAGAATATTCAATTGAGGCTCACAGATGACGAGTTTTTGGACTGCATTGGTAAAGAAGAAAGAACGCTCGAGTGGTACAAGAGCAAGCGCTTTGCTAAAAATCCATACTTGACACAATTGATATTTTTCTCTCCAGAAATTGAGGGGAAAAGGATAATACCATCAGTCTAAAGGGTAGAATGGGAATTCATTATGAGGATAGCTGTGTTAATGGGAGGGAGTTCGCCTGAACGAGAGGTGTCATTGAGAAGCGGTAAGGCAATAACTAATGCGCTTCGACGGTTAGGACACACCGTTTATGAGCTTGATTGGGATGAAACACTTGTAATAAGAAGATACAAGGAATTGCAGGAATTCGAGCTTGTATTTATAGGGTATCATGGTGGATTTGGTGAGGATGGACATGTTCAGGCAGTGTTAGAGATGCTTGGTATACCTTTCACCGGCTCATCATCGGTTGCTTCTATGCTCGGTATGAACAAGATATATTCAAAAAGGATATTCAGGCAAGCGGGCATACCAACCCCACCAGGATTTGAGATTGAAAAGCCGGACGGCAACGAGCTTGAAGAGATTGACAAGATGATAAGAGAGGATTTCGGTTATCCAGTAATAGTAAAACCATCAACCTCAGGCTCAACGATAGGGCTATCGCTTATTTACTCATCTGATGAGCTTCCGCTTGGAATAGCCGAAGCGAGGAAATATTCGCGATCTTATATTGTCGAGAAATACATAAAGGGTCGTGAACTTACAGTGTCGATCCTTGCTGATCGTGTTCTTCCTATTGTTGAAATTGTGCCATCAAAAGGACTATACGACTATACCTGCAAATACACAAAAGGGATGAGCCAATATATATGCCCCGCTGTGCTTGGTGATCATATTCGTGAAAAGCTTGAGAGATATGGAATGCTTGCATTTAATTTGCTTGGTTGTTCAGGGTATGGGAGGGTTGATTTTCGTTTTGATGGTGAAAATGTTTATTGCCTTGAAGTAAATACTCTTCCAGGGATGACCGAGCTCTCTCTTGTCCCTATGGCTGCAAAAGCAGCCGAGATAAGTTTTGATGAGCTTATCAACAAAATCTTAAAGGAGGCATTAAAAAGGAAGGTGTGATATGTTGAACAGAGTGTTCTTAATCGGTCGGCTCGGTAAGGACCCGGAATTGAGATACACACCGACCGGTACACCTGTTTGTTCTTTCAGGCTTGCAACAGACAGGAAATGGCGGGACAAAAACGGCAATCTGAAGGATGAGACTACATGGCATAATATCGTTGTTATGGGCAAACAGGCTGAAATCGCAACATCATACCTGAAAAAGGGAAGCCTTATATTTGTTGAGGGAAGACTTAGCACTCGAAGCTGGGATGACAAGGATGGCAACAGACACACAGTTACAGAAATTATCGCTCGAAATTTTAGATTCCTCGAAAAGAAAGAGGCAGCTGAAATCCAGCCCGAGGAGTTTCCTGAGGAACATCTGGAGCAGGAGATTCAACCTGAACCCCCATCCTCTTCAGTTGAGGATGATATACCATTTTAATTTTCTTTCCTTTTAAGAGGTTTGTGAAATATGTTCTCAGGGCTCATATTTGGTGAAGTAACATTTTTTTCTCTTGTTATTGAGTTTTTAATTTCAGGAATTTTGATTGTTATTTTTGGAACCCTACTTTCAAAATACGGTGATATAATTGCTGATATTACAGGGCTGGGTGGCGCCTGGGTTGGAACAGTTCTCCTTGCCACAATAACATCCATACCTGAGGTTGCAGCTTCACTTTCATCAGTTACAATTTACAAAGAACCTAATTTAGGTATAGGGAATGTTTTTGGAAGCAATGCGTTTAACCTTGTCATTCTGGCAATCCTTGACCTATTGCAGGGAACAGGGGCTTTTACGACAGAAATAAAACTATCACATATCCTTCCAGCCTCTTTCGGTATAATTCTTATAGGGTTAGCAATTATGGGAATTATAGCGAGTAAGGTTATTACTCAATATGCATCTTTTATAAGCCTTATTTCAACTGGCGTTATAGCTTTTACTTTTCTTGTTGGAACGAAGATGGTTTTTAGGTTAGAGCAGTCGGAGAAGATGGAGTTGTTTGAGGAAGATTTTATGGAGCATCCCGTAAAACCACGCCGACTATACCTTAAATTTGCTATCTCCGCTATCTTAATTGCTGCTTCTGGTTGCTGGTTATCGGTGGTAGGAGATAAAATTGCTAATTTCCCAATAGCCACAGGAGCTGGCACTATAACGCTCGGAGCAACATTTGTTGGAAGCATTCTTGTGGCTATTATGACAAGTATGCCCGAGGTCGTTGTTTCAATATCTGCTTTGAAAATAGGTGCTATAGACCTCGCTGTCGCAAATGTTCTTGGCAGTAATACATTTAATATGATAATCCTTTTCTTTATGGAACTTTGCTCCGGTTCAACGGGCATATTTGCATTTGCAGATATAAAATTACTCATTCCAGCGTTTATTTGTATTATAGAAACAGCGATCCTTATAAGCGGACTTATTTACAGGTCGAAGAGGAGTTTTCTCCTTTTAGGGCTTGATAATCTTGCGCTTCTTACGGTTTATATCGTTGGTAATTGGGTTTTCTTTAAAGCCACGGTGAAACCAATGTAATTGCTAATCTACCACATTTTCAAGCTCGCCCGCTTTTCCCCATCCCTCTTTACCATCCTTAATCCTTATTCTTGCCCATTCGTCGCGCCTTTCAAGTATAACCACTTCTGTACCCTCATGAAGACTAAATAAAAGCTCGCTTGTCTCGCCTGGTGCCGAACGAACATGAAACTCAGGAGTTATTATAATAGCAGTCCTGGTTTCCCAATCGTCAGATTTCTTAAATGCATAAATAGAAACAAAAACTAAAAGCGCTATCCCAAAGCCCAGGCACAGATTTTTCAAAATCCTTCCACCGTTGAAAATGGTAAAAATCCCAAATATAGTTGTAAGAACTGAAAGGATAATTATCAAAAATATGAGCTCCCTAAACGAGAGAAGACCGATAATTGATGAGTAAATTTTATATAGAAATCCTGTCCGAACCGACTTTATATCATCCCTCAGGAAAGATTCAGCGAATGCAAGATTGTATTTGATTTCCTTGCTGCGGGGTGCAAGAATCAATGCTTTTTTGTAATTAAGTATGGTTTTCCCGAGCTTCCGCATCTTAAAATAAGCATTGCCAAGGTTATAATATATATCGGGGTTGTGCCCATATTTTTTAATTGCAATTTCATAATACACTGCCGCCGAATCATATTGAGCTTCCTCGTAAAATTTATTGCCGATGTTGTAAAAATTGTTCTCTGTGGCTCCAATGGGTATAAGTATTGCCATAACAAAAAAGAGCAAAAGCGTTTTTCTCATTTGAGCTCTTTCGATAGGGTTTTGAGTAGTTTTTCGGCTTTAGATATAAGGGAATCCCTATTGATTATAGAACTACTTGAAGGAGCAAAGCGAGCAAGTTCGAGCGTATTAAAGAAAGAGCGGAGTTCATCAAGAATCCGGTCATCACTCCCGCGCTCTTTTAATTCTCTAACGAGATCCTCAACAAGCGAACCCTCAGCAAGATTGAGCTTATCCACAATGAACCTGAAAAGAGCATCATAAATGAACCCGAAACATTCCGAATCTTCTTTTTCTTTTTTCGCTTTTTTAAGCCTTTCCTTTGCAACCCTATATGCACGGCTCGAACGATAGAAAGCGATATCGCTTATAAGCCTTTGTCTTCTTCGCTTTATTGCTACTCCCAATGCAATTGAAAATAATTCTAAAGGAAAAACAAGGAAATAAACAGCTGGAACGGAAATAAGGCTTGAGACTCCCCTTATATATGGTTTGTTTGGTTTTATATATAAGATATCCTTGCCATACAATTGTAGTGCCTGCTTTGTTGGCGCATATGCCATTGTGGGCAGTGCCGGAAATTCTTTGCCTTTAAGAACGGTTATATTGATGGGTTGTGTTGAAACAGTTCTATATTCCTCTTTCGCAGGATTGAAATATGAAAATGTAATGGGCGGTATAACGAAATTTCCTGTTTCCCTTGGCATAAGCACTATTTCGAATTCTTTGTTATTCCCCTTTACAGTTGAATGGCTTTCGTATCTTTCGAAAACAGGTGGAAGCTCAAGCTTAGGTTCCTGAATTCCATCAAGATTGCCCTTGCCTGAAATAACGACCTTCAGCGTAAACGCTTCATTTGTTTTTATCTCCTTCTTATCTAATGACGCAGAGATTGTGAATTCTCCGACAGCGCCGCTAAAATCTGCTGGTTTTCCCTTTTCTGGAAGGGGCAAGATTTCAATCTCAACGGGTTTTGATGTGATTGTTATCTGCTGGGTTCTCCCCCAGAAGTCGAAAATATCTCTTGGAGGAAGCTGGATAACACCAACAAGTTCAAGGGGTTCTATTCTCTTTTTGCCTGTGCTCACACCATAAATTTTGTATCGTGAAAGCAACGCAGAAGAATATCTTATACCATTTATAACTTTTGGCTGATATTCGAGCGACTTTGCAGTGTAATCCGTGCTTACCCAGAAACCCTCCATCTTTGCATCTTTAGAGACCGACAATTGCATAAGATTGAGCCTCGTGTAGAGCCAGAACTCAACCGTTATCTCCTCACCAACATAAGCTTTTTTCTTGCTCGCCCAGCAAGAGACAAATACCTTATTGCCAGTTTCAGCTTCTGTGCCAAATCTTGGTTCGGCTCTCTTTCCTGATTGTTGTGGCATAGTTTGTTGTGGTGCTGCCTGCCCACCAGGAAAAACCTCAACTGTTATGGGCTCCGTTGTATAAGTGTTCCCTCCAATGTTTATTGAAAAAGAGGGGATGGTCAGTTTACCGGTTTTTCTTGGCGAAAGAATATATATGAAATTCTTTGAAACCTTTGTCTCCATCTTTCCACCTATAATATTTATCGATGTTGAGCTTGAAGTTGTTGAGCCGAGGATTGCCCAGTCAGGCATATCAGGAACATTTGGTGGCGGAACGGAACCAATGTTCGCGCCCTCAACAGTAACAGTTAATTGTACCTGATCGTCTTCTGCTATGCTTGTCCTATCAACGGAGGAGGTGAAATTTATCTTTTGAGCGATAAGTTCTGAGAAAAACAAAGCAAGAGTAATTATAATTTTACCAGTCCTTTTCATGATATTCGCCTCCACGGATAGGAAGCTCCCGCTGGTTTTGAAGGTTCTTATCGCTTTGGTCTATAAGGTTGAGAATCCTTTCAGCATCCTCCTTAGAAATTTCCTCCTTCTTCTCACCTGAGCCACCTTTTTGAGTTGTATCTGTGCCCGTTGTGTCAGGTTGGGGTTGCTGTGATTGCTGATGTTGTGCTCCGCCCTGTGATTGCTGAGCTTGTGCTTGCGGCTGCTCCTCCTTCTTGGCAAGCTCCTTTAAAAGGGCACGGGCTAACTCAAGATTATATTTCGCATCCTTGTCGTCGGGGTCATATTCGAGCGATTTCTTATAACACTCTATAGCCTTTAAAAGAGAATCGCTCTGAAAATATGAGTTGCCAAGACCATACCATATCTTCGCTAACAAATGGTTATCCCTTGCTTTTTCCGCCGCTTTTTGATACTCATGGACCGCTTTGTCATATTTCTTCTGCTTATAAAGAGCGGACGCCATATTATAATGCACGATTGGTGATATTGGGTCATCAAGCTGGGCGTTCTGAAAATTCTCAAGAGCTTTCTCGAAATTCCCTCTTTCGTACTCCTTAATTCCGTTTTTCACTGATGACCAGGGTGATGCGATAAGCAAGATAGGAAACATCACTAAAAACATTACCCCTTTCATCCTTTTCTCCTTCGTCTTTCGGGCAAAATCTCCTCAATTATAAGAAGAATAAGTGCAAGTGCGAGCGGATATTGAAACCTCTCCTCGAACTGTGCAAACCTCTCAACCTTTATCTTTTTCTTCTCCATTTCCTCTATTTCGTTGAATAAAGCCTTAAGTTCAGCCTGACCGGGTGATGCTCTGAAATATCTTCCATCAGTTTCGAGTGCTATTTTCTGAAGAGTTATCTCGTCAAGAAGGGTTGTAATCACATTCCCATCTTTGTCCTTTTTATATCCGATAAAATTCCCGCTTTTATCCCTCATCGGGATAGGCGCACCTTGAGGGTCCCCGATTCCTATCGTATAAATCCTTATCCCATCTTCCTTAGCCTTCTTTATCTCCGTGTCAAGATTGCCCTCATGACTTTCGCCATCGGTAATAATCACGATAGCTTTATATTTTCTTTCCCTGTCTACGAATGCATTTCTTGCTATTTCAATTGCGCGTGGTATGTTTGTTCCCTGAGCAGGAAAATCCTCAGGGCTCACGGACTCAAGAAGCATTGATGCTGCATTGTAATCGGTCGTTAGAGGGCAGAGCAAAAAGGCATCACCAGCAAAAACAACTATCGCAACCCTATCACCTTTAAGACCATTTATAAATGACTGGAGCTCATATTTCGCCCTAATGAACCTGTTTGGTTTAAGGTCCTCAGCATACATAGAGTTTGAGAGATCAAGCGCAATAACGATATCAATCCCTGTTCGCTCGACTTCCTCAAGTTTTGTTCCTATCTGCGGACGAGCAAGCGCAACAACCAGAAACGCATAAGCAAAACAAATGAGAGCTTGTTTCAGCCTCCGATTCCTCATTGATACCATCTCCATAAGCCTTTTTAATAGCTCCAGCTCACCAAATCGGGAAAGCAAGTTTTTTTTCATTCGTTCAACTATGATAAAAAATATTATGAGAGCCGGTATGCCAAGAAGTCCCCATAGTATATTTTGATTTGCAAACCTGAACATGGTTTTGTTCTATGGTAGTTTTTTGAGATATGTATTTGATAGAATGAGCTCACCAAGCAATAAAATAAGTACAAGGCTCATCGGAACCCCGGCGAGCTCTTTATACTGAACAAATCTCTGCACCTCGATTTTTGTTTTCTCCATCTCGTTTATTTCCTTATATATGCGCCTTAGTTTTTCTGTGTCTGTAGCCCTGAAATACTTTCCACCAGTCTCCATTGCTATTTTTTGTAGAAGTTCCTCATCTATTTCGACGGGCATCTGGACATACCTTTTCCCAAGGAATGGGTCTTCAATAGGATAGAGCGCATAACCCTCAATCCCCATACCAATAGTATAGACCCTTATACCGAATGTTTTAGCCAATTTCGCAGCGGTCAAAGGATCTACCTCACCGGTATTATTCCTTCCGTCAGTAAGAAGGATTACGACCTTGCTTTTTGCGGTAGAATTCCTGAGCCTGCTAACAGCATTTGCAAGTGCAACACCTATCGCTGTTCCATCCTGAATAATACCTGTTCGAGCCTTGCTTAACAGATTCAAAAGCATGCCATAATCCACCGTTAACGGGCATTGAGTAAAAGCCTTTGCAGAAAAAAGGACCAATCCTATTCTATCGTTTTCTCTGCCCTTAACGAACTCCGCAGCTACCTGTTTTGCGGTTTCTATCCTGTTGAGCGGTTTGAAATCCTCAGCGAGCATTGATGTTGAGCAGTCGAGCACAAGCATTATATCTATGCCTTTTGTGTAAGATTTCTCAACGCTTCTACCAGCCCGTGGTCTCGAAAGAGCAAGAACAAGAAAAACAAATAGAAGCATCCTTAGGTATGGAAGGAGGAGTCTCATTTTTACCCTACCGCTTGCCTGTAATCCTTTAAGGCTCTGTAAGCTTGAGAATCTTATCGCACCACTATGCTTGAATTTTCTCTCAAAAAATATAAGGAGTGGGATAAGAACGAGCAAAAGCAAGAACCATGGTGATGCAAACTCAATAAACGAGCCTCCTGTAAGAGGGATTCTCATACAGTACCTACCTCCTCCTTTTCAATAACAGGTTCCTCATGTTGTTTAGGCATTGTTTCGATGACAAAAGTTTTAGCATCATCAAGAAGTTTCTCGCTTGTGCTTGTCTCGGGGATGAATTTGGCAAATTTCACATAGTCGGCTGTTCGAAGGATTTCGGTAAGAGTTATTATAGGGGTCTCTTTTATGCCGTTTGAGGCTAAGGCATCTATTATCTCTGAGCTCACAAGCTCAAGTGCGGGGATATTAAGAGCATCCTCTATGTATTGGCGAAGGATTTCGGTTAATTCGATGTAGTATGTTTTTATCCCTTTAGGGTCGCTTTCGGGTGGAACTTTAAGATTTGCAAGCCTTTCGAGGGCAATTTCGTGTGGCGGTCGCATCTGAGCCTTTATCTCGAATAGCCCCTTTAACTTCTTCCTCTTAACCATAAAGAATATCAAAACACCAGCTAAAACAGCAGCAAGCGGTATCGCAAAGTATAATACCCTCTTCCACGGAAACGGATATGCTAATGGTTTTTTAATATCCCTAAGCTGCCAGCTTGACCTCTCTCCTTTTAATAGTGAAAGAACATTTATAGTTATCGGTTGCGTGATTATAACACCCTCTTTTCCAGCGGAATCCTTATACGCAAATCCTGTAGGTGGAATCTCGAACTTTCCTGTGTCGTAAGTTGATATAACAAAATTGAATATAACAAGTTCTTCATTGCCCTTGCTAATAGGTTTCCCTATCTGGAAATCCTTTATTTCGAACTGCCCAAGGTTATGTCCGATAGGTGGTTTTAAAACTGTGTAGCCTTTAGGATATCGCATAGTGACCTTATAATTTATTCTATCGCCGATGTAAACCTGGCTCTTATCGACGCTGCTTTCGATACTCACAAGTCCAAGCGCGATTGAACTCAACAACATAAGGAGGATAACGCTTGGCAAGTATTTCATTATTCACCCCCGCCGAACTTTATAGCTGGAGCGGAAATCCCGAGACTTTCCGGGTATATCTCGATCTTTTCTCCCGCAACAAGCTTTTGAATGAGCTTGCTCTCGTTCTCTTTAGCCTTTGTTCTCATATATTCTTCAACAAGTTCGCCCCGCACATCCTCAAATTTCTTACCTTTGTAAATACTATCCTTTTTAGCATCATATATTAGTTTCAGCTCGTATTCTGTTGGGGTTGGTATTGCCTGGCTAATTTCTTTCTCATATGCCATCTGAATAAGAAGGTCTTGCTCGATTTTTTCTATGCGGCTCAAATATTTCGGCTCCTTGTTCAATCCCTCACGGAGCGCCAGATTATAAAGCAGTTCCCTTGTAATGAGATTATTCCTGAGAAATTCTAATCTGCCTTGAGGGGTTGTATATTTTGCTTTAAGGCTTTCTGGAAGGTCGTTTATTGCGTCGTTAAGGTCGTTTAAAGTGATAGGACGGGTGCCTACTGATGCAACAACCTTATTTGAGGCTTGTGGCGGGTTAATTGATGTTACCTGTTGAAGAAGTGCTTGTGCATCGGTGTACCGTCCCAATTTCTCAAGGCATACCACAATCCGCTGGTTTATCTCGGTTGTATAAGGATTATCGGGATAAAGGGTCCTTAGCTTTATGTATTTTGCGAGCGCCTTTGCATAGTCGCGAAGATTGTCCATATAAAGGTTGGCAAGGATGTAAAGCATGTTTATTCTCCTTTTAAGCTCAAGCCTCGAGTCGGTTAGTATCCGCTCATATTCATAAGCAGCCTCAGAATATAGCCCATTATTTGAAAGGTTATTAGCATAGGTTATCGCTTTATCTATATCCTCAACGCCTTCTCCTTTGTTTATTCTGCCAAGTTTGAATAGTATCACAACGAGAAGCAAAATGGAGAAACTGATTGCTGTTATAGTTATAAATCCCATTATATTTCGGTTTTTATTACTCTTTTCCATTTTAACCCCTTATAATCTTCCTGCTCTACGCTTGAAATAAGCAACAAGGGGTTCGATATAATTTCTGCCCGTGACAATCTCGATATAATCAACCCCGATCGACTTGAATACCTGTGTTATTTGAGATAACGAGTTTTTTGAGCGGATTCTGAATGTTTCGAGTAAAGATGTATCGTATGTATCGACAAGGACCTTTTCGCCACTTTCAGCGTCCTCAAGTTCGATTATACCTACCCTTGCCAGTTCAAGTTCGCGTGGGTCACGAAGGATTATTGGAACAAGGTCATGCTTTCTGGCGGCAATTCTCATTTCTTTTTCGTATCCGCTGTCGAGGAAGTCGGAGATAAGAAAGAGAATTGCCGAACGCTTGAAAAGATTGTTAACAAACCTCAGAGCAAGCCCAATATCTGTTTGTTTCCCTTGAGGTTCGCAATAGAGTATCTCCCTTATTATTCTTAGTACATGCTCTTTTCCTTTTTTAGGTGGAACAAGCCTTTCAATCCTATCGGTGAAAATCAATAGTCCAACTTTATCATTGTTCTTCGTGGCTGAGAAAGCAAGGAGGCTTGCGAGTTCTGCTGTGAGTTCGCTCTTTAACTCCCCTATAGTCCCGAATTGCCCTGATGGAGACATATCAGCAAGAACAAAAACAGTAAGCTCTCGCTCCTCCTCAAAAAGCTTCACATATGGTTTTCCCTGCCGAGCTGTAACATTCCAGTCTATAGTCCTTATATCATCCCCAATTTGATATTCCCTTACCTCAGCGAACTCAACCCCTCTACCCTTAAATGTAGAGTGATACTGTCCGGCAAAGAGGTCGTTAACAGCCTTTCGTGTTCTTATATCGATGAGCCTTACTTTACGAAGTATATCTTGGGGAGTGAGTTTTTTCTCGTTGTTTTTCATGGCACCTCAACGGTATTAAGTATCTTTCGAATAACATCCTCCGATGTCATCTCTTCAGCCTCAGCCTCAAATGTAAGAATTATCCTGTGTCTGAGAATATCAAAGGCAACCGCCCTAATATCCTCAGGTGTCACAAATCCCCTGTGCTGCAAGAATGCCCTCGCCTGTGCCGTCGTTCTTAGGTAGAGTGAAGCCCTTGGACTTGCACCATAAGCAATTATCCCCCTTAGCTCATCGAGCCCGTATTTCTCAGGGAATCGCGTAGCGAAAACTATGTTGAGTATGTAATCCTCAACCTTAGGATCAACATATATCTCTCGCACCACCCTTCTTGCCCTAATAATATCCTCAGGACCAACAACATCTTTAGCGAAGGGTAGGTCAGCTTTTGTGTGAAGGCGCATTATTTCGCGTTCCTCCTCGAATGCTGGGTATGTTATCACAACCTTCATCAAAAACCTATCAACCTGAGCCTCAGGAAGGGGGTATGTTCCTTGCTGTTCTATCGGGTTCTGTGTAGCAAGGACCATAAATGGTTCAGAGAGTTTATATGTTGTATCACCAATTGAAACCTGCCTTTCCTGCATAGCCTCAAGAAGCGCCGACTGAACCTTCGCGGGTGCCCTATTTATCTCGTCAGCAAGAATTATATTTGCAAAAATAGGTCCTTTTCTTGTTTCAAATTTCCCGGTCTGCTGATTGTAGATAAGTGTCCCGATTATATCTGCAGGCAAAAGGTCTGGAGTGAACTGTATCCTGTGGAATGTAACCTTTATTGTATCAGCGAGCGTCTTTACAGCAAGTGTTTTCGCAAGCCCCGGAACGCCCTCAATAAGAATATGACCATCAGCAAGCAACCCTATCATAAGCCTCTCTATAAGATATTTCTGCCCAACAATCACCTTCCTTATCTCGTTGAGCATATCATCAACAAAGACGCTCTCGGCTTTGATTTTCTCATTTATTGCTGCAAGTTCGGGGTTCATATCTCCTCCTATTTGTATTCGAGAAGTTTTTGTAATGTCAAAAGGGCATCATCAATCCACTCCTCATCTGCGCTGTATCCTCCAAATCTGACAAGATTGCTGTGTTCAAGAAACCTTTCAACATTTTTTGTGAGGCTCTCGGGAAATTCGAGCTCGAAAAACTTTTCGCTCACCTCTTTCGGGCTCCTTCCGCTTATATCGTATGAATATTTCTCTAAAATGTATGTGCGGAGGATCTTCTCGAGGGCGGAAAAGAATTGAGCCCGAGTAACAGAGTTTCGTGTTCCCTCAATGCTTTTGAGTTCCTCGAGCAACCGTTTCTCAACAGGAACAATCTCCTCAACAACCTCCTCTTTTTTAGCTCCTCTTTTTGAAAGAAAAATGAAAAAAACCCCACCGGTTGCAATTATAACAAGAGCAATTATCCAGGCGTATATCGGGATTTTCCCCCCTTTTTTTCTCGGCTCGAGAACTGTTATAGAGAATCGGGTTGATGTTAATTGTCCGGTATAATTTGTGGGGCTAAAGAAGTATTCAACTTTGGTTGGCTCAATATATGCCATACCGAGCGAAGAAGGGGCATATTTGAATATGAACTCCTTAACGCTAAGCGTTACACCACTTCCGCTCTCACTTTTTGTAGCGCTACCCGAACCGACAAGTTTCAGATTGCTTACCGAAGGTAAAAAGTCCTTGATTGTATAAAGAGTAGGGTCACCTTCAATAATAACCTTGACCGTAAATGCGACCGTATCATCAAGTCGGATAGTGTCGGCTGATAGAGCTGCCTCAAGCCTGATATTCATAGGTGTTGATTCTGGATTTGTTGTATCAGGAGTGGCAAGGGTATCAAGCCCAAAACTCAACGAATAGAGTAAAACCAAAAATATAATTGCCCGCTTCACACCTTTCATCTTGGCTTGATAACCTCCTTGAACCATTTCCTTATGTTATTAACCACATTTGATGAAACCTCATATATATAAGGTTGCTTTTCAACATAGGCGTAGTAGTATGGTCCTTTTTCCTTCCCGATTTTTACCTCCACCCGTTCTGCTGATGTTGTTCCAATTGCAATTGTTATCGATGGCTTCTCTAATCCATATTCAGATTTAGGTTTGTCAAGAGCTCTTTTCGTATAGAACTGTAAGTTCTTGAACTGACTAAGCAGGTCTGTGAGTTCTTTTAAGTCCTCTATCCGAATATTTTTAGGTGAAACAAGGCTCCATTGTTTTTCGGGCGAGCTCACAAGCTTATACACAACACCATCAGAATCAGCAAGCTCAATTGTAGCGATTTCATCCGTCCTTATTGGGAAAATCTTTCTCTCGATGAAATAACTCGCCCCCCGGCCAGTGTAATCTAAAATCCTTGCAGGCACAAGGAATATCTCATCTCTACCGCTCAATTGAGCATATGCGTGCGTTTCGTCCTTTTTGTTCCCTAAAAAAAGATGTTCGCTTTTCGCCGTATCAGGACCAAAAAAGCGGATAAATCTCTTATCAGAAACCTTTTTCCTATCGAATTTCAAGAAAGAATCGACAATTGAACCTGTTATATCTGATATAAGCATAGATACCTTAGATTCATCTGCAAGCAATGTTTCTGGTTTAACTATTTTCCATTTGTTGTTGAGCTTCACCATAGCAAGCGATACCGTATCACCTTGAATTTCAATCCTTTCTGGCGATGTTATTTCGAATAGTTTTCTCGACCTGAAATCATCAACAGGCTTTAGAATGGCTTCAATCATAGATTTTTGAACAGCAAACACCGGGAGCATCTCGGGATTGTAAACGTGGTATAGTTCTTTGTTATCAGCAACTTGATTCCCGAGGATAAGCGTTTTTTGTTTCCCCCCTATTGTCCACAGGTTAACATATGCAAGTGGTGATGTAAACCCATATTTGGCGAAGCCTGATGTATCCTCAGCGACGAATTTCTGGGCTCGGGCTGATGTTAAATCGGAAAGGAGCCTCGAAACATATTCATCATTAGCTTTGTCCTTTATAGGTGAACCTATACGCCAAATACCAGTGGAATCCTTATAAACTTCCAAAGTAGCATCCTTCCTTTTAATAGTAAACTTCTGTACCTCGCCCGCATATATATCGATTATCCTTTTATCGCGGAACTCTGTAAGAGACTTGTTGAATTGGTTATAGATATTATCCTGAATTAGCCTCAGCCCTTTCGAGTGTGATGATATAGCGTAGTAATTGTTTCCTGTTGGAACAGGGTCACCGAGCTGGAGCATATAAGTTGAATCGTTAGCGAGTTTAATTTTGATAGTAAGAGATGGTGGATTGAGACCATATTCATCTAAATTCATCGCAGAATCCATTATCGTTTTTACCCATTTCGAATCGTACAATGTCTGGACCAAGGAGTTCATAACCCCCTGGTCGGCGAGGTATGTTATAGGTGATATTATTTGCCAGTTGCCAGTCGAGTCTTTAACAATAGTGGTTTTGCCGAAAGCGTTATCTATCTCAACCGTTTTAACACTCTCGGGTCGCCAGAATAAAACCTTGCTCTCGCGTTCCTCTATGAGTTTTTTCTCCTTGCTTGGCTTTATCTCAAAGAAGTAAACGAAAACAAAGAGAAGCACAAAGATGATAGCCAGTATTACTGTTCTCAAAGCTTTCATTTTAACCTCGCCTTCTCCACCAGACTATTCCGCTTGTGAGAAGTGCGCAAGCGGGAAGAATAACAATTAAAAGATAAAGGATGAGTTTTTGTGTTCTTGCGGTTAATGTTATTCGCCTATCTTCTTCCTCAACAGGGCGTATTCCTATCCGTTCTTCCTCAAGGACAAGCCAGCTTATGGAATTCATAAAGAGGTCCTTGTTTCCAGAGAATTTGTAATAGGTGTTTGATGGAAAGTCAGCATCACCGAAAGCCACTATCCTTGTTTCCTTCTTTTCTGTTGAAAGTTTCTGTGCGCTAACCGCAACCGCAACAGGTCCGGGTGTATCTTTCCCTTTATCCATCGCTATTTTCTTTGTTCTATAATCGATCTCACCCCAGCTTTGTGGACTTGTTCGTGCTAATTCAACAACAGAGTATCCTTTAGTATCGTCAGCCTTTTTTAAAGACCTTGTTGTAGGGAAAAGCGTCGCCACATTGAAATCCTTCGTTATCGGGCTGAACGCATCGTATGAACCGACTATAGGCATAAGTTCATTCGTTCCAAAAAGGATTCCCGCCCCAGAAACATCAACAACAATATCATCATTTACCTTAATCCCGTAGTTCGAAAGCCAATTAGCGAGTGTATCGAGGTCTCCCGGTTCAAATAGGACGAGAAGCTTTCCACCATTTTCAAGATATTCGTCAAGTTTCTTTAACTCTGCGGTAGTGTAGTCGTATTGTGGCGCCGCAATAACAACAAGCGATGCATCATCAGGCACTTTACCCGCATAAAGGAAAAAGAGCGTATCCACAATGAAGTTCTCGTCTGTCAGAAGTTTGGTGAGCTCAGAATAGCCATCCTTGTCAGTCGAATACGGGCTTCTTTCTCCTTTGCCCTTTACAAAGTAAACCTTTGGCTTTGTGGTTTTAGTCGCGCGGATTATCGCATTAGTGAGGCTCTCCTCTGTAACCATATTCTCAATCTTCTCTCTTCTTTCGCCCGCTGCAACAACAACAGTATTATACGATTTAACACCAAATTCCCTTGCCTTATGAGGCTCTCTTTCGATATCTACCCTATAAATGTGTATCTTTGGAGAGTAATAGCTATATCGCCCAAGAAGCTCCATTATTCGTTCGCCTGTTTGCTCTACTCTTGGGTCACCCTTCCCTGTGAAAAGGTAGATATTTATATCCATCTTAAGATTCTTCAACTCCTTCCGTGTTTGGTCTGCAAGGCTGTAAGCCTTATTTGCTGTCGTATCGAAAGCGAATTTATGACGCGCGGAAATGAAGTTCACAACGACAAGAATCCCCAAGAATATGAGAATTAAAGCTAAAGCATTCAAACCAGATTTAGTCGCCCGACGAGTGAAAAATTCACGCTGCTCAACCAAAAAATAAATAAGATAGGCAAGCCCTAATAAAGCGCCAGCAAGAAGCGAAATCTTTGAAGATAAAACCAACCCCTTATTTACCCAGTAAAGAATTGCTCCAACGATCAAACCTATAACACCAAGAAGTCCTATTAAAGAGAAAGTTCTTTTCATTTTATCCCCTCCATCTCCAACTTTCTACTGCTTGTCCTGTAAGGAATAATCCCAATGCAGTAAAGGAAAGGAAGTAGATTATTCCTGATGTATCGATTACACCTCTTATGAACCTTGTTAGGTGTGATGATAGTGATAGATAGTCGAGGGTTGTTGCGATCCATCCGCCTGAAACGATCGATGCCCAGTTAACAACCCAAAGAACGAGAAGCAAAGCAAATGATATTATAGCTGAAAGGATTTGATTTTCTGTTAGGGCTGATATAAAAAGTCCAAGTGCGACAAAAACCGCTCCCATAAGCGCAAATCCAAGATAGCCCGAAAGAATTGGCAGTATATCTGGTTTTCCAAGCAAGATGAGTATCAACTGATATATAAATGTAAATGCAAGCATAACAAGGAACATTGTATATGCGGAGAGAAATTTTGCTGCGATCAATGAGGTGTTCGTTATGGGGGATGTTATAAGAAGTTCAAGGGTACCGAGCCGCTTCTCCTCAGAAAAGGAGCGCATCGTCACAAGCGGTATAAGAAAAAGCGATATTACCGCAAGATTATAGAAGAAAGGCTGAACGACCCAGACATTCACATTCATAGGTTGTGGCATCCTCCTATACATCTGCGCAATCTGCACGCTCTGAATACAGGCAAGCGAAAAATATGATAGAATGTTATAGAAAAAGAAGCCGGTAAAAAAAAGGAATGCCGCAAGAATGATATAAGCAAGTGGTGTAGAGAAGTAGCTTTTGAGTTCCTTTCTCCAAATAGCCCATAATGCTCTCATTGTTCCACCCCTTCCTCCATCGTTATAAGGTGTAAAAAAACCTCCTCAAGGCTCACACCAACCGGAGTGAGTTCGTACAAATCCCATTTTCTAAAGATAATAAATCTTGAAAGATCAGCTCGAATATCAACATCCTTTTCGGTTTCAACAAGAAAAGTTGTTCCTTTCGATATCCCTTCATTAAAAATTCTTACTGATTTAACTTCTGTGAAGTTTTCGAGTTCTTTTTTCATTGTTTCAGGGTTATCGCCACCAAGTGTAATTCTAAGAGTATGTGTTCCTTTTAGCTTCTTTGCGAGTTCCTCTGGTGTATCCTCAGCTATGATTTTCCCTTTATGGATTATAAGTACTCTGTCGCAAGTTACGCTCACCTCAGGAAGTATATGTGTAGAAAGCATAATTGTGTGGTCCCTGCCAAGTTCCCTTATAAGCTTCCGAACCTCAACAACTTGCTTTGGGTCAAGTCCTATTGTGGGTTCATCAAGGATGAGGATTTTGGGGTTGTGAAGGAGCGCTTGAGCTACACCGACTCTTTGACGATACCCTTTGGATAGATGTCCGATCTGCTTGTGAATTACATCGCCAAGCTTGCATTTATCCACAACATAATCTATGCCCTCTTGCAACGATTTCTTCGGTACCTGCCGCAGTTCGCCCATAAATTTGAGATAATCAAGCACCTTCATATCTGAATAAAGCGGTGGATTCTCAGGTACATACCCTATCTGCTTTCTAACACTGAGTGGTTCCTCAACAACATCATACCCAGCCACATAAGCCTTCCCTTCACTAGGAGGTATAAATGTTGTGAGAATTCTCATCGTTGTCGTTTTCCCTGCTCCATTAGGACCAAGGAAACCAACGATTTCTCCCTCTTTGACTGTAAAATTTATATGGTCAATCGCAACAACTGGACCATATCTTTTTGTTAGCCCGTCAACCTCTATCAATCTTCCCCCTTTCTATTAAGGATTGGTTTAATCGACTCTCACAGGGATATAAAATACATTAGCGTCCCGTTTTATCAAGAAAAGATTTATTGGGCGAAGCGACGCTGTAGCTCGGCTGAAACTTTCGTAGTTTGTGGTTCTTATTCCGTTTATTTCAAGGATAATATCGCCATCACGAAGCCCAGCTTTTTGTGCAGGAGAACCGGGTTCAACCGACTTTATAATCATTCCACCTGATACACCATAGTTATCCGCTTGATAGGGCGAAAGTGGCGAAACGCTTATACCAAGCTTCTTTTTCGTCTCTTTTGATGGTTCCTCTTTTTGTGCCACTCTCTCTTCAGATGGAAGCTCTCCGAGAACCGCCTGAATATTCCTCCTCGAGCCATCTCTTATAACTGTGAGGTTTACAGTTGTGCCGGGTTTCTTAAGTGCTATATTGTTTCTAAAATCTGAGCCATTAACAAATTCCTTTCCATCAAGCTCTATTATAACATCACCCTGCTTTAGCCCAGCCTTTTCCGCAGGGGAATCACTTAACACCTCACTTATTATAACCCCTTTTGCCTCTTTAAGCCCAATAGCCTGCGCAATGTCATCAGTAACATCCTGGATTCGCACGCCCAACCATCCTCTAACAACCTTGCCCTTGGTGATAATCATCTCCATCACCTGCTTAGCCATATTCACGGGGATAGCAAATCCGATTCCCTGGTAGCCACCGGATGATGAAGCTATTGCTGTATTGATGCCGATAAGCTCACCTTTGAGATTGACAAGCGCACCACCTGAATTGCCGGGGTTTATTGCGGCGTCTGTCTGAAGGAAATCCTCATAATCGGCAATGCCGACCCGTGAACGCCCCTTTGCGGATATTATTCCGAGCGTTGATGTATGCTCAAGCTCGAATGGGCTCCCTATCGCTATCACCCACTCACCAACCTCAAGGGAATCGGAATCCCCCATTCTAACAGCCTTAAAATTTTCGCCCTCTATTTTAAGTACCGCCAGATCTGTTTTTGCATCGCTACCTATAAGCTTTGCATCGTAGAACTTATTCTCCACCCTAACCTTTATCTCCTGTGCACCTGCAATAACATGATTATTCGTCAAAATATACCCATCTGAAGAAACTATTACCCCACTTCCAAGCCCGCGTTGCTTGTATTCCTGTTCCCGCCGAGGACCAAATCCGAAAGGCGACTCAAAAAATGGCGAGAAGAAAAAGAAATCATCAAACCCGGGTATCTCTACCTTAACTACCTTTGTGCTTGTTATTGTCACAACTGAGGGCGTGACCTCTTTTATAACCTTTGAAATATTCTCTGTTGTTGGAAGAGGTTTACCGTTTTCATCGAGCTTTTCCTGGGTTTCAATACTTACGGCAGGGCTCGGAAGTTTGAGGCTCGTAGAGATGGCAATGCCTATTATTAGCCCTACCAAAAGGAATACAAACGCCCCTGTTGTATATATAAACCTACGCCCTTTCATTCACACCTCCTGCTTTTTTATGTATTCTTTCTATTAAATCAAGCAAGCTCAAAAGTTCCACAGGCTTCTCCAAAAAAGCGCTTGCACCAAGCTCTTTTGCTTTTGACTCGGTTTCCCAAGCCTGATTAGCTGAGACAAGGAAAACATCTATTCCGGGCATCACAGATTTAAATCGCTTTAAAAGCTCCATCCCATTTATATCAGGAAGGTCTATATCCAAAATCACAACCTCAGGCTCCTCTTGTATGAGTTCGAGTGCCTCCTTGCCAGTTTTTGCAAGGAGACACTCATATCCGTTAGCGCGGAGGAAATCTCTCATAGTCGCTGCACTATCTATATTGTCATCAACAACCAGAACCCTAACCATACCATATAAAAAATAAGCAATTTTTATGCCATTCCTGAAAAGCCCTTTTACAAGCCTTTTTTCCCATTCCCTATCATCTGGATTGTGTCAGACTGACAATATCACCCATTCAAATTTGACAAAATGACAATTCAATTTGTATTGCATTATTATCCCTCATTTTTATTTTATTATACAATGGATAATAAAAGGGTAAAAAGAATATTGCCGCCAGATGTTTTCATATTCTTTTTGGGAATTTTTTTCCTGTTGCTCGTTTTCTTTTTATTTTTCAGGTTAGTATTTTTTGTAAGGAATTTTCGTGAGGCAAGAGGGATACCGCTTTTAGTGATATTGAAAGCGTTTCTTATAGGGATGCGGTTTGATGCTGTTGTTATTTCATATTTGCTTTTTCCCTTTTACATGCTCGGGGCTTTTCCTATTTTTGGTATGCATAAATGGAAAATTAAGCGGGCGGTATTATATGGAATTATGCTTGTCGTTTTTGCTTTTGTGTTGTTCCTTTTGCTCGTTGATGTTGAATTTTACAGGGAATTTGGTAGCAGGCTCAATCTTTTTGCTGTGGAGTATATCGACCAGTTTGGGGTCATTGTTGATATGATATGGCATTCTTACCCTGTCTGGGCATATCTTATATTTTTCTTGGCGATTGTGGTTTTGTTTGCGGTCATTTTCTTCAGAGTTGCCGGGCTTGCTTTCGGCAAGCTTGCCGGAGGAGGATTATTTGGAAGAACACTCTTTTTTATTCTCGGATTGGCTCTTTTATTTGTTGGTGCAAGGGGCAGAGTAGGTCTTGCACCTATAAATTGGGGAACTGCGTATTTCAGCCGCTATGAATATGCCAATCAACTTGCGCTAAATGGTCCTTATACGCTTGGCTGGTCTATAGTTCGTGAGAAAAAGGAGAACGACCCACGCTGGCTTAGTAAACTCGTATATATGCCGATGGATGAGGCAATAGATATATGTTCGAATATGGTTGCAACAAAGTCCGATAGTTTCGTTGAGCCTGGTGTTTCGCTAAAAAGACGCTCCCTTCCGTCAAAAGTTTTGGATATTCCTTTTGAGCCCAATATAATCGTGATTCTTCTTGAAAGCTGGCAAGCAAGGCTTGTTGGCGCATATGGATCTACACTTGGGCTAACACCTAATTTCGATTCGCTCGCAAAGGATGGCATCATTTTCGAAAATATGTATGCAACCGGCGTAAGGACGAATCGCGGGCTCGTTTCTGTGCTATGCTCATTCCCAAGTCAACCAGGACTTACTATTATGAAAAAATTCAACGCAAAAAGGGCTTTTAAATCCCTTCCCAAACTCCTTAAGGAAAGAGGATATAACACGATTCTCGTTTATGGTGGTGATTTGAAGTTTGACAATATTGAAGGTTTCTTCCGTAGTGAGGGTGTGGAAAAATTCGTTGGAAAGGACGATTTCCATCCCTCACAATCTCTTGGCAAATGGGGAGTTCCTGATCACATTGTTTTTGACAGGGCGAACGAGGAATTCTTGAAGTTCGGTTCGAAGCCTTTTTTGGGGATAATCATAACGCTAAGCAATCATCCGCCAAATTTGCTTCCAGATTCATCGTTTATGAAATTTGGTCCTGAGGTTAAGGAGTATAAGGATTTGAACTCATTTTATTATTCAGATTGGTCGCTCGGACGATTTTTCAGGATGGCAAGAAATGAGAGATATTTTAAAAGGAGCATATTTGTTCTTGTGGCTGACCACGGGAGACGAAGTGAAGGGATGAATGAGATGGCACCTGAGCGGTTTAAGATTGCCGGTTTGATTTATGCCCCTGAAATTCTAAAAGGAATTGCTCCAATGCGTATAGAGAAGATTACAAGTCAAGTGGATATTATCCCTACTATAATGGGAATTCTTGGTAAACCATACATTCATGAATCCTGGGGTCGAGATATATTTTCGCTCGATTCGCTTGATGATGGTTTCGCAATTATGATCGACGGAAACAAATTAGGTTATATTCGCCAGCAATTTTATTTCCTGGAATATATTGGCGCGAGATATTACCTTTACGATTTATCCATCGACCCCGAGCTTAAAAATGATATTTCAGATATTGAATTTCAGATTGTGGAGAAAATGAGGACAGAAGCGCGGGCTTACATTCAATGCAGCGTATTCCTTACAAAGCCCACCCTTGATAATTTGAGGTTCTCAGATGAAAGATGAGATTATATTAAGGTTTATTGATGTTTCAAAAATATACAGTGGGAACTGGGTAGCACTTTCTAACATAACTTTTGAAGTTCGACAGGGGGAGTTTCTCTTTCTTATAGGTCCAAGCGGAGCAGGGAAAACAACGCTTTTAAAAACCATATATCTCGCGGAGTTCCCCGATACTGGTAAGCTATGGTTTCTTGGGTTTTCGTCAGACAATATAACGGAAAAAGATATACCATATATCAGGCGACGAATTGGTATTGTATTTCAGGATTTCAAACTCCTCGAGTACAAAACAGCATACGAAAATATTGAGATTCCGCTTATAGTTCGTGGTGTGAGGCGGAAAGAGAGAAGAGAAAGAACAATGGCAATACTTTGTGAGCTTGGTCTTGTTGAGAAGGCATGCCTTTTTCCTCATCAACTTTCCGGGGGTGAAAAGCAAAGGGTCGCTATAGGTCGAGCGCTTGCAAACTCACCAGTACTGCTTCTTGCCGATGAACCTACAGGAAATCTTGATCCTGTCACAAGCGAGGAGATTATGGATATACTCGTAAAAATAAACAGGAGAGGCACAGCAGTTATTATGGCTACTCATAATATGAACATAGTTGAGGAGCGCGGCGGGAGAAAACTTGTGCTTGAAAAAGGCAGAATCGTTGCCGATATAAAAGGATAAAACTAAATGAGCGGCATTATCTTCGCTATTGGCGAATCTTTAAGAGGATTTACGAGAAGATGGTTTATAACATTTTTGACTATCACCACGGTTTCGGTTGGGCTTGCAGTTTTCGCTTTGTTCCTCTTCTTAACATTGAATTTCCAAATATGGTTCGAACGGATCGGCGGAAGAATTGATCTCGAGTTATACATTGATGAAACAATAAACAATGATGCTTATATGGAATTAATTAATAGGGTGAAACAGATTGATGGTATTGAGGATGTGGAGTATATTTCGAGTGATGAAGCGAAACGAAGATACATAGAGAATTTTGGCAAAGAGATATTTGAGGGACTTGATTTCAATCCGCTTCCACCATCATTGAGGATTAAGCTTAAAAAAGGAGAGGAGAATCCTCAAAATATAAAGGAATTATCCGAGAAACTAAGCCAGATTCCTGGCGTAAAGGATATAAGCATTGAAATGCGAATAATCAGGCGGATACACAATATGCTCAGGTTATTCTGGATAATTGTTATTGTCGGTGGAGCAATTCTTTTTACAGCTGTTGTCCTTATTATAGTCAACACGATAAAACTTGCTATATTCTCGCGGCGCGAGGAAATCGAGCTTATGAGACTTATTGGCGCAACTAAGGCTTTTATAAGAAGACCATTTCTTTTTGAAGGTATTATTCAAGGGCTTATTGCTGGAATAGTTGCTGGAGGATTTGTGAGGCTTCTTGCGTGGGCGCTTGAAAAGCTTTTCCCTGGAACAATACAAAATCTTGATACTATTCCGATTATAATCGTAATTCTCGGCGGCTTGCTCGGTGGAATTGGTTCTATACTTGCGCTGAAAAGATTTTTAATGATAAGCCTTTGAGTGATTGTTTAATCAGAACCAGCGTATTGTTATGACCTTTTTGTCTGTATAGAAATCGATACATTCGCTTCCGTGAGCCTTGATATCACCAAAGAAAGATTGCCTTGAGCCACCAAATGGGAAAAACGCCATAGGTGCAGCAATACCAATATTAATTCCGCACATATTTGCTGGAAGCCTATATGCAAATTCACGAGCCCATTTACCACTTGATGTAAATATGCTTCCGGCATTTGCATAAGGGCAGCTTTCGATGAGTTCCATTGCGCTTTCAAAATCTTTCGCCCTAAGAATCCCGAAAACGGGTCCGAATATCTCCTCTTTCGCAATCCTCATCTCAGGACTAACATCAGCAAAAATCGTAGGACCTATATAATACCCATTAGGATAATCCTCTACCTTTATATTTCTTCCATCAAGAACGAGTTTTGCGCCCTCTTTAATGCCGAGCTCAATATACATAACTACCCTCTCGAGAGCCTTTTTTGAGGATACAGGACCCATTTGGGTTTTCGGATCAAGTGCGTTGCCAACCTTGATTTGTTTGGCTTTTTCAACAACGGATTCAACCAATTTGTCATAGATATCGCCTACAGCGACTATATTGCTGCCCGCAAGGCATCTTTGCCCGGCACAACCAAAACAAGAGCCCATTAGTGCTGAAGAAGTTGCCTTAAGCTCAGCGTCTGGCATAACGATTATAAAATTCTTCGCCCCCCCAAGTGCCTGAACTCGCTTGCCATATCTCCCGCACTCGGAATAGATATACTTTGCCGTTGGCGTTGACCCAACAAAGGATATTCCGGCGATATCGGGATGCTGAAGGAGGGCGTTTACGGTTTCTTTCCCGCCGTTAACAAGATTAACCACACCAGGTGGTAGGTTCAGTTCATCGAGCATCTCAAAGACAAGTTGTTGAGAAAGTGGCACCTGTTCCGATGGTTTTACGATGAAAGTATTTCCGGTGGCGATTGCTGGTGGCAGAAACCAAAGCGGAACCATAAACGGAAAATTGAACGGGCATATCGCAGCAAATACTCCTATTGGCTGCCTGAATACGACACAATCTATTCCAGCTGAGATGTCCTCGAGTGTTCTGCCTTGCATAAGGGATGTTATTCCTGTGGTAACCTCAACAACCTCAATAGCCCTTCTAACCTCACCCCGGCTCTCGTCAAGCGTTTTCCCAACCTCCTCAGAGCACACTCGCGCACATTCCTCAAACCTCTCCTCAAGTATATATTTGAACTTGAACATGTACCTTGCTCTTGTTAAAGGTGGTGTTGTTCGCCACTCAAAAAACGCCTCCTTTGCCGATTTAACCGCACAATCAACATCCTCCGCCGATGAAAACACAGTCTCGCCAATCTTTTCCCCGGTTGATGGGTTTATAACATCGAACCTATCCCTTCCACTTCCTTCCCTCCACTCCCCATTAATATAGTTCCTTGTAATTTTTACACCCATTTTTTTCTCCTCTCCAATCATTTCAGATACATCAGCCTCGCTTTCAAAGTTTCATTTTTTGATGTTAACCTAAGAAAATATAAACCTGATGATAAATTTCCCGCAGGAAACCAGGTAAATTCCCCAGAATCAATAATATTCGTATATACTTTTTCACCATTGATATTATATACAGCAAGTTCAAATTTTTCATTGTTTATGTTGCGGAAACGGATTGTTACTGAATTATTAAAAGGATTGGGATAGATTTTCAATCCATCTTCAGCCTTAAATGCTACTTCGTTTTCTATATTCAAAGGATTATAAACAGAGATTCTCCATTGCACTCCTGCGTTGTTGCTGTAAGGATTATTATCTGAAACTATTACCTTTAATGTATAGAATCCGATTTCACTTATAGTGGGGCTAAAAGTGAAACTATTCGAATTACTAACAGAACTTTCATTGAGGAGCCAGGAGTAAGTTATCGGGTCACCATCTGGGTCTGATGATGTTATTGAAAATTCTACCGAACCACCGACCGGAATTCTGACAAAAACAGTATCTGGTGTCTGCGAGAGTATGCTTGGTGCCCTATTTCCAATTCTTGCCTCGACAATACGATAAGCATAATCGAGCTTTCCCAGCGGGTTCGTGAGTTTCAAACCTATAAGATGGAATCCCTCTTCAGCCGGTGTAAACCCTATATTTGAGCCAGTACCATCATCGAAATCTCCATCCATATCGGTATCCCATTCGAACACAGCTGCGGTATATCTGCTGTTTGTGTCATTAGCGGTAAGTGTTATAGACGAGCCTAATGTTACAATTGAATCCCCGAGGATTACTCCGTATGGTTCGGTTTCTGGGCTTCCTCTTCCATTATCAACATCATACGGTGAACTCAAACTATCCACAACTTCCTGAGCATCTGCTATAATTGTGTCAAATATCGCTGCGTTAGTTATGAAAGAATTCTTGAGCCACTCGAGGAAATCGGTGTACTGACCGCTTATTACATATGTAGTATCGATCGAGAGAATCCTGTTTCGGATAGTATCTTGCATTGCTGGAGATATTCCGTAATATTCGAATTGAGATAGCTCGGTTGGTGTAAATCCCGCAAGTAGAAGTCGGTTCTTGACAGATTGAATTAGCGCTCTTGAGATTGTAATATCAAGCCCATTTGAGCTTATGTAAGAGCGAAGAGAATCGGTATAAGATGCGGTAAGAAGGTTCAGTTGTTTGAGAAGGCGTGAGTATTTTATTATGCTTTTTGCCTGTGTCCTTTTTGATAAAGCCTCGCCATCATTTATTGCGCCCTGGTATTTTTCGAGCGTGTGGAGAAAAGCATCTAAAGCGGAGTTCTGGAAAGAGATGAGATTTGTGAACTTGCAATGCAACTGACATATTCTATCATCAATAGAAGCGGGGTAGAATGTTGTAGGTTGGATTGGATATGGATACACATGTGCAGTGTCTGGTGGGTCTAATGCTATTCCAGCGTAATGAGCCTGTTGCGCAGCAAGAAGCCCTTCAATTATGGGTTGACCAAGATTAACAACGGCATCATTATACGAGAGTGGTATTCCTAATATCATACCTGCGGCGTTGATACACCCGATAAAAACGCCATCTGTCCAGAATGAAAGAGCTACTCCAAGAGCTGATGATGCAAAAAGTCCGAGAGCGAAAGTTCTTGAGGCGTTAGCTATAGCTAAGGATTCCTGGGCTGCC
>JBAMLU010000056.1:0-30909 GCA_039793385.1 bacterium
ATTATAGTGGAATTCACCTGCAACTATTTTTTGAGAAACGGTCATAACGATTTCGTCTGTCATAGCGATGAGCTCATCCAGGTCGGTTCTTTCGCCCCTTTCGAACTCACCTATAACAGGTCCTCGCTTAACCTCAACTCTCTTAGGACTGAACGAATATACGGCGAGACCTGCGAGCTCAAGTTTTGTGCCCGAAAGGATATTTTTGATTGCAAGCGCATATAATGGGAGCTGGATTTTCACCCCGCGGAGGATATCCGTTTTAGAGGGGGGCTCGCCGGTTTTATAATCGACAAGAATTATCTTCTTATTGTTGACAAGTTCAAGCCTATCAATTACCCCGCTTATAACGATATTGGAACCTATAGGATAAGGTTTGTCTGAGATTGAAAACGCATAGCCCCTTGACGAACCAAACCCAGCCTCAACAAGGAAAGGTAATCCACGATTAGTTTTCATCTCCAGCTCGAGAAAAGCACCGAGAATAGTCTTAAGCCTCTTTTTATAAAACCCAACAAGGTGATGGAAACTATGCGAAATCTCCTCATCAATAATCTCATCAACAATGCTCGATAGCTCATCCCGAACCTCAGCAATATTTTCCTTTTTAATAGAAACTCCCTTTAACAGATGCTCATAATCATCGATTTCGCTCAGGTTCGGCATACTACAACCATAAATTTTCTTTAACCTTCGAAGATAAAATTCTTTGAGAATCTTGTGTATTAATGCTCCAAAACTTAAAGGTGTGAGCTCGGGAGCGGGAACCATTATCCTGTTAAGCTTCAGAATATTCTCCACAAAAAACCTGAACGGACACTCTATATACCTCTCTATCCCAGTAACACTCAATTTCTCACTATAAATAGCCATCCGAACTGTCGGATCTTCAAGAACCTCTTTTGAAATAACACCTGTATAATTGTTTATAGCGGGTCTGAAATATCGAACGAATTGCGTTTCAATCGAATGTTTAATATGTTCTGGAACCACAATTTTATCCTCTTTTATTCTATTTCCGCTCACATAAATTTCTGAACATCTTTTGCCAAGAGCTATCTGGTAGCCAAAATGAGCATTATCTAAAGCCGGTCTGAGCTTTTCCGAAGCATCAACAAAAGGGAAAACGAATACCGATGGAATCTTTTTAATCTCACCATCATAATTAGGATATGTTACGGTTATAACCGCATCCTTTCTCGATATATTCCTTATGAAGGAATGAATATGCCTGAATTTTGAATTTGGTTTTCTAACGCCGAGATTGTTTAATTCTTTATCGGTAAGTATATTGTTCTCGTGTTCTAAAGGTGGAAACTCACCATCAACAAATCCAATGAAAAAGAGATACTTTGCGCCAATAAAAGCTCCTTCCTCAGGTCGACAAACCGCTATTCCAGAAGAAACATTCCCGACCCTTTTTTCTGAGCATATTTCCTTTATGATATATGTTATATCGGAAAACTCAAGATAATCTTTGCCCAAAAGCCTTGCTATCACTTTAATATCATCAACAAGCGAGATAAAAACCTCCCGTATTTTTTCATCATCCTCTTTATCGAGCGAAAAATCTTTTACAATATTGATGAGATTATCGCAAAATTCAGAAACGCTTGAATATCTTGATATGCGTTCTAATATTGAGTTAAGTTCGTGAATGAAATTAAAAACATTCTGGAGCTCATCTGAAGGAGACTTCTCAAGTTTCTTTATAAGGAGTTGTTCGTTTGTCAGAGCTATTGTGGAAAATTCGGATAAGGCTTGAAGTTCCTTAATGTGGGGTTTGGTGAGAAATTTTAAATAAGGTTGAGAAAGGCTCCACTCCAAATCCGAGAAAGTCAATCCATCGCGCGCCGCCATAATAAGCCTGATTATCGTTTTCACAAGCGGCTTACTAAGCAAGCTTCCGTATCCCATAAGTTTGAGCGGAAGACCAAACGAATCCGCGAGAAGTTCGAATATCGGTGCATAAGTATCTATTTGATGAACAAGCACAAGAAAATCGCCAAATTCACAACCATCATCCATATTCCTTTTTATCTCCGAGAGCACAAACGCCACTTCATCAAACCTGTCCTTCAAAGCAACTATTCTAAATGGCGGCTTTAATTTTTTTTCCGGATAACAAAGAGCTGAAAGAAGAGTATTAACCCTTTCATCTTTTGCCCTTCTTTCGATAACCTTTACTTCCCCCAAAAAACCCCTTTTAATAGAATTTTCGAGGGTTATCATCGGGATGTAGAGTTGAACAAATCTGTGTTCGGGTTCCCGTTCGATCTCGATATATGTTTCATCAAAATACCGGGATAGGGAGAAAACAAATTGCCTCTCGCTTTCCGTTAGTTCTAAAAATCCCCTTAATATAAGCTTTTTTCTAAAAGGAAATATCGAACCAACAATAGTCTCATTTAAGCTTTCAGCCACAAGCAAATAGAGCTCATCTTCCCTGATAAATCCTTCCTCACGCAATCGCAAGCGAAATCTTTTTATAATCTCAAAAGCCTCTTTCTGATATGGCTTTAACTCTGAATGTGTGATAATTTTATCTGGAAGAATTTCATCAAGTTTGGCAAATTCATCGACAAAATACCCTGCGCTTCTTCTAAAGCTATCGCTTTGTTCAAGCATCTTCAATAATAAAAATCTTCTATAGCTTTCCTTTGGAACGGTAAATTTCAATGATGCTCTTTTTGAAAATTCAAGAAGGAGGCTAAATAAAGATGTATATCTCAAGCCGAAAACTATTCCCTTGTTTTTGATGATTTTTTCATTTGCAAATTCGGATGCCAGTTTATAGGGGAAAAGAACAACAGTACCTGGTTCGAAGGGAAGTTCTCTTTCGACAGGCGAGCTAATATCCCTTATAATTGTAAGTGAGGGCATTACATACTTTCCGGGGCAGAGACCCCCATAAGTTCGAGAGCATCTTTTATCACACATGCAACAGCTTCAATAAGCGCCAGCCTTGCATAGCTAACGCTTTCTGGTAGGCGTGGGGCTCTGCCTATTACGCGGTGCTTATGATAGAAATTATGGAATAATCTTGCAAGCTCAACAAGATATTGCGGCAAGCTCTGTGGCTCAAAATTCACCGCTGACCTCTCAATTACCCATGGATAGATGGCAAGTTTGCGAAGAAGCTCAATTTCCTCAAATTCTTTGAGTTCTTTTATATTCTCTAAAAATTTTTCCTTAGAGAGAACGAAACCATTATTTTGAGCAAAATTAAGGATAGAACAGATTCTTGCGTGAGCATATTGAACATAGTAGACTGGGTTTTCGTCGCTTTGTTTTTTAGCGAGGTCGAGGTCAAAATCGAGAGGGGTCTCTATCCTTCGCATAAGGAAGAAAAACCTTGCAACATCAACCCCGACAGCATTGACAAGCTCTTCCATTGTTATAATTCTTCCGGCTCGTTTGGACATAATAAGCTTTTCTCCTTCAGAAATAAGGTTCACCTGTTGAAGCAATATAACAGAGAAGCGGTTGTGGTATCCGAGCGCATTCATTGCTGCTTCCATACGGAAGAGATGCCCGTGATGGTCAGGACCCCAGATATCAAGCACGCGCGAGAATCCTCGCTCGAATTTATCGAGATGATAGGCAATATCAACGAGAAAATAAGTATATTCTCCGTTCCGCTTAACAAGCACTGAATCCTCAGCACCCTCACAATACCTGCTCGCCGCAAACCAAACCGCTCCATCCTTTTCATATGTAGCCCCGAGCTCACCAAGCCTTTTTACCACATATTCGATCTTCCCGCTCCTCCTTATATCGCTCTCGAAAACGAACCTGTTGAACCTCGTCCTGAAATTCTCAAGCGCTTTTAACTGGTCATTAAGAATCCTTTCAACAATGTAATTTTTAAGGTAATCGAGGTTAATCTTATTTCTGTTGTTCTTGTCTTTCAGGAACTCTAGAGCATAGTCAATAAGGTATTCCCCGAAATAACCGTCATCAGGCATATTGATGTTTTCTCCGAGGATATTCCTGCATCTTATCTCAAACGATTGAGCAAGCTTCTCTATCTGTCCGCCGACATCGTTAACATAATATTCGCTTTTAGCGTCAAATCCAGCCCTTCTCATTAAATTCACAAGCGCGCTTCCAACAGCAGCTGCCCTTGCAGAAACAACATTAAGTGGACCCGTTGGATTTGCGCTAACATATTCAAGTTGTACAAGCTCCCCCTTACCAACATCAGATGATGAAAAGCGAATAACATCATCTATTATATCAATTGCGACTTTCTGAAGATATTCTCTTGAATAGCGAACATTAATATATCCGTTAACAGGTTCAACGGAAGCGATGAAAGAGCAGTTGAGTTTAGCAAGGTCCTTTGCGAGTTCATCAGCGAGCTCGGCTGGGCGGCGCTTAAGTTTCTTTGCCAGATGAAATGCTACAGGTGATGATAGATCGCCAAAAGAAAACTCCTCAGGCGGATTGACAACAATATTAGCCTCATCGAGTCCAAAAATCTCCTTAATCCTTTTTCTTAATAGTTCTACAAGAGCGTGTCGCATAGAGGATCTCCTTAAAAGGTGCGTCGCCCCAAAAGCTTTCTATTCCATAATAATCCCTTGTTTCGGGCGTAAAAATATGCACAACAACATCAACATAATCCAGAAGTATCCATCTTGAACCCTCCTCACCCTCTCTGTGCCACACGATTTCATTCCTTTTCTCCTTAATTTTATCCTCAATATAATCGGCAATTGCCTTAAGATGAACAGGCGTTTCGCCAGAGATAATCACGAAATAATCGGCAATAGAGGTTAGTTCTCTAAGATCAAGGATTTTAACATTCTCGCCTTTTTTTTCTAATGCGAGCTTACCACACAATTCAGCAAGCCTCTTTGAGCTCCTCTTCCTCACACTCCTTCCTTCTTAAGATACCTCTTATAATCCCTCCCTATTATGAGCACGAAATCAGTATAAACAAATTCGCTTGCCCTTTGAATAATAACATCCAAAGAATCAAGCCCGAGAAAATTTGTAATAAGCAAAGCCTTAGCACGATTACCTTTCCTGTCAAGAAGTATTGTTTCGGGATAATCCATTGATGATGCGTTGCCAAAATAATCCACCGTAAAACCCCCAGCCCTTAACATCTCAGCAAATGCTTGTGAAACACCCTTAACCCCACATCCATTCAAAACCTGTATAGAAATCCCGTAATAGATATTATCTATTTTAGGAACAGTTGCGGCTACATGTTCTCCCCTGTTGAAAAAATATCCCGAAACCCAGACAAGAAGTAAAAAAAGGAAAAGATAAAAGAAAAACTTCTCAAATTTTTCGTCATCTTTCCTGCGAAATCGCCTGTATCGCATTATTTAATTTATCTTTTTATATAAAGAAGTCAACAAAGAATTTCAATTCGCTTGAAAAGTTTTTTAAATTATTTATATTTTTTGTATGGAAATATGGGACTACGAAAGGAAATTGAGCATTGGTCGTATAGTAAAATACTCTATTTTTGGGGGCTTGCTTGGCGTTGGATTGCCTATTGTTGTGATAATATTCTTCTTTCTTTTCTTCGCCCCCGAACTTCCACCAATAGAAACCCTTGAGGACTATACTCCGCCACTTTCAACAATCCTTTATTCTGCTGATGGTGTGGTTCTTGCGGAGTTTTCTGGGGAGAGAAGGATATGGGTTCCTATTTCAAAAGTGCCTCAGAGTGTTAAAGATGCTCTCATCTCTGCAGAGGATAAATCATTCTATAAACACTGGGGATTGGATAGCTGGGGTATTTTGCGCGCAGTTGTGAAAAATATAACAAAAGGTGGCATAAGGCAAGGCGGTTCCTCAATAACACAGCAACTTGCACGAGTTCTTTTTCTCGGCACAGAGAAAACGCTCGTGCGCAAGATAAAAGAGGCACTTACAGCAATAAAGATAGAGCGAAAATATTCCAAGGACGAGATACTTGAACTTTACCTGAATCAGAATTTCCTTGGAAGAGGAAACTATGGTGTTGAGGCAGCATCAAAATATTATTTCAACAAACATATATGGGAGGTAAATCCCGTAGAGGCTGCTCTTATAGCCGGGCTTCTAAAGGCTCCCGAAAGCTACAACCCGATTAAACATCCTGATAGAGCAAAAAGGAGAAGGAATATAGTAATTGATGCAATGGTCGATGCTCGCAAAATCGACAGGAAAACAGCCGATTCTCTTAAAGCATTACCAGTAGATCTCGCACCTGAAAGGGGGATATACCTTAAAGCACCGTATTTTTCTGAATTTGTGAGGCAATATCTGGAGAATAAATATGGTGAAGAGAAGCTATATTCTGGTGGGTTAAGGGTTTACACCACACTCGATTGGAACCTTCAATGTGTTGCGGAAAGCCTTTTAGTTTACAATGTTTCTCGGTTGCAGCGGTGGATACAAAAGATACACCACAAAACAGATACATCATATACCATAGTGGTTTACGATTCTGCTAAAGGCGACACAGTCAGGGAGTGGAAGAAGCTTCAGGGGGCGTTCCTTGCTATAGAAACCTCAACTGGTGCAATAAAAGCGCTTGTCGGTGGAACCAATTTCTGGGAAAGCCAGTTCAATAGAGCAGTCCAGGCACAAAGGCAAGCGGGTTCAGCATTTAAACCTTTCGTTTACACAACAGCGATAGACAATGGTTACAAACCCTCGGACTTAATCGAGGACCTTCCTTTAACAGAACGCCTTCCAAATGGGACAATCTGGCGACCACAGAATTATGATGACGAATATCTCGGACCGATAACATTAAGAAAAGCGCTCTATAGGTCCCGCAACCTTGCAACCCTTAGGCTCGCCAAGCTACTTTCACTCAGGGATATCATAAACACCGCCCGAAAAATGGGCATAAGAACACCGATACAACCACACCTTTCAATTGTGCTCGGCTCTTGTGAGGTAACCCTCATTGACCTTGTCACAGCATATTCGGTGTTTCCTAATTATGGTGTCAAGGTTAGACCATATTGGATTGAATATATAGAGGACAAAAATGGCGTTATCCTTGAGAGAAATACCCCGCAAAAAGAGGAGGTTCTTCCGACAACAACAGCATACATTATCCTTGATATGCTTCGTGATGTTATAAGGCGTGGCACCGGAATTGGTGCCCGTCTACGGGGCTTCGACTGGGACGCAGGTGGAAAAACAGGAACTACAAACGATTTCACGGATGCCTGGTTCATCGGGTTCTCTCCAAAGCTTGTTTCTGGAGTTTGGGTAGGTTTCGACGACAAAACCTGTATGGGTGAGGATATGAATGGCGCACGCGTTGCATTGCCTATCTGGACAGATTTTATGATAGCAGCTCACAGAAACCTTCGACGAGTTGACTTCTCTCCTCCAAAAGGAATTGTCTACGCTGACATATGTGAGGAAAGCGGTCTACTTGCCACAAGGCGATGCCCGAAGGTTGTAAGGGAGATATTCACCGAGGAAAACAAACCAGCCGCATATTGCCCTCTCTCGCACAGACCATCACAACCAGCACCGCTTATAGCAGGAGACAGCGTCCAAACAAAAGAGAAACAATCAACTATAGAAAAACCATCGCCCACCAAGGAAGCAAAGAAACTCGAACCTGTGGAATTCTGATGGCTGTTAGGGTTATAGAGGAACTTTGTATTGAATGTTCGGGCTGTGTATTTATATGCCCTAATTTTGCTATAAACCATTATGATAATTATCCTGAGATAGAGAGGGAAAAATGCAATCTTTGTGGGCTATGTATTAATGGTTGTCCGTATGGTGCACTAATATTTGAAGGGAAAGGGAATGGATAGATACGACCTTGTTGTTGTTGGAGGAGGACCGGCTGGTGGTAGTTGTGCTTATTTTGCGGCGATGCTTGGGCTTAATGTTTGTGTGGTCGAAAAGAAAAGGTGGATCGGGTTACCGGTTTGTTGTGCTGAGGGCATCAGCAAAAAAGGGCTCGAAAACATCTTCCGCCCTAAACCGATCTGGATTTCATCCCTTGTAAAAGGAACACATCTATATGCCCCGTCAGGAAGGAAAATCACCATTCATCATCCTGATGCCGGTTATATTTTGGAGCGACGGATTATGGAACGGGAGATTCTTTCTTTAGCCGCAGTAAAAGGGGCTAAAATTCTCACTAAAACATCAGCAATAAAGATAATTGGTGATAAAGAAAAGTTCACTGCCGTTTTGGTAGAACACAAGAAAGGCAAATCTGAGCTAAAATGCGAGTATATTGCTCTCGCCTGTGGAATGGACAAAAGAGTTGCGAACTCCGCAGGAATAAATATCAATGTGAAAGAATCCGATATAATAAGCTCGGCACAATATCTTATAGCGGGTAACGATTTTGAGCTCGGGTATCCTGAATTCCATTTGGGAAACAGGATTGCTCCAGGTGGGTATGCCTGGATATTCCCGAAAGGAGATAATATAGCAAATGTTGGGATTGGCGTCGCTCTTGATAGGCTTAACGGGAAGATGGCAGTTCAATATCTTGATGAGTTCATAAAAAATAAGTTTAAAGGAAAGATTGAGATACTCGAACGAACTGGCGGAGTAGTTCCAGTTGGTGGACCGGCAAAGAAGCTTGTATACAAAAATCTTTTGCTACTTGGGGATGCCGGAATGCTTACAGACCCGCTCTCCGGTGGTGGAATAGCAAATGCCCTTCTCTCAGGGAAACTCGCCGCTTATGCCATCTATGATACTAAAAATGGTAAACACTTGTTGAACGAATACGAGAAGAATTTCTTCAAACTAAAACGGAAAGAGCTCGAATTTCACCTTATTGCGAGAAGGATACTCGTTACACTTACAGATGATGAATTAAACGAACTCGGCGAAATCGTCGCTGAACTATACGGCGGGAAAAGTTTCACAGAGATAGATTCCATAAGATTTCTGATCGATGTATTCACCAGGCATCCGAAAATTTTTGGTCTTGTGAGAAAAATAATCCCGGCATTTCTGAAATGATCCGTCTCAGAGCACATCACTTACTCTGCACAAGAGGATTTCAGGGATATGGTTATAGCGATGAATTCACAAGAAACATGGCTGAAATTGTCGAAAAGCTGAGAACAAAAAGGGATGAGCTGGTCGAGATAATTGATGAGCCCGACGATATATGCAGAAGCTGTCCTAATCTCGTTGACGGTGCTTGCAAATGTGAAAGAACACGGGAAAAACCAATATCCACCTATGACCGAAAAATAATTGAAAAACTCAACATAAAGCCCAGAACCATTTTAACTATAACGGAACTCGAAACCCTTGTATCAGAATATTTCGATACATTTGAAAAACTGGTTTCGTTTGGTTTGTGTGTAAATTGTGAGTGGAAAGGAGGTTGTGGATACTATTATGAACTTGAAAGAAAAGGAAATAGAGGAGAAAATTCGAGAACTTGCGAATGATGGATTATTAATCCTTGGCGTTGGGAACATACTTAAGGGTGATGATGGATTTGGGTCATACTTTGCGATGGAGCTCAAAAAGGATTTCCCGTCGATAGTATTCGATTGTGGCGTGTCTCCGGAAAATTACATCTCTAAGTGCATAAACTCAGATGCGAAAAATGTGCTTATAGTTGATGCAGTTGTATTTGGGAAAGAGGCGGGCGAACTTTTTCTTACTTCACCCCTAAACTTGAAAAGAACCAGTATCCCGACAACTCACGGTCCTACACTTCAGCTTGTTACGGAAATTCTTTTATCAACAGGGAAAAATGTTTATATCCTGGGTGTCCAGCCCTTGAAAAATGAACTCGATACATCATTAAGCAAGGAACTCTCAAACACACTTAAAAAGTTATTGATTATTTTCAGAGAGGCATTGAAAGGAGAGTAGATGCATGAATTTGGTCTTCTCAAGCTAATCATGCCAAGGCTCGAGCCATATCTTCAAAGCGGTAAGCGGTTAAAACTTGTAAGATTGAGGATAGGCGAGCTCAAAGGGGTCAACAATGACCATCTTCACCACGCCTTCGAACATCTCAAGGATGACTACCCGCAACTTTCCTCCTGTGAACTTGAGTGGGAGCTTTCAAAAGTAAGTTTCGTATGCAAGGAATGCGGGACAAAATTCGACGCAAACCAAGCAACCTGCCCAGCCTGTGGCGCAGTTTTTCCGGAAATGGCTACAGGGAACGAATTTGAAATTATTGAGGTGAGGTTCGAATAGCTGCATTCTCAATAAAACTTCCAGCCCTCACAGCCGGACAAAATGTGCAAGCCAAACACCTAACACACTCCGGCGAGGAAGAATCCTCATAGATAGAAATATCCACAGGACAAACCTCCCTGCACTTATCACATCTATTGCACTTATTACTATCAACCTTTATCTGCAAAAAACTTATCCTATTGAAAATCGCAAGAAAACCACCAACTGGACAAATCGTTCGGCAAAATAATCTCGGAATAAAAACAAACCCGATAACAAAAAAAATCAATATCATTATCTTTACCCAATAAAGCCTTCCTATAAGCGTTTTCAGTTCGTTACGGAGAAGCACCTGAGGAATTCCGGCTTGAAGAGTACCTTGAGGACAGAGCTTGCAAAACCACGGCTCACCGGTTAATAACGGAATAAGCACAACAAGCACAATAAGAAAAATATATTTTCCATAAGTGAAAATTACGGGTAAAACTATCCTTTTTTTTGAGAGCCGTTTTAATAAATCCTGCACAAACCCGAACGGACAAGCCCAACCACAAAAAAACCTTCCGACAATTGCCCCACTTAAAACAAATATTCCAGTTATATAAAAGGGAAAAACCTTTATAATCGAGAAATGCTGAAGACTTCCGGCTGGACAGGAGAATATCGCTGATGGTGACGCATAGCAATTTAATACCGGAAAAGAAAAAGATTTAAGCGGACCGGTATAAAGTTTTTCCGATTTAAAAAAGGCGAGAAAATAAGAATTTAATCCCAAAAAAGAAAAAAGCTGAACAAAGAAGCGATACCGAAAAAACCTTTTCATTAAATATGCGAAAAAGTTCTATTCAATTCCGATGCAAGAAAGACAGAGCATAACCCCGTTTGACAATACCTCAGCATGCTCGGAGTTAAGCAAACCCACAACAAAAAGAGCCACTCCAGCTAAAACAGCCGCGATAAATAAGTACTTTTGGTTGAACATATATTAAAAGTTATTTCTTTCCGATTCCGCTTTGAGGTATGAGTTTTTTGAAATCATTGGATGGTTTGAAGAACGGGATAAATCTGTCAGGGATTGGTACTGGTTCGCCTGTTCGAGGGTTTCGAGCGAGCCTGTTTTTTCGCTTTTTTAGCCTGAAACTTCCAAAACGCCTAATCTCAACTGTTTCGCCTCGCATAAGCGCTTCCTTTATCGCCTCTATAAGCCTATCAACAACAACCGCTGTCTCCGTTTTTGAAAGCCCTATTTCTTTCGCTACTATTGATACAAGTTCAGCCTTTGTCATTTTTTTCCTCCCTTTCATTCGTTTATATAAATAGCAAGCTCATCGCCAGCTTTTATCTTGTTCGGGTCCAAAAGACCGTTAGCTTTCAGTATACTTTCCACAGATACACCAAATGATGTTGCTATACTCCACAATGTGTCTCCAGGTCTCACAACATAAACCATCTTCTTTACCTCGATACCTTTCTTTTTATATATAACAATTCTTTGATTCTCCTTAATCCTATTCGTTGAAAGGTTGTTCAACCTTTTGATTTCACCAATCGTTGTTCCGAACATTTTCGCAATTTTGTAAAGGCTATCGCCTTTTTTCACAGTATAAATGACCTTCTCCCTATTATCACTTACACCAGCGATTGCTCTATGTTTCATAATGAAAATCTTTTGCCCCACCCTCAAAAGAAGATTATCAGATGGAAGTTCGTTCCATTCAACAAGGTCATCAATGCTAACACCGTATTGCCTCGCAATAGAATATAGCGATTCCCCTTTCTTAACTATATGCTCAAATTTTTCACGCTGCACCATCTTACCGGATGAACCTCGGAGATTGCCCGATTCCTGTGACAAAAATATGGTATCGCCCGGGCGTATAAATGAACCTCTATTGAGATTATTGATTCTCAATATTTCATTAACCGAAAGCCCGTGTTGTTGAGCTATTTTAATTATAGTATCACCCCTTTTCACAATATGGATATTTTTTGAACTTTTAGGCTCCTTGTCCTTATTCTGGGATAAAGTTTCACTCCCCTTATTCAAAGGTATAAGAAGTTTCATCCCTGTTCGAATTGACCTTGGATTGTCTATTTTGTTAGCGCTCACTATGGCAGAAGATGATACTCCATATTTTGATGCAATATGAGTTATTGTTTCACCTTTTTTAACCTTATGTTCAACAAAAGAGGCTTTCCTTTTTTCTGAGGGCATGTTTTTGAATTTCTCGGCAAATATTTCCGCTTTACCTTTTGGTATTCGAACAATGTAAGTATTATTATCTGGAGGCAATGACCATCTAAGATAATGTGGATTGAGAAAACGAATAGCATCATAAGTAGTATCGGCGCATTTTGCAACCACCCTTAAATCGGTGCCACCATCAACAAAAACGGAATCATATTCAAAAGGTTGGAACTCCTCTACTGTAAAACCAAATACCTCAGGATTCTTTGCGATAGCAAGCGCAGCCATAAAAAGCGGGACATAATTTCTTGTTTGCCTTGGTAAATTTAAATCCCAGAACGAACGACTACCAGTCCGCTTTATTTCCCGCTCTACCCTAACCTCTCCACAATTATAAGCAGCAAGAGCAAGTTCCCAATCGTTAAACTGGTTGTATAGTTTCTTGATATATCTGCAAGCAGCATGAGTGGATTTTATCGGGTCCCGTCTCTCATCTACCCACCAATTAACCTCAAGCCCGAAAATCCTTGCAGTTGATGCTATAAACTGCCATATACCAACAGCATGCGCCCAGGAATATGCATTGCTCTCGTATCCACTTTCAACGAGCGGAAGATACGCAAGGTCCTGAGGTAAACCATGCCTTTTTAATATTTCCTTAAAAAGAGAGACATACCTTGTTGAATTATTCAACCATCGCAAAAATGGTTTTCTAATCTCCGTTTGAAAATATACCACCTTCTCCTTGACCTCGTCATTCCATAAAATTGGAAGGTCATAAGTCACCTTCTCCGGAACTGCCTTTAGTTTGCTTGCAAGTTCCATTAAACGCTTCTGGTCAAGGCTTTCATCAAGCGCATACGCAAGGATCGCCGGGGCATTATCGCTATCCAAAACATTACTACCTAATAGCGCTATCCTGTAATCATACGCTATTTCCCTCAAAAGGGTATTTATTCTTTGAGAGTAAGCTTTATTATCCTCCTCCGTCAGAAGTTCAAGCTCGGCGATGATGCTCAACGCAGTATCCAAAGCCGCTCGCGCCTCAACCCAGTTTCGCCTTAAATTATTCATTACACCCTTAGCATAATAATCCTCAGCAAGTTCGATATGGCTTATTATTTCTTTTTCCCTCGCCCTTTCATCAAAAATCCTCTTCTTCACCATTATCGGGCGACAACCCGCAAAAATTAAAAGGAAAACAGATATCAAAACAATTTTCCTTCTCTTATCATCCATTTACACCTCTATTATTAAAAAAATCCCTTATTAATTTTTGTCAATACATTTTTCTTTTTAATCCTTTTTATTAAAAAGAATTTTGTCTTTCGTTTGAAATTATATCTTAGGTATTTGGTATAATTTATTGTGTTATCAGGGAAATCTAAAAAATATTCAGGAAAATCAGAGAAAATGGTTGTTGAAGTTTCTTGGAGAATGTATATTATTATATATGAATGGCAAGATGAGCCGTTATTACATAGTGGGGTTTAAGAAGCGGCGGATAGGGTATTATGTTGAAAAAACCGGGCTTGAGTTGCGCCGAGGGGACCTTGTTATTGTTCAGGCTGAAAGAGGATATGATCTGGGTTATATCGTTGGGGAGATAAGGTACGAGAAGATCCCAAAAGATGCCGGGAATCTGAGCTTGGAAATCCTGCGGCTTGCCACTGAGAGCGAAAAAGAGGCGCTATTAAGGCTCAGAAATGAAGAGGCTGAGGCACTTGATGAATGTGAGGAGTTCGTTGTATTCCGTGGGTTAAAGATGAAGCTTATTGATGCTGAATATCAGTTCGATAAGGGCAAGCTCACATTTTATTTCACCGCCGACAACAGGGTTGATTTCCGTGAACTTGTTAAGGACCTTGCTGCTCATTTCAGAACGAGAATAGAACTGAGACAGCTCGGCGTTCGTGATGAAACAAGAAAACTGGGCGGCTTTGGTCCCTGTGGAAGAGAACTCTGTTGCACATCATTTCTTATCTCTTTTGAATCAATATCAACACAGTTCATCCAGGAACAGAACTTAGCAGTTAACCCTACAAAACTTTCAGGTGTTTGCGGCAGGCTTATGTGTTGCCTCGCTTATGAACAACCATTCTATAAGGAGTGTTCCGAAAAATATCCAAAGGTTGGGGAAAAAATAACTACAGATGAGGGTGAAGCTGAAATAATTGCAATTGATTATCTCCGTGAGCGTTTGAACCTTAAATTCCCTGATGATAGATATAAAACAATCACATTTAAGGAGTGGAAACTAATTCGAAGAAGGGGTAGGAATGTTGTTAAAATTGATGAAAAATAGCCTTTTATATTTTATATTCCTGATTTTCTCTACGGCGTTTTGCGATCGGCTTCTTGTATATATGGACAGTTCACAAAAGAATCACCTCAAAGCCTACGGTGCAGCATATTATTCGCTCACCAAAGGCTACAATGTCGAATGGCTATTGAACTACCGCGGCGGTTCATTCCTTATGCAGGATGCACTTGAAATTGAAAACTGGATGCGCATGAGGGGAGTTTCCTACGAGAGAATTACAGGAAGTACCGTGGCAGAGATTTATAAAATAATTGACGAAAATAATATGGAGGTGATTCTTCTCGAAAAAGCCCCAAAGATTGCTGTTTTTATTCCTCCTTATCCAGAGATGTGGGATGATGCTGTTGTTCTTGCGCTTGACTATGCTGAAATCCCTTATACATCGCTCTGGTATGAAGAGGTTCTGCAAAACAAACTCTTCGAATACGACTGGCTCCATTGCCATCACGAGGACTTTACAGCACAATACGGCAAATTCTACGCCAGTTATAGAAATACGCCATGGTATAAAAAAAGTGTTGCCATAAGTCAGGAAGTTGCAAGGAAATTGGGATTTAATAAGTTCTCAGATCTGGCAAAAGCTGCTGCGCTGAAAATAAAAGAGTATGTTGCATCAGGGGGATTTTTGTTCTCTATGTGCTCTGCAACAGATACTTACGACATAGCTCTTGCAGCACTTGGGATTGATATTGTCCCTGCCGAGTTTGACGGTGATCCGCCAGACCCGGATTGCCAGAATAAGCTGAACTACGATAATTGCCTCGCTTTCACAGATTTTACGCTTGAGATGAATCCCTATGTATACGAACACTCGGATATTGATGTCTCTCCGCAAGAGGTCAAAAATGCGCCCTATTTCCAGCTTTTCGATTTCTCAGCCAAATATGACCCGGTTCCCTGTATGCTCGTTCAGGACCATGTGGGTATAATCCCAGATTTTCTTGGGCAAACGACCGCTTTTAGAAAGAAATTATTGAAGCGTTCGGTGGTTATACTTGCTGAATACCCAAACCTGCCACTCGCAAAATACATTCACGGTAACTTTGGCAAGGGCACATTTACATTCCTCGCTGGACACGACCCTGAGGATTATCAACATCTTGTCGGCGACCCTCCCACAGATTTAAACCTTCACAAAAACTCGCCCGGATATCGTTTGATACTCAACAATGTCCTTTTCCCTGCCGCAAAAAAGAAAAACTTAAAAACATAAAAAAGGGGAAAAATAAGAAAACGAAAGAATATTTACATATCATTTGGGCTTATAATCCTTGCAGTTGCTCTCGCTTTTTTCAACCGACCAGTGAAAAAAGCGAAAACATTTGAATCTAAATTTGATACCGTTGAGGTCTGTTTTTCTCCACTTGGTAATTGCGAATCGCTCATAATAAATTCTTTTAATTCTGCGAGGGAAAATATTGACGCTGCAATTTACGCATTCACATCATATAATATTGCTGATGCCCTTGTTAAAGCGAGAAAAAGAGGCGTTAATGTTCGTGTGATTCTGGATGGTGAATTTGGGCGAACAGTAAAACCAATTATAAAAAAACTTGAGCAAAACGGGATTTATGTTCTATACGACAACAATCTAAAGGCAACTATGCATAATAAATACGCTATTGTTGATGATTCACTTGTAATAACAGGCTCATACAACTGGACTAAGGGAGCAAATTCCTTCAACTATGAAAATCTGCTAATTTTACGCTCGGGTGAGCTGGCAAGGATATTCAAGGAAAATTTCGATAAAATGTGGACCGAATTTCGATAAAAGGATTATGGAGGAAGCGCTGAAAATTTTGCACATCGTAACGATGTTTCCGAGGAGCGAAACGGATTTCGGAATAGCACCATGGCTTCTATCGTATATCAAAGAACTTGAAAATCTTGGTCTTGGTAATATTGTGCTTGCGCCATCGTATAAGGGGCTTGGGGCTCATAGGGTATTTGATGTTGATGTGCGAAGGTTCAGGTATTTCATAAAAAGGTTTGAAAGGCTCACCCACGAGGAAAATGCTCCAGCAAGGATAAGAAGAAAACCCGTTTACTCATTTGAGCTTCCTTTTTTTCTTCTTTGCGGATACAACGGAGTAAAAAAAATAATCGAAAAAGATAAACCCGATCTTGTTCACATACACTGGCCATTCCCAATGGTATTCGTTGGTGCAAGTGCATTTGGCAAGCTCCCTGTGGTTCTGAAATTTTACAGCGCCGAGCTCGCCTTGCTAAGAAAGTTCAGGATATTCAAACCTGCTTTTTCTTATTATGTTAAAAAGAGCTCGCTTCTGCTTGCCAATTCCTCTTTTACACAAAAATTGATCATCGATGAATTCGGGTGCCCATCGGAAATCCTTTATGATGGATATTTTTTCCCTGAAAACCCGCCCGAGGTAGTTTTCCCTGAACCATCAAAAAGGAAGGAGATTCTCTTTGTTGGTCGGCTTGTTGAGCGGAAAGGCATAGAATATTTGATAAAGGCGGTCGCAATGATAGGGGATAAGCTTGATATTCAATTGAAAATTATCGGTGATGGACCTGAGCTTAGCGATCTTCAGATTCTGACAAAAGATTTATCGGTTGAAAGTAGGGTTGTATTTTGCGGGAGAATCCCTGATGATGAGCGCAATAGGGCATACAAGGAGTGTGACCTTTTTGTTCTTCCCGCCTGCTACGACAGGCATGGCGATACGGAAGGATTAGGGACAGTGCTTCTCGAGGCATTAAGTGCTGGAAAACCGGTTATCGGAACCAATGTCGGTGGAATTCCGGATATTATAAAGGATAATCAAACCGGGCTTCTTGTGCCCGAAAAAAATCCAGAAGCATTGGCAAATGCAATCGAAAAAATACTTTCAAATCGAGAACTCTATATTAAGCTTGCGCGAACCGGTTTCGAGTACACGAAAAATAATTTCTCAATCCCGGCAATAGCAAAACTCGGAAAAGAACTTTATATTAAAGCCATCTCGAACTGGAAAAGGAACCGAAATGATACAATCAATAGATGAAGAACGGGAAAAGTTATACCACGATAAATATTTCAGAACCCTTGCTGAATGTTATAGGGAAAAAACGGGCTGGGAAAGAAATCGGATAAAAAATGTAATTGAACTTTCACGCCCGAAATTCGGGGAACTTGTGCTCGACCTTGGGTGCGGTATAGGAGTTTTCACAATAGAGGCTGCAAAATACGGAGCATTTACTATAGGGCTTGATTATTCTTTAAATGCTATAAAATATGGTTCAAGTTTCGCAAAAGAATTGGGCATGGATAATCTTACATTTGTTGGAGCCGATGCACAACATATTCCCCTAAAAAACGAAACATTTGACCTTATAATCTGTGCAGACCTCGTCGAACACTTGAACAACGAAAATCTTATGGAAATGCTCAAAGAAAGCCATAGAATCCTTAAGAATGGAGGGAGGCTCGCCATCTATACACCGTCACCAACCCACATATTCGAGATAATGATGAAACACAATTTTATCCTGAAAAAGGACGAAAGCCATATTGGCTTGAGGAAAATAGGTGAGATAAAAGATTTCGTTGAAAAGGCTGGGTTCAAAATCATAAAAGCATATCATAGACCAACACATATTCCCATATTCTCGCTCATTGAAAGAATATTTATGCATATTCCCCTTTTAGGCGGATTAGCAAAAAGACGAACCTGTATACTGGCTATAAAGAGATGAGCAAAAGGTTTATTAAGCTGTTCGGCTCGGCTTTGGTTATAGCGTTGATATTCTTTCTTATTGGGAATAATATAGCGAGAAACGCTGAGCAAGTTAAACCTTATATTAAGAATTTTAACCCTTATCTTATTATTATCTCCTTTATCCTTCTTTTCCCGCCAATGATTATTCAGACATACCTTTGGAAAAGTATTCTTAATGCAATGAATGTTGAGCTCTCCTTTAGGGAAACATTTTCAATTTATTACATCGGGAACCTTGGTAAATATATTCCTGGGAAGATATGGCAATTCTTTATGATGGCATACATAGCAAAGGAGAAGGGTTTATCAGCAACAAGGGCGTTTTCTGCCTCATTTGTTGGGCAGATGCTTTCTGTAGCAGCTGGAATGCTTATGGCTTTTATAACATTAGGAGCCTCATTAACAAAATATCTCACAAACCCTCTCTTTTTTGTCTTTATTCTTCTATTTTTATCTTTTATCTTTCTCCTGTTTTTTAAGCCACGAATAATAGAATTTATAGGGTTTTTTTTTGCTGCAATTCTGGGTCGCTCTCAATCGCTTAGAATTGAGTTCTCTCCGGGAAAGTTGCTGAAATTTACATTGATATACTTTATCATATGGATACTTGTTGGTCTTTCCTTTTATTTAATATGCCTTTCCTTTTTTTATGTTAATATAAAGAAGCTTCCGTTCCTTGTGGGTTCATTTTCTCTTTCTGTGGTAATAGGGTTTCTTTCGGTTTTTGCGCCTGGAGGTATTGGGGTTCGTGAGGGACTAATAACAGTTATTCTTCCCGCCGGAAATATAACAAACTCTTCATTAGCCGGAATAATTGCAATAGTTGCTCGAATAATCTTCACCTGTAACGAGATAGCACTTTTCATATTAGCCTGGGCATTCCGTTTAAAGGGGGTGAAAGATGTCAAAAAAGAAATCGAGAGGTAAAGTTAATAGTGATATCATTTACATCGGAATTTATGTTCTTATAACCATTATCCTTTTTTCGCCCTTTATCTTTTCGAATAAAACGATATTCGGCACGGATTATCTTGCCAACACATATTTTATGAAAAGTTTCTTAAAAGATTATGTGAATAAGTATGCAGCCATTCCGCTTTGGGACCCTTACATTCATGGTGGGATGCCTGTTGTTGAGGCAATGCACGGGGATACATTCTACCCATTATCCTGGTTAACTTATATTATGCCTGTTCACAGGGCTTTCCCGATGAAATATGTTATACACATATTTCTTGCGGCACTTTTCACTTATCTCTTTTTTAAGGAGAAGGGTGTGAGAGGGTCTGTGGCATTCTTGGGAGGAATTGTATGGATGCTAAGCCCGATAATGGTTTCTCTCATCTATGCGGGTCATGACGGGAAAATCCATGTCACAGCGCTTCTCCCCCTTTTCTTTTATATCGCAGAAAAATGTGCTAAATCCTCACGCCTTTATCATTACATCATATTGGGGCTTTGCTACGGGATACTTATCCTTACAGCTCATTTGCAGATGGCATATTTTGCATCATGGGCATTCGGGCTTTATTATTTTTATAGGCTTATCACAATAACATTAACAAGAAGGAAAATCTTATTCCTTGTGAAAAACCTGGCGATGTTTTTATTCGCTATATTACTTGGACTGGGTATTGGGAGCCTGCAACTTCTGCCACAATATAGATATGTTGCAACCTATTCAATGAGAACGATGCATACAGAGGAAACAAAAACAGGCTACGAATATGCTACCTCCTGGTCATTACACCCAGAGGAGATAGTCTCGCTTTTCGTGAATGATTTTGTCGGAACAAGCGTCGGAGAGAAAAACAGATACTGGGGCAGAAACCCATTCAAGTTGAATAACGATTATATTGGGATTATAATTCTTTTCTTTGCTCTGGCTTATGTTATTTTTTCAAGGGATAAGGAGAGATGGTTTTATGTGGGGCTTGGTCTTCTTACGCTAATTTACTCCCTTGGAGCAAATACACCCTTTTTCAGGCTATTTTATTGGCTTGTGCCGGGCGTAAAGAAATTCCGTGGACCAAGTATGATAATATTTATAACTTCTTTTTCTCTTCTCGCACTCGCAATTTACGGACTAAATTTTATATTGGAAAACGGGCAGAAAAAGAAAATCAAAGAGTATTTTGAAAAATACGGGCTTGCTTTTCTTGTGATTATTGGGCTTGAATCAATTTTTGTAACTTTGGCTGGTAAAGGCATAATATCCCTGTGGAAGGTTATGTTCTATGGAGGGATCGGACAAAAAGAGCTTGTGGCTCAATCGAATATACAAACAATAATAGGCAACTCTTGGCTTGCGCTTGTTTCTTTACTATTAGCCTTCATTCTCGTTCGAGCGTTTTCATATAGCAAAATCAAGGAAAATGTACTTATAGGTATACTTGCTGTTTTTATAGGGCTTGACTATTTCAGAATCGACAAAAATTTCATAAAAACAACGAGCATAGAAGCTCATTATCCTCGTTCAGAGCTCGTTGAATATCTTTTGGCGGAGCGCGCAAAGGAACCGTTCAGGGTACTTATTCTGCCAAATACACTTCCCGATAATTACCTTGCTACATTTGGGATTGAGGAGGTTTCGTTTACTGCTATGCATGGAAATCATTTGCGCCTCTATGACGAATTTGTGGGACGACACGAACAAACCCCAAACCTTATCTACCCAAAATTCTGGGACATCTTGAATGTGAAATTTGTAATATCCTCAACACCATATGATTTCCCATTCCTAAAGGAGATAAGAAAATTCGGCGGATTGATACTTTATGAAAATCTTGGCTATATACCAAGGGCATACACTTTCTTCAAATATGAGGTTCTTCCTCACAACAAAGTCCTTGAAAGGCTTAAAGATCAGACATTCCCTTACAGAGAGGTAATCATTCTCGAGGAACACCCAGACATCACCCTTGAAGAGCAAATCGATACCCTAACACAAATATCTATCCCTCTTATAAAAGAAAACAAGATAAATAGTTTTGTTGTTGAGATTAATATGGAGAGGAATGGGCTTTTGTTTCTATCGGAGAATTATTATCCTGCCTGGCGGTGCTACGAAAACGGGAAGGAAAGGAAAATACTTGTTGCTGATTATACATTCCGTGCGGTACCACTCGAAAAGGGGTTCCACAGGCTCACATTCAAGTATTTCGAACCCACTGTGAATGCCTCTTTCAGAATATCAATAGGGACAGCAATATTCAGCATAATTCTTCTTGCCCTTTCAATCATGTTTGCCCGTAAACAAAACTTAAAGGTAAAACAACAAGGAAAATAGTATGGGTATATACTCCTCAAGCTCGCCAAACGATATGAAATACTGGCTCATTGACGAGCTCAAAACTGAAGCTACTGTTCAATTGGAAATTCTCAATCTGATGCTCAAATCAAAGAGCATTACAGACGAAGAGAGAAGGAGATTTATCGAGTTGTTTTACAGGTATCTCTCAAGCCTAACAAAGCTTTTCGATTTTGCTTACGAAACAAGATGCTGGACTGAATTTGTGAGCAAATTCATAATTGAGAACGGTACAGATGGTTTGAATGCATATCTAAAACTTCTATCATTAAATGAACCAGCAACCCCAGAGAACTTAGAAAATATGCTTCACGAAATAAAATCAGCGAGCATAAAATGTTTCGATTTCAAGCTCGAAAGCGGGTTTTTCATTATAAGGCGTGAGTTCAACGATATCATATTAGAACGGTATGACAGCGCTGGAAATTATGTGGCATCAACCGTTATAAATCCCGGATGCGACGAAAAATTCGAGAAAAAAGGGGGAATTCAAACAATATTAGAAACCTTGAGAATAGAGCCCCCCAAAGATAAAGAAAAAACAACTAAACTTCTTTCCCTTGCACAAAGATATATCATAGGGAAAATAAAATGGGGCACTTTCATAAAGGAAATACAAACGTTTTAAAATGGTATTGAAAAAATTTTTCATAATCCTTATAATAAAAATATGAACAATTCTGAACTCGAACATGTAGCATCAGAGCTTGAATGGCTAAGAAAAGAGATAAACAGGCATAATTATCTTTATTATGTATTGAACCAGCCGGAGATAAGCGATTCCGAATATGATGCTTTATTCGACAGGCTTGTTGAGCTCGAACGGAGATACCCTGAGCTTGTGACCCCTGATTCACCGACACAGAAGGTTGGTGCGCCACCAGTTGAGGAATTCGGTATTGTGATACATAAAATACCGATGCTCTCTTTAAGCAAGGCTAATAGTTTCGAGGAATTTGTCGACTTCGACAGAAGATGCAAGGAACTACTGAGACTTGACCCATCATACAAAATTGAATATTCTGGTGAACCGAAACTTGATGGTCTTTCGGTCTCGCTGATTTATGAAAATGGAATACTTGTTCAGGGTTCGACCCGTGGTGATGGAATTCAGGGTGAGAATGTCACGCAGAATGTCAAAACCATTAGGTCAATACCATTAAGGCTTTTTGATGATGCTGCGGCAAATATCAGATACATTGAGGTGAGGGGTGAAGTTATCATTCACAAGCACGATTTCGAGCGACTGAACGCCGAAAGAGCAGCAAAAGGTGAACCACCTTTTGCCAATCCAAGAAATGCTGCCGCAGGCTCGCTAAGACAGCTTGACCCCCAAATAACAAGGGCTCGCCCACTTGATGCTTTCTTCTATTACATTGCTGAAATTGATGGCGTTAAGCTCGAAACTCACATAGAGGAACTTGAACTTTTGAAAAAATTGGGGCTAAAGGTAATTCCATACTATAGGTTATGTGTGGGTGTTGATGATGCAAGGGAATATTTCAATAAACTCCTTGAGGAAAAAGAATCTGCAACTTTCGATATGGATGGTGTGGTTTTTAAGGTAAACAGGCTCGATTGGTGGACCATCCTTGGGGAGATATCTCGTTCGCCGAGATGGGCTATTGCATGGAAATTCCCGGCTGAGGAGGCAATATCGGTCCTTCTTGATGTTCAGTGGAATGTCGGCAGAACCGGAATTGTGACGCCCGTTGCTATGCTTAAACCTGTTAGGGTTTCCGGGGTTGAGGTTAGAAAGGCTACGCTACATAATGAGGAGGAGATAAAACGGAAAGGATTTAAGATAGGCGATAAGGTTATTGTGCGAAGAGCGGGCGAGGTTATACCTGAGGTTGTGAAACCACTTGTTGAGGCAAGGGACGGAAACGAAAAAGAGATAGTTCCGCCGAAGAATTGCCCTGTTTGTGGAAGCGAGCTTGTGAAGGAGGGGGAAGTTTTCATTAGATGCCCAAATGTTTCTTGCCCTGCGGTTTTGAAAGAAAGCATAATACATTTTGCCAGTCGTGGCGCTATGGATATCGATGGGCTTGGAGAAAAACTCATCGAGCAGTTTATTAACAATGGACTAATTAATGACCCAGCAGACCTTTACCTCCTAAAAAAAGAAAACCTTCTTACTCTCGAGCGTATGGGTGATAAACTTGCCTCAAATATCCTCGATTCTATCGAAAGAAGCAAGAAAACCACGCTTCCAAGGTTTATCTATGCGCTCGGGATTCGCAATGTTGGCGAACACACAGCTGAACTCCTCGCAGAACATTTCAGCACGCTTGAAAACCTTATGGACGCTAGCCTCGAAGAACTAACATCAATAAGGGAAATAGGTCCTGTTGTGGCAAAATCTATTCGAGATTATTTCGATTCCCCGGCAAATAAAAAACTCATTTCGAAACTCCTCTTATGTGGCATCAATTATGAGCCTGTAAAAAAAGAGGAAAAAACTGCTCTCCCCCTCTCAGGCAAGGGTTTTGTCTTTACAGGAACGCTCAATAGTTTTACAAGAGAGGAAGCAGAAAGGATTGTTGTTGAGCTTGGTGGCAAGGTTCTTTCATCTGTGAGTTCGAAAACAGATTATCTTGTTGTTGGAAGCGAACCTGGAAGCAAGCTTGAAAAGGCAAGAAAGTTGGGCGTCAAAACAATAAACGAAGACGAATTTCTAAGGCTTATTGGAAGAAAATAGAAGAAGCCCCGATAAGTGTGGCGTAATCACCAAGGGCTCCCTTTTCTATTGAAAGGGATTGTGTTAGATGTTTCATTGCTTTATCAAAGACGAATTTTCGTAAAGGCACAAAAAGATAATCGTCCCAGTTAGAGATTCCACCACCTATGACAATAACATCAGGATTAAATATATGAACAATCGAAACCAAAAAAATCCCAAGATAATATGCGGTCTCATTAATAACCATAGTTGCAAGCTCATCGTTTTCTTTGGCGAGTTTTCCAATGAGTTCTGGTGTCAACCTATCATTAAATTTTCTTCCATATCTAAGGAAAATCTCATTTGCTCTTCTTTCAATCCCATAAGAACCCGCAAAAGCCTCGGCACAGCCGAAATTTCCGCAATTACATCTCGGTCCATACGGTACAATTGTAACATGACCAAGTTCACCTGCACCACCGAAAGTACCGTGAAATACCCGACCATTATGGATAATTCCGCCTCCAATGCCTGTTCCAATAGTTATGCCAATTACAACTGATTTTCCTTTTCCAGCACCATATATAGATTCGCCAAGCGCAAAAAGATTAGCATCATTATCCACAACAACAGGAATTCCTGTGAGAGACTCAAGGCTCAATTTTATTTGAATATTCCTCCATAAAGGAAGATTGGGCGAAAACAAAAGAACACCATCACTAACGCGTACCACACCAGCACACCCTACCCCAATACCCTCAATTTCTTTGTAATTAACCCTTATATTGTTTATCCAGTTTGAGAGCCTCAAAAATGTCTCAGACGGATTTTCAATCTCCGTAGGAAACCGCTCGAGCGTAATGATATTACCTGTTTCGTCAACCAAACCTACCCTTGTGTTAGTTCCGCCTATATCTATCCCAAATGCATATTTCATCTTCGGCTTTTGAAAAGTTTGATGCTCAAAGCAAACATATCACCAAAGCCTGAATTTTCCTCATTTCCCCGATATCCACTTTCAATATGAATTTTGTTCGAGACAAACCAATTCTCCAGCTTCTCGGGCTCAACCCTTGCAGCATATCCAATCGCCTTTCGCAAATAATCAACGAAATTCTCAAGTTTCGATGGTGCCGAGCTCAATCCCTGTGATATAGGGCGCAACAGTTCAACAGAAATATTCATGCTGTCAAGCTTGCCTGAATAAGCAGCAACAGTTCTCCCAACAAGAGAAAGAACAAACGGCATATTAGAATTATAAGCTGTATCTGAGGCAAAAATCATACTTGTTAGTTGAAACTTAAGCTTGTCAACCTTAAGTTCATATGTTGTAGTAAGCGAATCACAGCATAGCACAATATCATCAAAAAAATTGAAAAAAGGCGAGAGCGTCGAAAATATACTGAACTTACCGAAAACATTGTAAGCGAGCGGCAGCCCGGTTTTAGAACGAATAAAACAGTTACTTGCTGTTTCACTTGCATAAGGTGGAAGTTTTACTAAAGAATCCCCATAAAAAGCCACCGAGCATAAGTTGGTAGGGCTTTTGCAGGGTGCCCACAAGAGATAGGACCCGGAAATCATAAGTTCAGCCCGAGCTTCATTTTCTTTCTCACCGCTTTCAAAAGTAACTAACACCTTTGAAGAAAGCTCTTTACCTATACCTTTCATAAGCTTCTTTTCGAGCAAATAGACAAGATTCATTCCCGATGGTTCATCATGCAAATCGAGAATTCGCACAACCACAAAAGCATCGGGATTACTAAGGAGAATCCTTCTTGCATAACCTGAAAAATCAGCAACTACAGCATCAGCATAATAAGTCCATTTCTTTTTCGCCTCGGTTGTGTAAATGATTCTTGTTTTCCCATCTTTAAAAGTTATTTCGGGCTCAACATGGGCATTAAGATTCTCGGGCTTTAGCGATGCCTTTCGAAACTCATAAATGCCCTTACCCTCAGAAATCCTACCGATTAAATCGGGATATTTTTTCGATATAAAATCCACAACAACTTTCGCCCTTTTTCGAGCCAACTCTTCCTCAGCCCGAATACCGCCTCCACGCTCTGATGGTGCAATATAACCGTAAAATTCGACATAGCAGCCCGGATTTCTCATCACCCGCAAAGCAATCGTATCAATAACATCATCATTAATCGGAACAGTATCGTTAAACCCGAAAAAAATAAAAGGCACAAACGGCTCAAACCTACAAATTCCCTCAACCTCTGCAAGTTTAATCTCTTTTCCTATGCCAATTCCTTGCCCACAAAAAGCACAAATAAAAATGAAAATCCAATTAATACTTTTCAACTTTCCTCCTTTAAAGCCTATATATATCTTTCCTCCTGTCCGCAAATATATTATTGTTCTTATTTATATTCTTATTCCTTGCTTCGAATGGGTCAATCTCAACAGCAAAAAGCCCCTCAACATCCTTTTCGGTAAGAAGCAAGTATCTACCATCGGGCGATGTTATTATGCTTCTGCCGGTGAATTTTATAGTTTTACCGTTTATAGATTCAGCACCGGTTCTATTGGCAGTGAGGATAAATACCCTGTTCTCCAACGACCTAAGGTGAGCTGAGTATTCAAAATAAGGCATAACAAGATTTGCGGAATGAGCGATGATATCTGCACCCATAAGGGTAAGGGTTCTGAAGAATTCTGGGAAGAACCAGTCAAAGCATATCGCAAGCCCAAGTTTTATACCTTTGAATTCAACAACTATAGGACCTGTATCACCTGGCGAAAAGATGAATTTTTCCGTATCAAAAAGGTGAGATTTTCTATATAAAACGCATGTTCCGTCATTCGTGAAAAAAGCACCAGAATTGAAAATTCTATTACCATCAAGCTCAGGAAAACCACCAAATACAGCACCATTGATAATCCTTGCGAGCTCCTTTAAGAACAATGATGTTTCACCAGTATCAAATGGTTCAGCGAATTTTTTAAGTTCATCGGATGAAGAAAAAAGATAACCGGTTGAGAAAAGTTCGGGCAAAACAAGAAGATCAAGCTTCTTTGAGCCAACAAGGGAGAAAACCTTTTGAAAATTTTTCTCTTTCTTATGCAACGCCGGAGCAAACTGCAAAACCCCGACTATCATCTTATACACCCTCCACCTTGAAGTACACAACCGTTGCAAGCGAAATTCCCGCCTCTTGATAAATATTCATTTCTCATCCTCATAAGTTTTTCTCGCTCCTCAATTGGGATTTGCTCAACATTGCCGAGTTGCGAAGCCAAGAAAACAATCTTGGCGAAATGTTCAATGCTTTCGGTCATATTTACCGCATCATCAAGATTCCGTCCGAGAACCAAAAGTCCATGATTTTTAAGAATAAATGCTGAGGCAGAATGAATGAAAGGTTTAATAGAAAGCGCTACCTCCTCTGTTGATGGTGTAGCATAACCAACATCAACAACCTCCCCAACCCTAACAACGATTTCTGGAAGAACACAGGGTGGAAGCTTTTTACCAGAGACAGTAAACGCAACAACATAAGGCGGATGAGTGTGAACACAAGCGTTTATATCCTTCCTCTCGTTATAAGCGAGCAGATGAACAGGGAGTTCTGATGTTGGTTTAAATCGACCATCAAGTATTTTGCCAGTTCTATCGACAAGAATAATATCAGCTGGTGAAAGGAAACCCTTGGAGAGTTCCGTTGGTGTTATCGCTATGAGCCTGTCATCAACCCTGACACTTATGTTGCCATCACCGCCCGGAAGCATACCCGAGATAAAAAGCCTTTGCCCAACTTTGACAATATCCTCACGAATGCGGAAAAGTGATTGCATATCACTCCACAACAAAATTTATGAGCCTGTTAGGAACCCAGATTATATTCTTTATCTTTTTATCTTTCACATATTTTTTCAAAATTTCGTTTTCCTGAGCGGAACTAATTGCCTCATCCTTTGAGCAATCGGTCTCAATCTCAACACGATATCTAACCTTACCATTTATCTGGACAGGAATCGTAATTTTCTCGGGCTTAGCAAGCTCAGGGTCATATTCGACAAACCTTGATAAAAATATTGACCGACCATCACCAACCCGCTGCCAGATTTCCTCAGCAAGATGAGGTGCAAAAGGTGCGAGAAGCTTTGCAAAGCACCTTGAAACTTCCGCCCGAAAACCATCAGAAAGGCTCTTCTCCTCTTTCTCATATTCGTTCAAGAACTCCATAAGCCGTGCAATAGCGGTATTGAATCTCATATTTTCGATATCATCTTTAACTTTTCGTATAGTTCTATGGAGAAGTTTAAGTATAGGTTTTTCTGCATCTTTAAGTTGTGAATGCCCTTTTGTGCCGGGAGAATGAATAACAAAAACTCTATAAACCCTGTCGAGAAACCTTGTAGCACCTTTAACACTTTCTTCTGACCAAAGGATTTCTCTTTCTGGGGGTGCGAAGAAGAAGATACTCACACGAGAAGCGTCAACCCCGATAGTCTCCATAAGATTCACAGGTGAGACCACATTCCCCTTGCTCTTCGACATAACCTCACCATTCTTATCAAGAACCATGCCGTGGTTGAAAAGTTTTACCGCCGGCTCATCAAAAGGCAAATATCCAATATCGTACAGGAATTTGGTTATAAATCTGAAATATATAAGATGTCCCGTTGCGTGTTCGGCACCGCCAATATAAAGGTCGATAGGCATCCATTTTTGTGCGTTTTCCTTGCTGAAAGGTTCGTTTGTGTTTTTAGGGTCGAGGTAGCGAAGATGGTACCAGCTTGAGCACATAAAAGTATCCATAGTATCGGGGTCTCGGTGAGCATTTCCACCACATCGAGGGCAAATAGTATTAATAAATTTGGGTATATCAGCAAGCGGACTTCTGCCTTTTGGTATGAAATCTACATTATCATCTGGAGGCAAAAGCACAGGAAGCTCTTTTTCTGGTACTGGAACAATGCCACATCTTTCGCAGTGAATCATAGGGATAGGAGCGCCCCAGAATCTCTGCCTCGATATAAGCCAATCCCTTAGCTTATAGGATACCTTAAATCCACCAAATCCCTTTGCTGATGCATATTCAGTAACCCTTTTTCCACCCTCCTCGGAGCTCAAACCCGAGAACTCACCCGAATTAACCATAATCCCGGGCTCCTCAAACGCATGTTCCATCGAGAGAGTATCAAATTCGCCTGCTGATGGCGCAACAACAACTTTTATATTGAGCCCCATTCTCTTTGCAAATTCGAAATCCCTTTGGTCGTGAGCGGGCACGCCCATAACAACACCAGTCCCATATGACGCAAGAACATAATCACCAACCCACAGTTCAACCCTTTCGCCCGAAAGGGGATTTATAACATATAGCCCTGTTCTTATGCCAGTTTTGGGTCTATTGGTAAATGTTCTTTCTCTCTCGGACATAAGCAATGCCCGTTCGACATACAAGCTAACATCGTTAGCATTAGGGCTCAGTTTGATAATTTCATCTATAAGGTCGTGGTCGGGTGCGATTACAACGAATGTCACCCCGAAAATAGTGTCAGGGCGCGTAGTAAAAACAGGCAATCTCAAATCCTTTCCCTCAATCTGAAACAAAAACTCACTTCCATACGACCGCCCAATCCAGTTCCTTTGCATTGTTCTTATGTTATCAGGCCATTCCTTAATTTTATCAATATCATTAAGGAGCCGTTCGGCATATGCAGTGATTCGAATAAACCATTGCTCAAGCTTTCTCCGAGAAACCACCGAATAACATCTCCAGCACGCTCCATCAATCACCTGCTCGTTTGCGAGAACCGTTTTGCAACTAGGGCACCAGTTAACATAAGCATAATCCCTATACACGAGCCCATGTTCGTAAAGTTTAAGAAAGAGCCATTGCGTCCATTTGTAATAATCTGGAAGGCAGGTTATTATTTCCCGGTCCCAGTCATAGCTTATGCCGAGTTTTTTCAATGTTTCTCGAGCCATACTTATATTACTCATTGTCCATTCGCTCGGACGCATATTATGTTTAATTGCCGCTTGCTCAGCAGGAAGACCGAAAGCATCCCAACCAAAAGGGTGCAATATATCATACCCTTGCATCCGTTTATAACGCCAGACAAGGTCGCCTATAGAGTAATTTCTGAAATGCCCTATATGAATATCACCCGACGGGTAAGCGAACATCTCTAAAAGGTAATATTTATTTTCTGGATTTTCCGGGGTTTTGTAGAGCCCTATCTTATCCCATTCCTTTTGCCATTTTGATTCTATCTCTTTGAACGGATACATAAACCCTCCGGAATATATTTATAAAAATTTATGGCTAATTATTAAAAATTGCAAGGATAAAGATAGGGGTAACAGGGCGAGTTTCCCTGTTACCCCTAAACCATGAGGAGAGGGGAGATGGAGTCCAGTTTATTGTTGAGCTTTTCTTCTCATAAACGCGGGAAGATCAAAATCGTCAGGAATGACGGGCTTGAATGTTGAATTGGCGAATGTTTTTTCGGATTTCTTTTCTTCAGGTTGAGCAACCGGTTCCTCTTTAGGTTTTTCGCTAATTTCTTCACTGCTTG
>JBAMLU010000057.1:0-29701 GCA_039793385.1 bacterium
CTGGAAGTGTTTGTTGGTGAGTGTGGTAATGTTAGTGTTATGTGCTGTTCCGGCGTTTGCGCAAAGGGATACGCTTTTATTCGAGAATTTTGAATCTGGGTGGCTTCCTGCTGGGTGGGACACAATAAATGGTGGTGATGGACCAGTAGCGAGAGACACAAATGACTGGCATTGGCAGAAAGGTACTGCGCGCCCACTTACGGATACGATGGTTGCTGCTATATATTGGGGTGGTGGGGGTATACCCGCTGAACATCATAATGATTGGCTGATTACCCCAACAATTAACTGTTCGAGGCATGACACGATTTTCTTTGGCTTCTGGCATTACCTTTTACATTTTGCTGCAGGTATAACTGACGCTTATGTTCTTCTCTCAAGGAACAACGGTGCAACATGGACTGATACGCTTTTCCATTATGATTCAACAAGGGCTGACCAAACAGTATTCGTCAATATAACATCACGAACATTGAACTCGCCTACAGTTAAGGTTGCTTTTGTTTATAAATCTTATAATGATTTTTACTGGCAGGTGGATGATGTTCTCTTTCTTGGGGCAGGATTGAGAGAACCGCGACCACCTGATATCACATTAACCTGTATTGGCAATCAGGACCCAGGGGTTCCAGCCTATCCTGTTAGGGCTGTAATAACGGACCCAAGCGGGGTTGACACAACATCAGTTTTCTTGAGGTATGGCTCCTCATCTTCAGGACCATGGACATCGGTCGCTATGTCAAGGGCAAGCGGGGACACATTTACAGCGAATATCCCTAATCAACCCGCTTGGTCGCAAATCTTTTACTATGTTACTGCGAGAGACCTCTATTCCACACCATCAACCGGATATTCAGATACCTGCAGCTTTTGGGTGCTTGGTGAATATTATTGCTACGACAATACCGATTTATTTAGTGAGGCTCCGGTTTACAATTGGATAGAGATTGACCCATCATTAGGCGGTAGCGGAACGAGCGTTGGTCTTGAGGGCGAGGATGACCAGTATGTTGGATTACCCACCCCATTTCCTGTGAGGCTATGGGGTGATGAATTCAATACTATGTGGATAAGCACCAATGGATGGATTTCTTTTGGACCAGACCCTGGAAGCTCATATTTTTCTAACTCTTCTATACCATCAAGCCTTGGACCTGAGGCTCTTCTTGCACCATTCTGGGATGATCTTAGCTTGAGCTCTGGTAGTATCTATTATTACTATGACAGTGCTAATCACTGGTTCATTGTTGAATATAGTAATGTTGGTTTTTGGGGGTATCCTGATATTATAACATTTGAGGTAATAGTTTATGACCCTGCTTATTACCCGACGCCCGGAAATAACTCTGTTATAATCTTTCAGTATTATGAGGTTGGGACGAGGTTAAGTTCTTGTACTGTGGGTATTGAGGACCTCTCGGGGACGAGGGGATATCAATATCTTTATAATGGGACATATAATCCTGATGCTGCCCCACTGGAGGATGGTAGGGCTATAAAATTCACAACTGTGCCACCGCCTCATGGGGTTCTTATGGGGGTGGTTGATCTTCTCGGGCGAACAGATGATAGCGGGGCTGAGGTTAGAATCGTTGAACTTGGACTTGTAGCGTATAGTTCAGCAACTGGAAATTATGTTTTCCCAATGCTTCCGCCCGGGGTTTACACGGTTGTTGCGTCCTATCCGAATTTTTATCCTGATACTGCATATAATGTGAATATTGCTGTAGACGAGACAACAGTTGTTAATTTCTCGCTTGTTCCGATGCCGTTGGGTTATATAAGCGGTTATGCTGATTTAGAGGACACTCCTGGGGCTGATGCTGGTATCATTGTGAGGCTTGAGGGCACCAGTCTTGCCGATACTACTGATTCGACTGGACATTTCTTCTTCGACCATGTTCTTGCTGGAAGATATGCTGTTCTTGCTACATATTTTGGATATTTGCCAGAAATCTCGCCCGTATTTACAGTTAGTGCAGATGAGACAACATTTGTGGACACACTCGTGCTTGAATCTGCTCCAGCTTATTATTCTGAGAATTTCAATTCATCAAATGGGGGATGGAACCCTGAGCCATCAACCGGTGGTTGGGAATGGGGAATGCCTACAGGAAGTGGTCCATCAACTGCTCATTCCGCACCAAATTGCTGGGGCACAAATATAGATGGGGATTACGGTGTAGACCTTGCTGATTGGTCGCTTATATTCCCGCTTCCGAACGCTACATCATATGTTAGATTCTGGCAATGGTTTAACACTGAGGCTGGAGCAACGGTGGGATATGATGGTGGTAATATCCTTGTCTCAACTGATGGAGGCGTGCACTGGACGCTTGTTGAGCCGGTCGGAGGGTATACAGGTACAATAAGTACATCATTTGATAGCCCTATAGCCGGGCAAAGGGCATTTTATGGTAAATCTGGTGGCGGCGCAACAGCTCAATGGATACAAACAACTATTGACCTCACTCCTTTTAACGGTAGCGTTACTCATATAAGATTCAGGTTCGCATCAGATAATTCGGTGAACAATTATCCCGGATGGTATATTGATGATGTTGAGGCTTGGGGCTGGAAAACGGGAATTGTTAGTGGCTATGTATATGATGTTTTAACAAGGGAACCTATATCCAGGGCTTCAGTGCGCGGAGCTGGTAGGGCTGCTTTATCAGTTTCCACTGGTAGGTATGTTATGTACAATGTTCCTGTTGGGTATCAGGAGTTTACAGCATATAAAGAGGGGTATTTCCCATCCATTCAGAGGGCGCTTGTTACAGATAGTGATACAGCTCGAGTTAATTTCCCGATGTACAGGATTCAGATAAGTCCTGACCCACAGCAAGGGCACATAAGTTATGCACATACTGATAGCTTCCCGCTTGTGATATGCAATCCAACGAATAGCCCAATAACATATAATCTCAGTCCTGATGGTAATCCGAGAAATGTTCGCTGGGACCTTAGCATAAATGGTGCGAGGAACCTCCCGAGCATAGAGGGAGGAGAGAAATTTGATGGGCAAAGAGCCACAATGAGGCGTGACTATACCGAAGTTAGAACCTCAATGCCAGAAACCCGTTCCGGTGAACCATCGACTGAAAGAGCATACGCAAGACCAATGGCAAGAGGTGATGTTCTTTTGAGATATCCAATGAGTTATCCCGTTAGTTCTGTATGGGGTGTTGGTGTGCAGAACCTTGACTATTTCTGGGTATCTGACGCTATGGCGACAAATCACGACTATAGATTCAGGGCAGATACAAATGCCACTGTTTATACAGGGGTTCACTATAGATTTTACTGGACACCAGGGATAAGGGATGGGTTCCCGGCAGATATGGCATGGGATGGAAGGAACATGTGGCAAATCTCTGCTGGCGGCTCCAACAAGATATATGCTTTTGATGTTTTTACGGGCAATGTTGTGGATTCAATTGCTGACCCCGCAATGATATGGACATCAACATGGCAGGTCGGTCTTGCTTATGACCCGGATGAGGATTGTTTCTATGTTGGAAGGTGGTATAGTTGGAGTAGTTTTGACGGTGGGGTTATATACAAGATAAAGGGTAAGAGAAGGTGGTATACGCCAGGTGCAATAGTCGACAGTATTTATAATGATTATTGCGCAGGATTGGCTTTCCATCCGACGAGGAAGACTCTATTTATAGCAGAGAATAGTTCGCCGGACAGGATAATTGAGGTTGATTTTGAGACAGGGCAAATTCTTACTACAATTCCTGCACCCGGTCCAGTAGGTAGCGCATATGGTATGGGTGGCGCTGAAATTGACCAACTTGGAAGGCTCTGGGTCGTTAACCAGAATGACCAAACAGTTTATGTGCTTGACCTTGACTACAGAGTTTATCCGCAGGGCGTTAGTGTGAGACCGAGCTCTGGTGTTATTCCAGCGGGTATGTGTGATACGGTGTGGGTTGTGGTTGAGGGACATACGCTTGAACCTGGCGAGCATACTTTCAATATATATATATACTTCCAGGGTCAAACGGTACCTTCACAATTTACAGTCACAATAAATGTTCAGCCGACACTCAACAGGGGATGGAACCTCATAGCAGTGCCTGTTAGACCCGACCCTGACGATATATACTTGCAGCTGCGGGACGACCTTATACCATTCTATGTTGGTCCCCTAAGAAGCTCGATATGGAGGCTTAAGGCTGATGAGGGAAGATATGTTGTTCCTGAAAGGTTTATGCGGGGTGAGGGTTATTACATTATGAGTTATCAACCTAATGTGAATTTTGATGTTACCGGGATACCTTATACGAGCGATACAACAATGTACCTGCCTTACAATGGTTCATCGCGATACCCCGGCTGGTATCTCATTGGTAATCCATTTAACAGCGCAATAAACTGGGATGCTACCGTTTATGACCCTCTATTTGCTAATGTTGACCCGACATACTATGCATTGACAGAGCTTGGTTGGGCAACATATAGCCCGTATGCACCCGGTGGAGCGTCAAAATGGATTGAACCGTGGCAAGGATTTATGGTAAGGGTAACACCAAGTGCTTCTGGTTTTGGTGTTATACCATTTAAGAAAGACCCTGTCACACCACCACCTGTTATGAAGCAGGTTGCTGATAAGCCTAACAAGAAGGAAGCCGTTATAGATATACCGTTCACATTGAGAATATCCGCAAGAACTGCGTCAGGAACATGGGATGCTTACAACTATATGGGCGTGAGGACAGGCGCTACAGATGGAATTGATATGTATGATGTTAATGAACTTGATATGCCGCTTCCGGGTTCTGAACCGAGTTTCAAAGGATATTTCCTCTATGGCGGAACTACAAAACTCGCTCGAGATACACGCTCATATTTCAACGGGCAGAAGAACTGGACATTTGTGGTTGAGGGTACGAATGGGACAAGCGTGACTTTAATATGGCCAGCCAATAAACTTCCTGATGAAACCGATGACTCCTATGGTATTAATAGGATTGATTCCCGGTATAGTTTCTTCCTTGTGGATAATCTCACGGGAACGAGAAAGAATATGAGGACGGATACAACATATACATTCACGATTACTGCAACAGGCAGGAGAGAGTTCACGGTTGAGGTTATGGCATCAACAGTCGGTGCTGATGAACCTCAGACATTACCAAAGGAGTTTGAGCTCTCACAGAACTATCCGAACCCGTTCAACGCAGCAACGATGATCAAGTTCGCATTGCCTAAGGATACAAAGGTTGAGTTGAACATATACAATGTCCTTGGCGAGAATGTCAGAACTCTTCTTATGGCAGAAAAGAAAGCCGGCTATTACGAGATAATCTGGGATGGCAGGAACGATAGCGGAATTGAACTTCCATCAGGTGTATACTTCCTGAGAATGAAAGCAGGCGATTTCAAAGCAGAAAAGAAACTTATGATGATAAAGTAAAATTTCCCTCTTGACAAAATTGAGGGGATACTTATACTAATATAAGTATCCCCCAGAAAGGCAGGGGAGAAAGTTAAGGAGGTATGGGTATGAAAAAGATGATGGCGAGTATGATAAGTTTAGGGTTGCTTTTAGGAAGCGCATATGCTGTTCCACCACCGCCTCATTCGCCAGAAAGTGTGCCTATAGGACCCCTCGCAGTGCCTCTTATTGCAGCGGGTGCTATAGGTTATGGTGTATATAAGATCATAAAAAAGTAAAAACTATTTTCTTTTCCCTCCTACACGGGAAGCCGGACTTAGCGCTGGCTCCCGTGTTTTATTTTTTATATTGCGAAAATTTTCAAGATAAATATATTATTGATATAAAGGAGGTAATATGCGTTTTTATCTTTTGGGTTGCAGTTTATTATTTATGGTTGGTGCATTATATTCACAGGCACCAACTATCTATTCGGTGACACCCAATTTGGCTGAGCAAGGTCAATCCATAAGCGTGATGATATCGGGCTCAGGGTTTACCCCTGGGGTGACAGTGGATTTTGGTGAGGGGATTAATATAACCGGGACATTCTATATTACGCCGAATTTTGTCAGGGTTGATATATGGATTTTGCCCACAGCCACCCTCGGATATAGGAATGTTATAGTTACATTGCCAACAGGACTTGCCGATACACTTGAAAATGGATTCAGGGTTATTGAGAACGATAGGTTCCCTCCAACAGCGAGACTCGTTTCACCAAGAAGATACATTTATGTGAGTTGTCCAGAAAGTTCGATAGTTATAGCTTTGAGCGATGAAAACGGGATAGATTCTTCATCTATTATCCTTAGGGTTGAGGGTGTGGATTATACTATTGAGGATGATGAGTTGAGCCTTATTGGGGATACAATTCTTGTTTTTACGCCAACTAGTCCTTTTCCCGATGGTGAGCGGGTTGATGTTCAGTTGATAGGGCTTGCTGATACCATTGGGAACGCTGTTAGCCCCACATCACCTGCGCTTGAATTTTACTATAGAATAGACTCAAGAGGACCTGTGCCCGCCCTTCTTAACCCGCCTAATATGAGCTCCACGCGAGAACAAGAGCCGAATATTTCGATATATTTTAGCGATGTTAATTCTGTTAACCATTCATCTGTTGTGATAGATATTGCGGGCGTGAGTTATAGGGGTGATGAATACTCCATCAGGTGGGTTGGTGATACTCTTATCTGGATTTCGTCAAGAGCAGGGGTGAGGTTCAATGATGGTGATACGGTTAGGGTTTGTGTTAATGATGCTACTGATACAGTGAGTTTCTGCCCTCCAAATCATATCGACTCAGTTTATTGTTGGCAATTTTTCATAAGGATTCCACCACCTATGGACATAAACCTTAGCATAGAACAGGTTGCAAGTTCTACATTTCCGGTGATAAGATTGCTATGCGTTGTCACGGATGAGGATGGGAGGAATGTTTCATATCTTGATGAATCTAATTTTGTTGTTTATGAGGATGGAGTTAGGGAGTATCCGATTATCGTTCAGGACCTTGGCGGAAGCGGTAGGGTTGACATAGTCTTTGCGATTGATACTACGGGTTCTATGTCGGGAGGGATAGCGAGTGTGAGGGATAGGGTAATTGAATTTGCAGATAGCCTCGCAATTAGCGGAATTAATTATAGATTAGGGCTTGTGACATTTGGTGATGGTACAAACTTCCCGCACGGAACTGCCCTTACGGGTGATGTTTTTGCTTTCAGGAGCTGGATTGCGGCTCTTGGTGCAACAGGTGGTGGTGATACGCCGGAAACATCTCTTGATGCAATATATGATGGTGTTAATTTGAGTGAATTCCGTCCAGGGGCACGGATTGTTATCATAATGATAACTGATGCGGAACCGCATTATAGGGGTGATGGTACGCCTTATTCACGAGTCACCCTTGGCGAGACTATTGATGCTCTTCTTTCACATAATGCTATTTGTTTTGTGGTAGGTCCAGACCATCCAGCCTATCATGGTCCTGGGAGCCTGACTGACGCTACAGGAGGAACCTGGTATTACATTAATGACCCATTCCAGTCGATTCTCGCTTCAATTGTCGAAAATATTCGTGGTGGATACTATATTACATACTCCACTTATGCACCTGTGGCTAATTGTCGGGAGCGGGATGTTCGAGTTGTGGTTAACGCTTTCGGGCTAAGCGATGATGACAATTCTTCTTACACGGCTCCCTGTAGCCCTATATCTCGTATATTAGAACCTCTTCCTAACACAATAACAAGCAATCCTCACCAACGGATAAGGATAAATATTTCGGATGTTGAAGCTGACATAGACATAAGTTCGGTCCAGCTTTTTGTTGCTGGACGCCTTTATATGGGTGGCTCGCCTAATATATCGTTTTCACGAGGCGAGCTTGTTTTTACTCCGTCAATACCTTTTACGAATAATCAAGAGGTTGTGGTTAACCTTGCAAGAGTGTTGGATGTTCAGGGGAATAGCCCAATTCAAGGTCCTCTTATATGGAGGTTCTGGGTTGACCTTGAGGGACCACGAGCATCGGATTTTTATCCCACTCCTGACACTTCTACCTATAGAACAGCACCGCCAATAAGATTTAGTCTTTCTGATAATCTTTCCGGAGTCGATCCCGCCTCTATCCTTGTTATGATAGAAAGCGCCGCACTCGATACTTATTGGATTGTTTTTGTTGGAAGCCCCGGTGTTAGATTTGGAGGCGGTCTTTTCTCATTTAACCCCTTGGAAGCCGGAATTTCTTTCAGGGAAAGAGATACAGTTACTGTTACAATTATGAGGGTAAACGATAGACCTTATTATGGCGAGCCAAACGGAATTTATGGCGGTGTTTTTGGATGGTCATTTTACATACTTGATGATGATACTATAGGACCCAGGTTTTCAGAATTTTCTCCGGAAACATTAAGTGGTATGACACCGTTTTCTATAGAGTGCCGAATAACTGATGTATCAGGTGTTTTTGACGATAATACGGGCTCGGACGGTCAAGGGGTTTATATATGGTGGGATAATGATGGTAGCGTTTTTGATGGCACATATAATGAGGTTCAAATGGATTCTTTGGGAGGCGGAATATTCAGAACAATTGAACCAATACCAGGACAACCTGTTGGAGCTAATTTTGTGTATATCGTTTGTGCATACGATAACGATTTCGATTTCGATGACCCAGCCGATAGAACAAGGAATTGCAGTCAACCAATTAATGTGGTTTTCACAGATATTTATGGACCCATAGCACAAATACTTCATCCATTCCCGGGGGCAGTTGTTGCTGATTCAACGCAACCTGTAGTAATTTATCTTTACGATAACAATGGTGTCGAACCGTCAACAATAACTCTTTCGATTAACGGGAATATATATACGGTTGATGGTGTCAGAGTTGTGTATCGTTCTGATACACTTTACTATTTCCCACAGGGTAATACTTACTGGGCTGATGGTGAAAGTGTGAGAGTAAAATTGATCTCTGCCAATGATATATATAACAACGAACTTCAAACACCGCTTGATTGGACTTTCTTTGTTGATAGAAGTGGTCCTGTGGCAAGTTCGCCATCACCAGCAAATGGTTCTGTTATAGAGGATAGTTGAACGACAATTTCGTTTAGGCTTGTCGATAGGTATCGTGAGGTTGATGAGTCTACAATTAGGATTTCGATTAATGGAACGATCTATTCTTTGGGGATGAGTGGTGTTAGCTGGGATGAAAGGACACATACGGTAAGATTTGATCCTGTGGCGGCATCGAGGTGCTTTGCGACAGCTGAAACGGTCGTCGTTGAGCTTGTTGAGGCATATGATATCCCGCCTGACTATGGTAATCCCAATAGGTCATCGCCTTTCAGATTCTGGTTTGTCTACTATGTGCCGCCGCCCAGTTTCTGCGGAGACCATCCTGACCCATTCACACCTAATAACGACGGATTTAATGATATTGTGTATTTCACATACCCACATATGGAGCGGGAAAATTGTATAATAAGAATCTATACGATGGAAAGCGAGCTTATACGAACACTTCCATATGGTATGAGCTACTGGAACGGGCTTGATGACAATGGAAGGGCTGTTAGACGAGGACTGTATTTGTATACTATTAGTGTTGATGGTAATGTGGTTTGTAGCGGGAGCGTGCTTTTAATTCGGTAATAAAACTTATATAATAATTTTATATGCCCCTAAGGAGACTCGAACTCCTGTTGCCGGCTTGAAAGGCCGGTGTCCTAACCGCCTAGACGATAGGGGCACATATATTCTATCACGCGCCCGGTGCGACTTGAACGCACGACCTGCGGATTCGAAGTCCGACGCTCTATCCAACTGAGCTACGGGCGCACCTTTTTATTATATAATTTACTCCTTATTGAGGCTTCTGTCAACGCCCTTTTTCTTCACAGTTGACTTATGAAGATTTATATTTATTTTTAATATATGAGCGAGCGCTTAAACCTAAAAGGAATGAGTCAGAAAAGGTTGGAGGAATTTTTCGTTGGAATTGGTGAAAAGCCTTATCGTGGGCGGCAGGTTATGAAATGGATATATACTCATGGTGAATCCGATTTCCTTAAGATGACAGATCTTCCTGTGCCGCTAAGAGAGAAGCTTTCTGAGATTGCAAAAATAAGTGTTATAAAACCAGTTGAGAGATATTGTTCGGGCGATGGGAGTGAGAAATTCGTGTTCGAGCTTGAGGATGGTGAGCGAATTGAGTCGGTGTATATCCCGACAGAGGAGAGGAAAACAGTATGTGTTTCTACACAGGTGGGATGTCCTATTGGCTGTGATTTCTGTGCGACGGGTTTGCTTGGATATAGGCGAAATTTAACCTCAGCCGAGATAATCGACCAACATCTTCAAGCAGGGCTTCTTACTGGTATGCACGGTGCGATAACTAACGTTGTTTTTATGGGTATGGGTGAGCCACTTTTGAACCTTGATGAGGTTATTCCGGCTATAGAGATTCTCCTTTCAAATTTTGGGTTTGAATTGAGCTCGAGGCGTATAACGGTTTCAACATGCGGTATCCCTGAGAAAATCTATAACCTTGCGGATAGCGGGCTGAGGGTTAAGCTTGCTGTATCGCTTAATGCCACGACCGATGCACAACGGGAAAAGATTATGCCTTCTTTTGCAACAATAGATGAAATAATAAAGGCAGCTAAATACTATGCGCAAAAAACCCGCCGATGGGTTACTTTTGAGTATGTGCTCATTAGAGGAATAAACGATAGCCTCAGTGATGCAAAACGGCTTGCGGGACTGATTAAGGATGTGCCATCAAAGGTTAATCTTATACCTTATAATAAGTTTAGCGTAAGCAAATACGAGCCACCAGATATGAAAACCATTCTCCGTTTCCAGGCATACATGCTTGAAAATCAGATAACAGCAATTATAAGGGAATCACGTGGGCAGGATATTTTTGCAGCCTGTGGACAATTAGGCAGTAAACCAGTTGAAAAAATTTAGTATTCTCCATTGAGGAAATCAATTATCTCTTGAGGAAAACGGGCTTCCATAAGTTTATCCCTTTCCTTTTTATCAGCAAGTTTCCGTGAGAGATATCCAAGTATTGAAAGGTAGGTTCCACTTGCGTGAGGAGGTGTAATTATTGTGAAAAATAGATGAGTTTTCCCGCCATCAACAGCCTCGAAATCAATGCCCTCTTGGGAGCGAGCAAAAGCTATTGCTATTCCTATTGTTCCGGTTGTTTTGCAGTGAGGGAATGCCACACCATAACCAAGCCCTGTAGATATAACCTTCTCCCTCGCCAAAAGGTCCTGATACACCTGTTCTTTATTTGTGACCAATTCGGAGTTAGAAACAAGCTCGGCGAGTTTTTTCAACGCTTCTTCCTTATTCCCTGCTTTGAAATTCAGGTCAATCATCCTTGTATTGCAATATCTTCCTATTTTCATCCCTGCTCCTTCTTGTATCTTTTTGCTTCCTCAACGAGCATTATTGGTATATCATTTTTCACAGGAAATGCAAGCTCGCACCTCCAACAGACAAGAATATCCTCTTTTTCCTTATATTCAAGCTCTCCTTTACAAACCGGGCAAACGAGGATCTCTAATAATTTTTTATTTATCATTTTTTCTCCTCAACGAAAACCCCCATTCTTCTGTATTTTTTGAATCGTTTTTCGAGAAGGGTGTCGGTAGGGATATTGATAAGTCTTTCAAGCTCCTGTTTGATAGCGGCTTTAACAGCCTGAGCGGCGTTGTTCCAGTCCCAGTGAGCGCCGCCTGGTGGTTCAGGGATAATCTTGTCTATCATTCCGAGTTCAAGCAAATCCTTAGCCGTAAGCTTAAGAGATTCAGCTGCGCGTGGTGCTTCCTCGCGGCTTCGCCATAGTATAGCTGCGCATCCTTCAGGCGATATAACGGAATACCAGGCATTCTCCATCATAAGGATAACATCGCCAAGCCCTATCCCGAGTGCACCACCGCTTGCACCCTCGCCAATAATGACGATTATTATTGGTGTAGGAAGCTCGGACATTTTCATAAGGTTTCTCGCTATAGCCTCAGCTTGCCCTCTTTCCTCAGCTCCAATTCCAGGATATGCGCCTGGTGTATCGATAAAAATCACAACAGGAAGCCTAAATTTTGCGCCAAGCTCCATTATTCGCATCGCCTTCCGATATCCCTCAGGATGTGCCATACCGAAATTACGGTAGATGTTCTCTTTTGTATCTCTCCCTTTTTGATGCCCTATAACTACAATCTTATGCCCCTCAAACATGGCAAACCCGCCAATTATAGCCTTATCATCGGCAAATAGCCTGTCTCCGTGTAGCTCGATAAAATCGCTCATTATCATTTTTATATAATCAAGCGTATATGGACGAGCAGGATGCCTTGCTATTAAAACCCGTTGCCATCTTGTTAAATTCGAATTTATTTCAATCCTTAAATTCAATAGTTTCTGTTCAAGAACTGATATCTCGTCTTTAAGGTCTACGCCAATTCTTCGCTCGAGCTCTCTAAGCTCATCTATTTTCTTTTTGAGTTCTTCAAGTGGTTGTTCAAATTCGTAATAAAAACCGGTCATCTCTTCCAATCCGAATTCTCTATTTTTTTGGGTGCGGAGCTTTTTTCAAAAAAGCTATATACCAACCATAATAAGTAATGTATAATAAGCCCAATTGCAAGAGGAAGATTTCTGAAAAAGCCGGGTTCATATTTCTGGAAATACTTATAAATGGATATGTGGTGTTTGAGGAAAGCCCTTCTTCTCATTTTTGATGAGGTTCCTTCCCAGAGGTGGAGGATTTGAGCGTTAGGGTCGATGAGAATTTTCCATCCACACGAGCGCATCCTCCTGCACATATCGGCATCTTCCATATAAAGGAAGAAGCGCTCATCGAAAAGCCCAACCTGTTCGAGCGCTTTTCTCCTTAAGAACATTGCGCCACCGGAAACGAAATTTGCCTCGGTTATCTTGCAAGGTGTGATTCTTCCTGCGGCTGAGTATTTTCTCAAAAAAGGGAGCAATATTGCAAGTGACCTTCGCCCAAAAGCGAGTTGTGTTCGGGTAAGGGTTTCTCTTGTTGTTGGTTGTAAGGAGCCGTCCGGATTCACAAGCACTGGAGCGGCAATTCCGACATCAAGATTGTTTTCTAATAGTTCGATCATCCTGTCAAGCGTTGATGGGAACATCTCTGTGTCAGCGTTAAGAACGAGAATATATTTCCCGTGGCTTGCCTTAATCCCTCTGTTAACCGCCTTTGAATAGCCCAGATTCTCTTTGTTCTCTATAACTAAAACATCAGGAAATTCTCTTCTAACAAGTTCTATGCTTCTATCTTCCGAGCCATTATCCGAAACTATAATTTCGTATTCGCCCTTTGTTGGAGGGTAGCTTTTTATTGACCTGATGCATTTCAAGATGAGGTTTTGTGAATTGAAGCTTGTTATAATAATAGATAGGATTGGTTCATCCATTATTTAATCTTGTTAAACATGCTCATAAATCTGAGGCGCCAGACCATTATCGCAGCCTCACGAACAATCTTCTTCGACATCTTTGACTTCCCTTTAACCCTATCCTCAAATATAATTGGTATCTCAATTATTTTAAACCCCTTCTTGTACGCCCTAAATTTGAGTTCTATTTGAAATGAATACCCATCGGATTTTATCTCGTCGAGCTTTATACTTTCGAGAACCTCTCTTTTTATCGCACAGAATCCAGCTGTAGCATCCTTTATTGGCATTCCCGTGATTATCCTCGTGTAGATATTGGCAAAATAACTGAGAAGTAATCTGCTTATAGGCCAGTTCACAACATTAACACCCCTAATATACCGAGAACCAACAACCATGTGAGCGTTTTCAATAAGGCGAAGCATCGGGATAAGATATCGTGGATGATGGGAGAAATCGGCATCCATCTCGAATATAACATCATAATCCCCTTTTAGTGCCCATCTAAATCCCTCAATATATGCCGTGCCAAGCCCTAATTTCTTTGGTCTGTGAATAACATTTACTCTTGATATTTGGCTTGCTATGTGATCGGCTATCTTACCCGTGCCATCAGGAGAATTATCATCGACCACAAGGATGTGAAATATGTCATCTGTGTTCAGTATAGCCTCAATAATGTGCGGAAGATTTTCGCTCTCATTGTATGTTGGCATAACTATTAGTGCTTTCATCTATAGCCCCATGTATTTTAAAAAGAGTTTGCCCCATGCGGTAGTCATAAATTTTTTTATCCTGCTCTTGCCAATTGAAGGGTACCAGAGCCAGTCGTGATAAATATTTGATGCGAGTGGTGCCCAGAAAACAAGCGGGGAATGAAGGGCGATTTTTTCGAGGAAACGAAGGAAACCTTTGCGAAGCATCTGGTCGCCCCAGATGACGAATGAGCGCTTTGTGAAGAAGTGGAGGTTAATGGTGGAGATATCGAGACCGACTATTTCTATTTCTTTTGGGTCGCCGACCCCAAGTCCTCGTTCGTGACACATATTTATATATGGGATAGATATAGGGTCATATCCCATAAGTTTTGCCTCAACCGCGTCAATAGCAACCGAATCCCCCGATGCAAGTATGAGATTGCATACTTCAGGGAGCATCGTCCGTGGACCTGCACCATTTCCGCCAATAGTTCCATCCATAACTGCGAATATAGATGGATGAATCTCTTTCTGCATATACATAAGATCAACGAGTACCTCATGCATATACTTATGAGCATAATGGCGAACCTCTTTTAAAAGCCCGCCAAAAGAATTCTTCACTGCCCCAGTTATTGTGGAGTGTCCATGGGTTTTCAATGTCGGAAGGTGGATGACGGATTTCCCCACAAACATCTTCGGAATATATATCCCCTCAGGAAATATCTCGTTGAGTTTCAATAGCGGCGATTTAAAATCATACTTTATCCATTCGACATCGGGAAGAGGAATGAATTTCAAGCCATATTTTTCGAGCACGGGATACCATAGATTGTTTTTCGCACCTTTCACTGGATTGGTCACAACCGTCTTGTTTTCAACGGGGAATAATCTATCGAAATCATATCCATCCTGCTTTAATTTATTGAGTAAACCATCAAGCTCCCATGGTGGTGTGGAACAAGCCGGAAAAAATTTTGTCCATGAAAGATTAAGTTTTATAATTATATCCGTATCTTTAGGAATGAAATTCTGATACTCAGCTAAATCAAGAAGCCTCGCATAATCATCGATAACCGTTTCGGGTGATGTTTTTAAGACCGCTACCTTAGCCTTCATACTTATGTATACACTACTATGAATATGGTTATAGCCCAGATTAAAAAGTTAATTATGAAAGGAAAATCGGTCAACACAATTTTTTCAGGCTCTTCACCAAGTGATTTATTTTGTGTGATGTAAAGGTATCGAAAGATTCCGTAAAGCACGAATGGAACGGAGTATCCGAGTTTGTGTCCCCCGAACTTGCATGAGCTCTCGCTTGAGAATGCGTAAAGAAGGTATGAGGTTATTGTTGCGGCGGAAATAACATTTATCATCTGGTCTAAAAATGGAAGGGAATATTCTTTTAGCACTTTTCTGGTGTTGTTTTCGTCAAGAAGGAGTATTTCTTGGCGCCGTTTATTAAGCACGATAAAAAGAGATAGAAGGGCTGAACAAAGTATTAGCCATGATGATATTTGAACATCGATAACGATGCACCCGCCAACAACACGAAGAACAAACCCAAGGGAAACGACAAGAATATCGACAATAACGAGTTTCTTCAAATAAATCGAGTAAACGAACTGGAGCAAAACATATGATAACAGCAAAACGAAGAATTTTTTATAGAGGAAATATGATGGTATAAGGGAGGCGATAAAGAGTAGTATTAAAGTGATGATCGCTATTTTTAAAGGGAGTTTTCCTGATGCTATGGGGCGAAATTTCTTTTTGGGGTGGAAGCTGTCTGCGGTCCTGTCGAATATGTCATTCATGATGTATACCCCGCTTGAGGCTAAAGAAAAGAGGATGAAAGCGGTGAATATTTTAAGTAGGGCGTCGGGTTCGAAGAAGTGTTTTGAAAATACAATGCCGGCGAATATAAATATGTTTTTTAGCCACTGTTTTAGTCGTGCAGAGCTAACTATGTATTTTATCATTTGCCACCGAACCTTAGTATTTCAATTCCAACCCTTGCTGTTCCTTTTTCAACCATACCAAGTTTTTTTGCGGCACCTAGGGATAAGTCAATTATCCTTCCTTCTTTAAATGGTCCACGGTCATTTATTTTTACGATAACGGATTTTCCATTTTCAAAATTGTAAACCCTAACGATAGTTTCAAGCGGGAGAGTTTGATGAGCCGCAGTTAGGTCAAACATGTCGAATCTTTCGCCACCTGAGGTTTTTCTACCGTGGAAATCGTGTGCGTAGTATGAGGCAATTCCAATCTGATAAAACCTCCCACCAGACCTGTATATCGGGCGGTTGTAGCAGGAACTAACGAATGCGATGAGTAGAATGGCAACCCCCTCATTTATGACACTTCGTCCCACAATCGCCTTCCCATAATATCCTTGAATTCCTGTATTAGCTTTCTCATCTTTTTTATATTGCCGCCTGTATTGTAAAGTTTAACTCTTAGCTCCTTAGCGGAAGCAAACCCGTTTATGTAAGGCGGTATCTCTTTTATCGCAAAATACTGTGCAAGCGGACCATACTCGTTTTCAAGGAGCTCGAGGTGTAGAAGTGCAAATTCTAATATACCGTCTATGTCGCTTTCTATGCCAGATAATAGGTGGTTACTTGAAAGTTTATTATAGGCATCCATTATTATAATTCTGAGTGGTATTTGCGCCATATTTTTCAACCTGTGTGTAGCATAAGCAAATATCCAGGGATGTGATATGCCTGCCCTTCCAATCATAATTCCATCACAACCCGTTTCCTCTTTCATCCTAAAGACATCATCAGCACTCTTAATATCGCCATTGCCAACGATTAATATCCTGCTTCTATCCTTCAGCTCCTTTATCAATTTCCAGTTGGATTTCCCGCTTCTCCCGTGTGATATTGATGCTGGGTGGAAAATAAGCATATCGAGCTCGCTTTGGGTTGCTATATCAAGTATTTCAAGGTGAACTGGATTCTCCGTGTCGAATCCTGACCTAAATTTTAGTGATAAAGGTAGTTCTGTAGTTTTTCTCATTGTTTCGAGAATTCTTGTGAGGTTGTCGAGATTTTTGAGAAGAGCACCACCAGCGCCTTTTTTGATTATGTGCTTATCAGGGCAGCAGGCGTTCAAATCTATGGCGTCAAATCCCATATCCTCGCATATCTTGCAGGCAAGTCCGAGCTTTTTGGGGTCTGAACCAAAGAGTTGGACTGCGATTGGATGTTCATCTCTTTTGAATTTCAGTGTTAATGGTTTAGGTAGATTTGGATTTATTATTACATTCTCGTTTACAAGCCAGGTAAAAAGAACTCCCGCACCAAACGCGCGACAGATTCTTCTCTCAACATTTTCAGAATACCCGGACATTGGCGCAAAAAATAATGGGTTTTTTTCAATATATTTTTTAAATCTGGTCCGGTGGGATAAGTTCTCTGAGTTCGCTGAGCCGTTTTTCATATAGCTTCTTTTCGTCAGGATTATTGGTGAGATTTATGAGCTGCAGGTATATTTCGTATGCTTTTTTGAAATTCCCCTGTGATGCGTAAACCTCAGCCATTGTTGGGGTTATTGGTATTTGAGGTTTCTTTACAAGCTCCTCATCAAGAGAGAACTCCGTTAACTCAAGCTCCTCAATCTTTTCGAGTGCCTCACTCGTAATCTTATCCCATTCTATCTCCTCACCTTCAGGCATATAAACGAAATTATCTTCTGGCACAAGAGGTGTAACCCCAATTTCCTCTTCAACTATCCCCTTATCTAAGCCGCTTTCATCAACAGGCTTATCTTCCTCCGTAAAAGCTGTATGTTCCTCTGGCGTTAATTTCAACCCCTCTTCCATAAGCTCGATGCCTTCAAGATTTTCAATCGAGATTCCCTCGTCCAACCCTTCTCTTTTCGGCATCGTTTCTGAAATTCTCTCTTCCGGCTCAAGCTCACTTTCTCTCTTTTTTTGAATTTCCTCTTCGGTTTCCTCGATCTGGGGAAGAACCATATTTGCTTTTAAACCTAAATCGATTTCCTCAGCGGGTACCTCCTCAGCCACAATCTCGGGCTTTTCTTCTTCAATAGGTTCTACTACTTTTTCTTCAGCTGGAGCCTGAGCCGTTTTTATTTTTTCTTCTGGCATTGTTGTGGGTATTGCTTCGGGTTCAATTTTCTCTTCCTTTTCGGGCGGTTTTTCAATTCTTGTAAGCGTTTCTGTTAGTGTAAAAAGTTCGGCGAGTTCGGCTTTTGCAACCTCACGCTCAATAATCCTTTTTTCTTCCTCAAGGGATTCTGGCGGTGGGGTTGGCTGCACAGTTCCACGGAATTCCTCCTGCCAGCGTGCTAACTTATCCCGTATAGCTTCATTTGTTGGGTCGATGGCAAGGATATTATCAAGATAACTGAGCCCAGTCTCGAGCTCTCTTTTCCTGTAAGCAATATCTGCGAGGAGATTTAATACAACAAGATTGTTTGGATCTAATTGGTTTGCCATACGAGCGGTTATTTCAGCCTCATCAATAAGGTCGTTCTCAAAAAGGCAGGTGGCTAAGACTATGTATCCTGTAATATACCCCGGGTATTTTTCGATACCTTCACGAAGAATTTCAAGTGCACGGCTCCTTTGTCCACTTTTGTAAAGTTCCTCACCGAGTCGGGCAAATATCTGTGATGATGGTTTATTATTCCAATAGTTTAAAAGTCTTGTAAGGATTTCGCTCGCCATTTAATTATACCTCCTTATTTCTCGTCCTACTCTCCTTCAGGAAAATATGATGGGTTTCTGGTTATCTTTTTCATCCAGTTTTCATCGTAAATTTCACCCTTCGCATTCGAGTGAATGAGCTTCATCTCTCCTATATTATAAATATCAGCGAATATAAAGTAAATCCCTTTATCAACATGATAATATTCCCATTTCTCCCATTGATTACTCTGCATTGTCATATCGTGTCTCTCGATATTATCGGGTGGACCATAAAGGATATAAATCCTTCCCTGGTCGGTTTTCCATCCATCAGGTTCCCTGAACTTTCGAGTGGAAAACCTGCTGTTCACATACGAATATCTTTCATCAATAGTAGCCTTGCTCATACCTTTACGCTTTTCCCAGAATGATTTTATAAATTCAACTTTCCCTATAGGCTCGAGCTTGTCAAAGAGGGATAGCTCTGACGAGGTCGCAAAATAGTACATTTTTTGCCGCTCTATTTCAAGATTTTTCTCTATCACTGACTTATCAGATTTTCTAATAACATAAAAATTCTTCTTTTTTGTGAAACTCTTTAATCTATCATTTTTGACAACAAGGTTCAATGTGTATTCGCCTGTTTTCAATCCTGCAACACTGAACCCATTTATTATTATGCTTTTATCCTCAACCCAGGTTATCTCTCCAAGCTCAAATCCTCTTATTAGTTTGCCGTTCTTGTCGTATATTTGTATTTCACCTTTATATTCTGATTTATCGCTTATGTTCCTGTAAATCTCTGCGTAGTAATACGCAACCGGTATATCCTCATTATAGATTCTCGACGGGTTAGGTAAAATCTTTTTGCCGTATTTGACAAAAGGACCCGAAGTTATTGCGTCAGTTACCGAGGCGGCAAGAAGGATATCACTTATAGATATATCCTCTTTTCCGAATTGTGTAGCCACTATAGTGTCAGTAAGTGTGGCGTTGTATTGTGGGGAATCGAATTTGAGGAATAGATTGTAGATATAAGTTCCGGGTTGAATAGCTACGCCCAAGTAGTCGTATATGTAGTAAGGTTTATTTATCTCTTCAGAATCTTTAATCGATACTGCGAGCGGAAAACTCGCTGTATCAATGATGGTTTTATCAAGACCGAGGAGCTCGAAATAGAGTGTGAAATCAGCCCGAAAACTATTATCGGCTAATCTTTTGAATGGCAACTCGCTTCTTTCGATCGAATAGAATATTTCAGCATAGACGAGCGTATCACCTGGAAGTTTGAATATGGCGTGGTCTGCCTCTATATGTATCCCGAAAAGATAAAACGGGATACTAACGAAGATTATTGTAAGTGTTATAAAGTTCATATTCTCCGTTGTTGTTCCTGTCGACAAAGATGAATTTCAATCTTTGCGTATAGTAATACCAGATTTCGTATGGGGGGCTGTTTATATCGAACGGATGAGAATCGATTTCATCGGGAGGACCATAAGTGATATAGATTCTTCCTCTATCGGTTCGCCAGCCATCCCTTAACCCGCTAAAATGTTCATTTGCGTAGCGTACTCTTTCAAAGAATTCCTCTTTTGCTTCGTTTACTGGTGTATTTGGGGTAGGGTCTCGTTTTGACCAAAAAGAGCCAAGAAGTTTCACCCTCAAAGAATCGCAAGCTTGTTTTAGACTATCAAGTTCCTCGTTTGTCCCCACATAAGACAAAAGTTCAAGAAGGCTGTTGAAATCCATCTCGATAAACATGTTAGATTCAAGCGAGAGATATAAAGGAACCTCCTTTTTGAATTTTTTCGTGCCATCATCAAGGATGAGCTGGAATTTATAAGTTCCAGGGGAAAGAGTTTGAAGTTCTATTTTGCCACTGAGCGTCCCTTCATGTATGTCAACAGGTTTCATAATTCTCGCTCCGCTCGCATTGTAAAGCTTTATTGCTGCTTTGATACCTTTTTTAGGATTATATAGTTCAGCGTAAAAGCGGATGTTATTGGTTGATATGGCAAACATATTATTGAGCGATGGGAGGGAATCGTTTTCCTCGAAAAGCAGGATTGAGCTTGTCCATTCTTCATCTTCTCCAAAGCGAGGAATGGCTATTGTTGTGTCGAATATTGCCTCTTTTTTGGAGTTCTTATCGAGCGCTTTAATAAGGAAGCGGTATGTTGACGACGGCAAAACAATCGAGATGGGTTTAAACCTTATTCTCCTTTCAAGCGTAGTTTCCTCGTAGGTGGAAAAATTAATTGTTGTGTCTAATGTGTGGCTCGATACGAGTTTATTTTCCCTGAAAGCATATAAAGATATTTCAAAAGAACCCGTGAAATTTAAGCCTGATCTTATAAATACAAGTTCCGTGCTTTTCAGCGAGATATTGAACTCGACCCTACAGGAATCCATACCTCCAATAAAAAAGAAAGGCACCGCGGAAAATTTAGGGATTTTGTAATTATCTTTAGCGTATAAAAAGGAGAAAATCGCGAGTATATTTAGGACAAAGAGCTTTTTCATAAATATATTTTATGATTTATATTTGATTATGTCAACTAATTATTTTTAATAATGACCTCCGGCGCCTGCGCCACCTGAAGCTCCGCCACCGAATCCACCGAAACCGCCGCCGGAGAATCCACCCCCGCTACCGAATCCGCCCCAGAAAATCGTGGATCCTCGTCTGCCCGGTGCAACCACTAAGCGAGTAGAAAGGATTGCAATAAGAATAATAATGGCTATAAAAAAGGCTAAGTAATCTATGAGGTAATTTCTTTCTTCGGTTCGATGGGCTTGGATATTTGAGCCTGCTTTTAGTTTAACATCATATGCATCGGCTATTCGTGTGGCTAATGCAAGAGAACCTAAATAGTGTGCGAGCCCAAATTCACCTCGTCTCAAATATGGTATGTAGTATTTATCCCTTATCTCACCTGCAAGACCATCAGGAATAATACCCTCAAGCCCATATCCAACCTCAATCCGAATATATCTCTCCTTAATAAAATTTATAACAAGAACGCCGTTGTCTTTGCCCCTTTCCCCTATTCCCCACTTCTTAAACAGATTAACCCCATACATCACAAAATCTTCGCCCCCGCTCGTTTCAACCGTAACAACGGCAATCTCAGCCCCTGTTTTTTCTTTAAGCTCGGCAAGAAGAGCATTTATCTTTCTTTCGTAATCATCATCGATAACATTTGCAAAATCACTAACGAAATTTATCGGGCGCTCCGGATATTTAAAACCGAAAAACAAAAGAAGCAAAAAGAAAATTTTCCTCATACTAAATAAATATAAATCCGTATTCTTTTTTGAAAATTACTTTTGCTCCTTTTTGAAATTTATCTCAACCCGGCGATTTATTATTCGTCCCAAAGGATTATTGTTATCGCCCAATAGGAGGTTGACCGGTCTATTTTCGTCGTAGTTTACAACTGTAAGTGGTGTTGTATCGCCAAGTCCCTTGTAGTTTAATTTTATATTCTTCTTTTGCAAGAATGATTCGAGCTCGTTTTCATTTGTAAAAGAGATTAGCTCAAATAAATAGTTTCTCAGCTTTTCGGTAGCGGTTCTGGCTCTTTCGAGGGACAATCGCATATTCCCTTCTTTAACCCCAACATTATCTGTATGCCCACTTATCTCTATCGAAAAATCGCTTTCATTCCTTAGCCGGTTCAGGATTTGACGGGCGATATATTCTATTCTTGCGTTTTGATGTTTTACTTCGCTTTCGGTCTCGCCAAAGATAAACTGTGTGAGAATGAGGTTCTCTTTCAGATTCTCGATATTTTCAAGGTTTATGAAAAGTGGCACGGGCTCCGATTCAGCTGTATAACCGAACTCATCACGGATAATAAGCTTAGCCCTGTATGTCTCCCATACTGATGGATAATCGCCTTTTTTGTTTTGCCAGTTCCATTCTATGGTGTCGGGAATGGTTTCGCCCCCGGAAAACCAGAAAATATCCCCATTAGTATCCTCAACAATTAATTTGTAGTGGCTTATTTTCTGGCTAAGCGCGAATTTTGGAACAAATTTAACATAAGAATTCTCGGGTTTTGCCTGGTATGAAACCGCTCTTTTCTCAATTTGAATCGGATCGAACAATATGGGTGATGCGAGAAGAGAAACTCTCAATCTAACGGAATCGCTTTCTTCTGGGACGTGTTCGAAATATACTCTTGATCTTATTTGGGGAGGAAGGTTTTCGATTATCTTTTGTGCGGCTATTTTTGCTAATCGAAGGTATATATCGTAATCGGATGTGGGTTTTTGCCCACCTATGAGACTTACCATAACTATAAGTGATGGATTTCTCTCTATTATTGGTGCAAGTGAACTTAAATTATCCAGAAATTTGTCGTTGAGGCTATCGCCGGGCTCGGAGTAAACGAGTTCCTGTGCGTTAAGTCGCGCATTTAGTTCAACCCTTCTGTTTTCCTCAGCAATGAGCCTTTTACCTCTTCTTGTGCCCTCAAAATCCTGCTTATATGCCCTTTTCGCTGAAAAGTCATATCCATCACTAATAACCATCAACCTTTTATCATCGCCCCCTATTTTCACAAACGCATTCTTAACAGCCATAGCCCGAGCGATTGCAAGCTCCTTACCATCGCTTATATTGTTGATTTTATCGCCATCAATATCGTAGTAGCCTCTTATCTCAAGCAAGATATCGGGATTCTCTTTGAGCCTCTTAGCAATTTCGCATATCGTTTTAAAGTATAACGAATCAGCCTCAACAGAATTTTCTCCGAAAAATATTATAGGAACAAGCGGTTCGTTCCGGAATATATCCGTTTTTTGCACAAGGGTTAATGTTTCTCCTAATGCATCAAGTGCTATTCTGGGGTATGGATGGATAAACAAGGTTTTCTCGAGCCTATTGTTTTCCTCGTTTTTTTCAATGATTTCGTTTTTGGTATCGGTTTCAATTGTGAGCGAGATAATCCCGCTTCCGTTTGGTGTGTAGGGGATTTTTAAACTCGTTCTTGCGTGAGGGTTAAGGGGTGGGATTTTAAACTCGAAAATCCTTTTCCCGTTTTCTAATAAAGCGGAGTTGAATGAAGATGCTCTTCTTTTGCCATCGTTCAGGATTGTGAGCTCGAGCGAATTTGGGACGGTTGCGACGGGAGGATTGACAAGGGAAATATCATCGGGAATAATATCCGGAAAAACAGGTGGAATCATTTTCATTCGCCAGATAAAAGATGCCTGATGCGACAACATCCCGCCCATATGATAAGGGTAATAAATTGAATATCGGATTTCAATGCCTTTTTCGCTTTCGGGTCTCAATGATAACCCCATACCCGAGCCATTCAGGTTCGCGCCAAGTCTAATGCCAATTTCCCCCTCTTTCATCCAGGCTTCGCTTGTGATATAAGCGTTTAAATTGCAATCATATTCGAGCATCCCGTTAAGAAAAATCCATTTGTTCAGGCTGTATTCGCACTCTAATTTTATGGGCATATTGGTTTTCTTATCCTTTTTTTCTTGAAGATTTTCGTCTTTGAGAATGAATTCTCCGATAAGAACTCCGAGCCTATAAATTCTCGTTCTTTTAGCTATACCTGCTGAAAACGAAAATTTATTTTTTGCGGTACCGTATTTTATGAAAAGGGGGTCGGGCTCAGAAAGATGGAATCTCCTTTCCTCGTATTCTAACCTTTTGAATTCGAGAGAGACTCCGCCGAAATATCCTATGCCTTCTTCCTCATCCACAATATCTTTTGCCCTGAAAATCCTTGTTCCAAACGATATCTCAGCTGAGAGAAATTTCAGTATATCAAGATTTTCCTGTGAGATGTATAGCGAAAGCCCTTTAGAATAAGAAGGCACTATTATGCGGAGTCCGCTTTTGTAAAGTTGTTGTTGAAGTTCTGGGTAGTAGTTTTTCATTTCAACGATTGCACCACCTTGCCCAATAAGCCCAAGAATATATGGGAAACTATTTTGCGCTCGCAGGAATTCATCAATGCCTTTGGACCAGACAAGGGAGAAAAATAACAATTCAAAGAGAATCGTCTTACTGTAAATTTGTCTGTTCACCTTTTGGTGTGCTCATCTTTGGGGTCAAGTAGTTCAATCCCATAAGGAGGGTTAACCTGTTATTCATAGTGGCGAACTCAATTCCCGATGAGATAATTTGCACATAAAATTCAAGCTTATCAATACCTTCGAGGAACTCAACAATCGAGCTTGTGCTTCCACGTCCGTGAAAAAGAAGGAGATATCTTTTAAAATCCTCGCCGTGGATTTCCTCATCAAGTGGTGTGATATTACCAGTAAGACCTGCTGCGCGGGAAAGAGAATCAATTCTATCTAAAACTTCCTTCCTCTTGTATGGCTGTATCGAGACGAAATTGTCGTCCCATACCCTTTCAACAGGTTGTTTTGTCGTTCGCATGAGATATCTCGTTCCGATTGATGTTTGCTCGGTTTTTATAATCTCACAGTTTATAAACGCCCCTTTTAAAACAGCAAGGTCTATGAGTGTGTCGAGATAGGCTCTCGTTTTTGATGTGCCCTCAATAACTATGAACTCATCGTCAATGGTATAAACTTTTTTCGGATTTAGTCCAGGCGGGAAATATTTCAGAAAATCAATTATCCCCCTTTTCCATCGCATAGAAAGCTTAATTGAATCAATCACATTGAGCGCCGTAATCACTTTTTGCTGAACCAATTTTGCAAGAGAATCGGCGATTTGTCGCTGACGCATTGTATCAGGTGGGCTCGGTTTGTATGTGCTTTTAGCCGCAAACTTCAGGTATATAGCCTTTGGCTTGTAAAGTATATCGACAATGCTTTCCCACTTTAAAATTACAAGAAAAATAGCGCCTATAAGGATAACGGCAGCAATAATTGATGATGGCGATACTCTTTTTCGATAAGGGGATTTCTTTGGGACCGCCTTTTCCAGTTCGGGTTTGTATAGTTTCAGTTTCAGGATGTTTTCATTCATTTATGCTCCGTAGTGCAAGTCCACATCCTTTAATGTATGCTCCCCACACATTCCCGAAATCTTTGCCAACTTTAAATTTGAGCCTTTTCTTGTCGTAAGGAATAGTATTCAATATAGGTGGTAGGAAAAAGTTTCCGAGGGTGTTTTTGAGCGTTTCTGATGGAGCGAAATAACCTATAAGGATGATACCCGTTGCGTTCTGTGGGAAATCTCCGTAGGGGGCGAAGAATTCGAGGGCTGATTGATGGATTTCGCGTGCGAGGGAATCGAAGAGGACCTGTGGCGGGTTGCCCCTTTCTATGCCATGATAATCCACTGATGTTACTTTTGTCCCACCGTAAACAAACTTACCGTTGAATGTGGCAAAGAATGTATAAAACGGAAGAGAAATATCAATAAAAAGATAATTGCTCTCGTCATCTTCTCTGCAAGAGGCTATAAATCCGTTGTATGCAGCAACAGGGTCAGGGTCCGCTGCGATAAGAGTTAGCCCCAAACCCTCAATGACCCTTTTCCTCTCAATGATGATATCTTTTCGCACTGAAGCCATAAGATAGAGTTCACCGTCAGATGTTTTTGCTCCAATCGGTAGATAACTCAATTCGCTTTTTATTGAGGCATCTACCGAATGCTTCTCTTTTTCCCATTCCATCCAATCGGGGAACCTCTCGATTATATCTGGGTCAAGTGGGATTGTTTTCAGAAGAACGAGGTTTGCTGGAATATTGACACTAGCGAAAACAGCCTCAGGTTTTATCTGGTCAATGAGCTCGCGGAGTTTCAGTATGCAGGCACTCTCACTTACTATCCTTCCGTTTTCTACAATACCTTTGTCGCCGATCAGTTCCCTCGCAGCTTTCAATAGATAAAACTTCTTCCCGCTCCTTTTACCCTCAACAACAATTATTTCCCTATCAGATATAACTATACCTAAGGTTCTTTTTGCAACTTCTCCTTTTAGTTTAGGCATTTATCATTTTTTCTCCCATGAATATATTCCCTTTACACTTTCTCCGTGAAGGTTGGGGCAGGTAATTGAGAAGAATGTAGAATCTCTCACGATGATTATATAATCCTCTTTATTAAGTGGGCATTTGCCATCAACAGCTAAGCTTTCAGCCCAACTCGGTAAATATTCCTTAAGCTTATTTATATCATCGGTAAAAACCCGCACAACTTTTGTCGAATCTGGTATCTCGAAAGGAACCTTTCTACCCCTCTTTTTGTATTCCTTTGCGAGCGAATCAAGCCTTGCAAGCGAATCCGGCGATATAAAAGACTTTCGCCAGCTCTCCCTGAAATATCGAAATTCTGCCTCAGTTAGTGCCTTTATCTCTTTCCTGCACTCTTCCGTTATCTTCTTTTTTTTCTCTTCTCTAAATTTTGGTGTGAGAATCGCAACTATAACCGCGATTACAAGCACAATTATCGCTATATCAAGCAGTTCTACACCATTTTCTTTTCTCTTCACATCTCCTCCTTTTTGTTAGAAAGCGGATTTTATAGCCTCAAGTTTCTTCTCGCCTATCCCGGGCACATTCTTTAATTCATCCACGCTCTTAAAATTACCATAATTCTTTCTGTATTCCATTATTCTTTGGGCGAGCACCTTTCCTATTCCGGGGAGTTCCATAAGTCCATTTATGTCTGCGTTGTTAATATAATCGAGTACCTTGTCTTTTTCAACAGGTTCTTCTTTTTTGCTTTTCTCATTTTCTTTTTCTATCTGTGGTTCTTCAAGTTTTTCTTTTGCCACCCTATTTTGCTGATGTTCAGGTGAAGGTTTTGGACTTCCCTTTTTCTTTGCGGGAGCCGGGCGAGATATTATCTCTCGTTCGGGTTGAGAATCGACCTTTAGGGGATAAGGTTTAAGCTCTCGCTGTTGTGTGGCTTGCTTCGGTTGATTTTCGAGGATGAGTTCGTCAGCGATGTGGTAAGGAGTATATTTTTTAAGAATTATAATAGTTGAACCCAGAGCAAGCATTGTCATAAAGAAAAGTATAACTTTCTTTTCGAGAGGGGTTAGGAAGTTCATGAGAGTTCAAAAGTATCGCCCGCAGTTGGTCTTATAACATTTTTGAAACCTTCATCATTAAGAAGCGCCACAAGACCCTCAGATTGAGAGTCCTCACCGTGAACTATAAAAATCTGCTTTATATCACCCTTCGCTGATGCTTGTTTTATATAGTCAAGAAGCTCGTTCTTGTCGGCATGGGCTGAGAACTCATTTGCAACAACAATTTCGGCTTTAACCTCATACTCCTCGCCGAAGATTCGCACAACAGGTTCTTTTTCGACAAGTTTTCTACCGAGCGTGTTTTCAGCCATAAACCCCACAATCATAATTGTGTTTCTCGGGTCGGAGATGTTATTTTTTAGGTGGTGAAGGATACGACCACCCTCAGCCATACCTGATGCAGATATGATAACACAGCTTCCAACCTCAGTGTTTAATGCCTTTGATTCATCGGTTGTGCGGGTGTATCTAACAAGCTTAAATCCAAAAGGATCATCCCCTTCAAGGAATATTTTCCTGCTCTTCCTATCGAGACAATCTATATGTTCAGCATAGATTGATGTTAGATTTATTGCAAGCGGGGAATCAACATAGATCGGTAGTTGAGGGATACCGTTTTCGGTGTAAAGTTTGTGAAGGTAGAAGAGAATCTCCTGTGTTCGCTCGAGAGCAAAACTCGGGATTATAAGCTTGCCACCCTTATCATAAGTCTTTATTAGCGTGTTCTTGAGCTTTTCCTTCGCTCCACTAATTGGAGCATGAACTCGGTTCCCGTAGGTCGATTCAATTATCATATAGTCAAGATTTTCAGCCACTACCGGTGAACGTAAAAGCGGAAGCCCTTTTCTGCCAAGATCAACAATATATCCAAGCCTGATCTCTTTTGAATTGTGCTTGTATTTAACGATAGTTAACGCCGAACCAAGAATATGCCCAGCATCAATAAAATTTACCTCAAGGTCATCACCAACCTTGAAAGGTTTATTGTAATTTTTGGGCACAAAATTTCTCAATGAGTCTAATGCATCGTGAATTGTATAAAGAGGTTCTATGATCTGAAGCCCCTTTTTAAGGTTTTTCTTGTTCACAAACTCAGCATCCTTTTCCTGTAAATAAGCGGAATCAAGAAGCATATACTGGCTTATGTGTACTGTGGCTTTTGTGGCATATATTGGTCCTTTATATCCGAGACGAACAAGATTAGGAATATTTCCAGAATGGTCAATATGGGCATGCCCAAGCACCATAGCATTAACCAACCTAACATCAAACGGAAGATTCCTGTTTTTTTCATATGTTTCCCGCCTGTGCCCCTGAAATAACCCACAATCAATTAAAAGCCGGGTTTTATCCGTTTCAATTAAGTGTTTTGAACCAGTGACATTCCTTACCCCACCCAAAAACCTTATCCGCATAATTTCCCCTTTCATTTTTAAAAAAAGAAAAATTAGAATAAAATCAATATAATTTTTGGCTTGAATTTTTTCGCCAATGTAGATATATTTTTAATAGATGAGAAGAGGGAAGGAGAAAATATGAATTTATTTGTGGTTATTTTACTATATTTGCTAAAATCAGTGAGTTTTGGTGTCAGGGTAGATGAAAGGATTCTCAATGATGCTGATGCTTATGCGAGATGGAAAGAATCTCTTGCACCGCGTGGAAGGATTGCGGCGGCTCATCCTGAGGCTACACTTGCATGGCCGGATATAAGGGTAAACGATATGTATGTTGACGAGCAGATTGACCGGAACGAGACAGGTTATATTGGAGCATGGGTTGAGGGTGGGAGCCCATCAGGGACAGGCTCTTATCTGAAAATATTATTTGGTTATCCAAGCAGTATATGGTCATCATGGGTGCATCTAAATGTTGATGGTAATATATACTCGAACAGGGATGATGTTTCGGGTGTTCCGTATTTTCCTGTTATAAGGACATATCCG
>JBAMLU010000058.1:0-5470 GCA_039793385.1 bacterium
CATCACTATATTTATCTTAGCCTCACTTTTCAAAAACGCCATTCTCTCTCCTTCGTTATCGGCATTTTTCTATTTTTGTAAACCCTCTCTCACTATCATCACCGACTCTATCAACAGTCACAATAGCCCCTTTTGAAACCTCATCCCCTATCTCGTATAGCACCTTTTTCATCTTCACACTCACTGCAATATGATTGAATGGGTAGAGAAAAAAGAGCTCCCTTTCGTATGCTCCAAATTCCTTTTCCTCTTTTTTCGCTAAATCTTTAACGCGCGAAACCTCATACTCTGCTCTACCATATTTATCATTTACGAGGTAGAAAGAATCAATCCCGCTTGCGCACAAATATGTTGGGTAAACAAAAGGAACCGATTTCATCTCATATGGGTATATTCGAATGGGTTCGGTTTCTATTTCCACAATAATAGCAATTCCAGCACCAATTCCGCCGGTTTTAGCGGGCGCAACAACGATTGTTCCAGCGTAGTGCCTGTTGTAATATTCATATCCCTCAGGAAGACAAACGCTTACCTCAACACCCTCACTAATTCCGTTTGCCGGCGCAAAAACGCTCTCCTTCTCGATTGATATCCATTCCACAGAGGGAACAGGCTCAAAATAAGGATGGCTCTTTTCCTCTCGTAATCTAAATCTATACCAACTATCGTATGGGTTGGGATTCCTCACAACTATCCTCTCCGATGCTATTACCCTTTTACCTAAGGGTACCTTTCTAAACCTTATCACGCCTGGGGAAGCGCCTATCCCCAGCGCTTTAAGTTCAACGGCAACCAGAAAATGGCAGAAAAACAAAAGCCATCTCCCGTTTGCCATCGAACTACTGCTCAACTATGAAGTACTTAATCCTGACGAACCGAGAAAACCCGGCGTCAGGAACAACAGCAACAACAGCCTCCCACCCTCTATTCTTAAGCGATTCCCATGGAACGCCAAGGTCTGGGAAGCGGGCAACAACACTTACAAGTTCCGATGAACCAGCCTTCACCTTAACCTTATCCTTCGATATCTTCACCCACTCAGTCTTCTTCTCCTCAGGTATCCATTCATACCCGGGGGAACCGGGAAGGTCAAGCCTTATGCTCAATGTATCCTGCGGCGGTGGAATATAAACGGAAAGCGAATACTCATGCTCAAGCGTATCATTATTGTAAACCCTGAACTGCAGCGTTGTATCCTTACCGAAAGAGGGATTCCTTATAAAGAACTGTGATGGCACAACCCCAATGATACCAGCAGGCTTTGCTTTTGGCTCTGGATACGGGCTCGTCTCAATGAAATACTCCAGATTTAACCCGAGAACAATCCCTACTGTTGTTCCCACCTTCTCCTTCTCATAAGCACGCCTAACAATGTGAATCTCAACCTGATACGCTTGATTCCTGTATTCATCGCCCGCCGGAACCGCTATATGAAACCTAACCCGTCCCGTATCATAAGGCTCAACAACAAGCGAATCAGGCTCAAGCCTGAACCAACTGGTATCAGGAAGCGGTAGGTAACCTTTCAACGGGCGAACCTGCTCCGGTGGATTAACATTCAAAAGGTATAACGAGCGAGACCCTATCGCATTCGGAATTAAAATCTGATACCCTGTGAGCTCGTAAATGTCGTATTTTTCGCCAGGGAATATATCCTGCAATGCTATTATTGCAGGTTCGGCACCGATGAACTCCTTTGCCCAACTCCCACTGGAAAATAAAAAAAGGAAAACAAAAATAAAAGCTTTAAGAGAGGGGATTGGCTTTTTTGTTTGGGTTTTTTGCATTTTACCCGTTCCATTTGGGTATTAAGTTGGATAAAGGAACCTCCTGCCGGCACCCAATCCGGCAGGAGGTGGTGGTTAATCGGCAAGCTTTGCCTGTATCTCGAGGATTATCGTGTGATCGATATCGGTTGTCGAGCTTGCCGGCGCAACGAACAGCAAAAACATGTTTACCTGGTCCCAGTTGGGGTTTCCAGGAACATAGGCAGGCAGATCTACGCCACTTGCACGGGCACTTCTGTTGTGCGCCCAGTTTGAGCTCGTCGCCTCAGTGAATACATCCGTAACCCCGGTTCCTGTAAAGCTTGCAATAGTCGGTGTCGTCGCTCCCGCATTATCTATATATGGCTCAAGAAAGTACCTATCTGTTGCTGGGTATGTTGAGTCAACGGCGAAACTTACAGTTGGTTTGAATACCCATGGCGAAACCCCTGTTGAATCACCAACCCTGAATGATAGGTCGATGTTCACTCCGCCATCATTCTGGACCGTGTATCTCGGTGATATAGGGGTCGCATTTGGCATCAAACCCTCACCTACCGTAAGGTCCCATAATGTATTGTCAATAGAAAACGCAACACCTTTCATTCTGACCATTATGCGGATCTTACCGGGCGTATCGCCCGAATACTGGTTTGCAAGTGGCGAACTATCCGCAGCCCATACGAGGCAAGCCACGCTCATTATCATAAGCGCGGCTATCTTTATTATCCTTCCCATCTTGCCTCCTCTGGGCATACGGGGCACTCCCTGCCACATCATCAGTCAGCAAGCTTCGCTGTTATCTCTGCAATTAGCTCGTGCTCATCAAGCGTGGTCGAGCTCGCGGGCGCTATGAGTAAGAAGTAAATATATGCCTGGTCACCATAGCTCGGATTATCCGGAATATAAGCTGGAATGTTTATACCTTCTGTCCAGTTATCCGTATAAGAATAGTTGGCACCCCAACCATTAGTAACTTCTTCAACCTCTTCGTCGACTGTCCCCAAACCATGACCAGTAAATGAAAGATCATTCGTTGGTGGAGTCGTTGTTACGGGGTCAGTATCAGTGAAGTACGGCTCAAGATAATACTGATCATAATCAGGATATGTGTCGAAGGTGTTTATTGTTACATCAGTAATCGGCCAGCAAAGTTATCGTAAGTCTTCATTATGAGGTCAATAATCACACCGCCGTCATTCTGAATCTTGATAGGTGAAGCCTCGTCAACGCCCATTATCACTGTTTCGTTTGGACGAAGATAACCATCAGCATCATCGCTCTCTATGTTCCACACGGTGTTATCGAGCGAGAACATAACACCCGCCATCTGGGCAAATATGTGTATTTGCGCAGGACCCGTAGTATATGTGTTTGTCAATGGGCCACTGTCCTGCGCAAGAGCCACTGCTGCAAAAAGCAGCAATGCCAACACCACTGTTAGCCTTTTCATCTTCACACCTCCTCACCGTTTTCGGTGCAAGTGAGCGCTTGCACCGGTTTTCTTGTTTTTTTACTCGCCTCTCCCCTCTCCTTGAGGCTTTTCTTTTTTCTAACTAAATTCTTGCACTTCACTCCTTCTTCACTCCTTTTTTCGCTTTTAAAATATACCATAATATATTCTTGTCAATAGGAATTTTAGATATTTTATAACATTATGAAAATCAAAGAGATACACCAATTCCTGGAAAAAATGAGAAAAATTTTCACACATCATGATTTGCGGGTCCAATTTTAAAAGTTAGTTCATAAGCCAGTTTTATTGCGTTTATCATGCTTAGCGGTTCAGCAACAAACTTGTCTGCAATGTTAAATGCTGTGCCGTGGGATGGGCTTGTTCGCACGAATGGAAGCCCTAATGTTACATTAACCCCGTGAGGCTCAAGCATCTTAAACGGGATAAGCCCCTGATCATGATATACAGCAATCGTTACTGTATATTCTTCATACAAACCTCTTCCGAAAAAAGCGTCCGAAGGAAAAGGACCATCAACATTCACGCCCTTTTCTTTTAGCATTTTTATTGCCAATACAAATTCTTCTTCCTCCTCTTTACCGATAATCCCTCTTTCACCAGAATGAGGGTTTAAGCTGAGGATGGCAAATTTAGATGAACTACCGCCAGTAATTCTGGTGAAGAACTCGTTCAAAAGGGATATCTTTTCCTCAATATACATTCTTTTCGTTAATTTTGGTACCTTTTTTATTGGAATATGTGTTGTAAGAAGGGCAACTTTGAGCTTATCCCCCCAGAAAAGCATAAGAGTATTTTTTGTTTTAGTGAGTTTTCCGAGAAGTTCTGTGTGCCCGGTTATCCTTCTTTTTGCAAGGCTCAAAGCATACTTACTAATAGGAGATGTAACAATAGCCGATATTTTGCCATCAAAAGCGTATCTCACCGCTTTTCTTATCGAATTATACGCAAGTATACCGCCTTCTTTTCTCTCCTCACCAGGAACAGGAAGAGGCTCTGCATAGCTCACGGGGACAAAATCAACGCTCTCGCAGTCGAAAAAATCCCGCGCCCAAGGCTTATCTTTGAACTTTTCAAATACCTTCTCCGGCGAGAATATCATATATTTAATCTCTCTTTTATGCGACAATTCGCTTATTGCCTTTACTATAAGTTCCGGACCAATCCCGCCGACATCACCAACCGTTATCCCGATTCGCACGGAGCCCCCACGATTATTTCAAGTATACCAATCGCCCAGTGTAAATATGTTCACCCTGCGTTACTTTATAGAAATAGAGTCCCGATGGGACAGGCGAATCGTTTTCATCCCTGCCATTCCAAACCAATCTTGTTCTGCCATTAACTGCGCCCGAGTAAACCGATCTAATTCTCTCACCAAGAGCATTGTAAATCTCAAAAGTTACCTCATTTGCATAACCCTCAACCGGAATCACAACAAAACTATTGAAAGGATTAGGATAAGGCGGCTTTATACTAAAGAGTGGCTTCAAATTTTCGGCAATCCCAGTTGATGAGAAATATATTGTGCCGGTTTCGAACTCCGTTGAAAGATATTCATCATATACTAATAGTGTCACCCATACGCTTTCGGGTTCGGTATCCTCGATAAGGATATATCCGATTCCATCCCGCAAGATAACTTGAGGCGAGCTCAAACTAACGCTTCCGTTCGGGAACTGCTCAATAATCACGACGCTACAGGCAGGTGTAGGTGATGTATATGGATAAAGTGTGCTGGTGCCATCATATGTGCGGAAGAATATCGTATCAATGCCATCACTAACGGTAGCAAGTGCGGGAATATCAGGAACGAGATCAAGTTTTACAATGAAACTAATCGTTGTGGGGGCAATCCTGCCATCAGCACTTCTTAGCTCAATTGTTACCCTTTCGGGCTCGCTATCGAAAAATGTGGCGCGCCCAACACCGTTAGTTATTGTAATGGTTGATGGTACAATAACTGAACCATTATCGAACTCCTCAGTCACAATAACTTGACACTCACCGGAATAATAATTATTTATCCCCGACCGCGACTGAACCGCAACAACAGCATCTATCTCACTATTAGCAAGGATGTTCATTTCTGGCATGTTTGTCAAAAATACCCCGCCTGCTTCAATACTTAGAAACACTAATGTTAAATTCACGGTACCAAGTTCACCGAGCAGATCAAGCTCGACGGTTTCGGGCTCAGTAGAAACAAACATAAATGTGCCAATCCCTT
>JBAMLU010000058.1:5480-14992 GCA_039793385.1 bacterium
TGCTGTGATTGTTCCTATGTATCTTTCATATATGAAAAAGACGGGGGGCAAATATGAAACAGTGTAAGAAACAGCAGGATTTTCTGATGGTTCGGAAAATGAAATCGGTCCGCTTTCCTCACCACCGAGATATCCATATCCCATTCCTGTAAAAATATTCGTTTCGGCATCATGAACATTTATATAAACCTCCTCGGGTTCCGTGTCATATACATAAGCAATCGCTTTCCCACCAATCATCCTCAATATACCGGAATTAACTCGGTCGAGCATTCGCATATCGTTGTTGTAATCGAATGTCATAGATGAAAAACTGCCGGGATCAGAGAGCTCGAACTCGATATAACCATTATAATTAGTGTCGATGCTACCGAACTCATCAAGGGCAAGAACGAGGACCTTAGCGGTATCGCCGACATTTGCAAGGCTCTGTTGAAGGAGCCTCAATCTCACAGCTCGTCCGGGAGGATACACAGTGAATACAGGCAACATAGCTGGCGGATTAAGTTCTGGTTCGCCGCGAAGCTCAGCCTTAGTAATTAATCCGAATGAATCCGGCTCATCATCTGTAAAAGTAAATCCCCTCACACCGGCAATAAACGGTCCCCATGTTCTCGGTTCAAGAGAAAATGATGGCGAGTATCCTGTAATATCAACCAAAGAAACCAATACCTCAGTTGAATTGTTGGATACTTCTGGTCCGCTTTCTGTTCCTGCAAGAGCGATGAAATTCTTTGGGAACCCAACATTAGTTGAATAGCCAGTGAATGAGTGGAGGAGTAAGTTTATTCCGACATCTGGCGGAAGGAACTCGATATTGTGAGGTGGGCTATCGGTCAATCTTGGTGAGGCTGTCGATATAGCCTGAATTGTCGCAGTTTCAATCTCATTGTCATTGACCGTAAAAAATCCAATTCCGCTTATCATAGGAACATCAACAACCTCTCCGCTCTCGTCCGAGAAAAAACCCTGTAATACGACCGAGTTATTCGGTGTTGATTCGCTTACGACACCAACACTAACAACATCAAATGCTATAGGCCAAACAGGCGTCGTAACCATATATGTTGGGTCAATTCTACCATTCTCATCAACAGCAACAGCATACGCCAGAGAAAATCCTTCTTCCTCACCAGCATAGGCTTTTTTTATACCCCTAATATCAAGTGCTACAGCTCTTCCACCAGCTGGCTCAAAATAAATCGTTATAGGATATGAACTTTTGAGCTCACCTGTCGGCGAATAAGCCTGAAATATCACATTCTCCGATTCGCTATTCTTTATAAGGAAAAAATTGCTGCCGTTCGTCAATGTTATTATAGTATCGGGCGTAAAACCCATTCCTGTGTAAGGGTAAAATGTAACGGAGTTATTCTGGTTTTCCTCTACAGCGCGAATTTTCACAATGCCGGAGTATAGCGTATCAGTTTCCCCGGATGGGGTTGTAGCTTGAATTACCGAAATTGAATATCCATTTTGCACCGCAATAAACGAGCCAAATGATAACAAATTCAAATAGGTTGCTCTGTCATACGAGCTTGGATACCTGCTTTTTTTATTTCTGAAAAATTTTTCCATATTGAATGTAAAATGCTCGGCTTCAAGGACCGAGCTTATAAATATCAATATTCCTAACACGATACACGCTTTTTTCATGTTTTCTCCTTTTTGCGTTCAATTTAAATAAAACAAATTAACTTAGCTGTCAAGTATAATTTCTCATAGAGCTAAAGAATTCTTCAACCTTATAGTTAATGAAATTCAGGAGTTTCTTTTTGAAGGTAGAGATATCAAACTTTTGAGCGTGATTTCTTATTTTTTGAGGTTCAAAAGGGAGGTTTTCGATCTGTTTAATTGCGGCTATAAGGGAATCAGGGGTTGGCTCATTGAAAACGATGCCTGTTTCTTTTTCGATAATTCCTTCTCTTGCGCCACCCTTAGCATAGACAATGGCGGGTCTTCCTGAAGATTGAACCTCAAGCACAGCTATGCCAAAATCCTCAATGCTTGGATATATAAGCGCCTTTGTCCTTGAAAGATATTTTTTTAGTTCATTTTCATTAACGCGCCCGACAAAGTTGATGTTCTTCTTCGCAATCTTCTTTAGCATCTTCATCGCGGGACCATCACCAACAATAATAAGCTCCTTACCAAGCTTATTAAACGCCTGAATTGGAATATCAATCCTCTTATATGGTACAAGCCTCGACACGCATAAATAATAATCGTCAACCCTCTCCGATACCCAGAAACTGCTCCAATCTATAGGAGGATAAATAACCTCGCTCTCACGCCTATATATTTTCCAGATGCGATTCTTGACATAATTAGAGTTAGCAATGTAATAGTCAACTCGGGCTGAGGAAACAAAATCATACTGCCGAATATAATGAAAAACTATATCGTAAATAAATCGGTAGAACCACCTTGAATATGTATTTTTATAGTCCCAATAAAGGTCCCAGGCTTGCCGCATTGGTGTGTGACAATAACAAATGTGACAGGTATGCTGGGTTGTTAAAACGGATTTTGCAAACAGATAGGAGCTCGATATAACAAGGTCGTACTCACGAAGGTCGAACTGTTCTATTGCAATGGGATAAAGTGGAAAATAGTGTCTGAAAAATTTCTTCTTAAATGGAAGGTATTTTGCGAGAGTTGATTCTCGGATATCCCAGCCTTTCCAGTCATCCGGGATTGCGTTTCTGTTACAGTAAATCGTGAATACCGGTGCCTCAGGAAATAACTCGTGAATTGCCTTAAGAACCCTTTCTGCTCCCCCAAGCTGTGAGAGTATGTCGTGAACTATAGCAACTTTCACGCCCCAAGCACCTCAGCATAAACCTCAAGCGTTCTTGTTGCTGTTTTATCCCAGCCAAATTTTCCCATTACCCTTTTGCTTTCCGACAAAATTTTATTTCTAAGCTCGTTATCATATTTTAAGCTTAACAAACCATTAATAATAGAATTTATATCATTAGGGTCAACAAATAAGCAGGCATCACATAAAATTTCGCGAAAAACCGGCATATCTGATACAATAGGGACAGTCCCACAGGCAAGAGCCTCAATTGCGGGCAAACCAAACCCCTCATAGAATGATGGGAATAAAAGGCACTCCGCACCGGAATATAAGCTTGCAAGTTCATCATCATTTATCCTTTCAATGAACACTATATTATCCGAGAGCATCTTATAAAAATCCTTTACCCTCGTTTTTAAACCCTCGAACTTCCCCACAATCACAAGATTGTCGAATTCGCTCTCAACAAGCCTGAATGCCCTAATAACTCCATCGATATTCTTATGTGGTTTTATATTACCCACGAAAAGAATATAACTCTCTTCTATGCCATAGCGCTTTTTCACGCTATCAATCTCTTTTCTTTCTCTTTTATAAAACACCGAGCGCTCAACGCCTGGATATATTACAATCCCTTTATTAATCGAAAAATCAAATGTTTTCTCGATTTCTGACAAGGAAAATGTTGAGACAGTGATAAATCTGGTTGCTTTTCCAATAGCTGTCTTCATCATAAGCTTTGCGAATTTTCGTAGAAAAGGGTTTTTGAAAAACTGTGGCAAAACTATGTGAGCAAGGTCATGAATTGTCACGACGAGCTTACCCCTGTAGAATACCGGTATATTGTAATGCGGCGAGTGCAAGAGATTAACATTTAACCGCGGAAAACCTACCTGCTCAACTAACGAATATATTGGTGCTTTAAACGGTATTATCTCACCAAGCCCCACATTACTAAGGGCTTCGGGGTCACCAAGGAGAAGAAATTCGAATGGTGGATTGATTTTCTTGTACTCCTTAAGAAGGGAGTAAATATATCGTCCGATACCGCCTTTATTTATGAGCCTGCAGTCTATAGCTATTTGTTTCATCGATAAATCTTTTTATTGTTTCGAAAACAAGTTCAGGGGTTATAAGTTTAAGGCATCTCATATTTTTGCAACCGTTCTTTCTCTCGCATGGGTAGCAGGGAAGCATATCACTAACAATTACTTTAACCCTTTCGCCAACCGGATGCCATCTTGAAAGGGAGTTAATACCTGATGCTATCACAACAGTGGGTACAGATTGTACCGCCCCAATGTGTGCGCTCGCAGAATCAACGGAGAGAAGAAGTTTTGCAAGGCTTATCATCTTTGCCCACTCGAGTGGCTCAGTTTTACCAACAATGTTTTTAACCCTTTCGTTAGCTTTCATTATAGCTTCAGTCTCATCTTCCCTATCCTTTTGACCTAAAACAACAATCTCGTAAGGATATTCTTTGAGCAGAAGTTCCACAAGCGTTGCCCAGTTTTTCAAATCCCATTCCTTTTCTCGTCGACCAGCAAAAGGTGCAATTGCAAAGAAATCCTTGGTTATTCCGAATTTTTTAAGAAGTTCCGCATCACTAACGAAATCGTCAGGGAAAAATATTTTCGGTTTTTGAATCTCTATTTGGTTGTGCCCAAGCGAGCGTAGAAGTTCTAAAGATTTTTTCATCTCGTGCATTTCGCGGCGATATTCAGGCATAAGGTCGAGCAAGAATCCACCGCCAGTTGCACCATAACCAACCCTGTATTTCACCCCAGAAAAAAACATCAAAAGTATGTGGTAAAAATATCCACGAAAATCGAAACCAATATCATATCTTTCTCTTCGAAGGAGGCTCACTAACCTTAAAATATCCCCAAACTTATGCTTTTTGCCACCCCTTTCGAACCAAAAAGGCGAGAAATGTATAATATCATCAACATAAGGGATATGTCTTGCAAAAGATTCAGAGCAATCCCCAACAAGGAGAGATATTTTGGATTTAGGATAAAATTGCCTTACAGCTTTTATTGCTGGGATTGTCATTATGAAATCGCCTATGTGATCAAGCCTTATAAGAAGTATTTTTCTCACTTCATCTGGTGATGGCACCTTTTTAATTCTAATGGCTCGAAAAAACAATAATAGGTTTCTCACAAGATAGCCAATAAAATCTATTATACCGATAACGATAACATTTCTTTTTCTCACAAACTCATACCTTATCAATAGATTCCTCCAGTGTTTTTAAGAATTTTTTCGCAAGCGTTCCCCATTCAAAACTTTCGATAAACTCATTCCTATTCTTAATCTCAAGGGTAGAATCTTTCCATTTTTGGAATAGGTTGAGAATAGCGTTTTTAATGCCCCGTATATTTGATGGGTCAACGGTAAAACCGAGTTCGCCCTCATCAATAATCCTCTTTGCCTCGCCGTCAGGAACAATAGCAAGTATAGGTCGACTGGCTCGCATATATTCAAATATCTTTCCCGTAACAACACCTTTTTGCTCAAGTTCCCCCAATATAAGAACATTGACATCAGAAACAGACTGCAACTCTAACGAGCTCCTATAAGGAATCTCGCCAAGTATTTTCAGGTTCTTTCTGTATGGAAATGATTCAATAATTTCTATCTCTTCATCTTTTAGTTTTCCTGCAAATATAATCTCACTTTTCTTTTGAAGTTCATCGTTTTCTTTGAGTGCCATAAAATATCCCTCAAGAAGATTGCGAGGAGTTCTGAAAAGCGGGAATGTTCCTGTATAAGTTAGCCGGAATTTCTCGCTTTTTTCATATTTCGGCAACCCCAACCAATCATCCTCATCATATCCGTTATACAAAAGTACAAAAACTTTGCCCCTTCGGTTTTTTGTCTTTTTCCTCATTTCATCAAGGATTTCCGGACTCACAGCAAAAAATATATCGATATGTTTCAGCAAAATCTTCTCCCATATGCAAGAAAAAACATATCTTATCACATTTTTTATCCACAACCCTTTTTTGAATATCCCGGGATATTTTAAAAATGAATCGCGAAAATCGCCTATAATTTTGAGCCTCGGGAAGAATATTTTCAGAAGAGCTGTTGTTAGAAATGGGCTAAAAGGCGGGGTAGAGTTGTACACGAAATCGATTCTTTTTCTCTTGATTATTGAAAAGCATTTGAAAAAGAGGGTAAAATTCCATGCGAACATATAATCCATACATAGAACATTGAGAAGCTTGATAAATAATAGTTTTATCCCTTGAGTGAAAATCGGTCGGCGTTTATAAAGAGCATCTGTGCCGGGTGATGGAGTTCTTATTATTGGGACCTGTTTGACCTTCTCAAGAAGGGTTTCGTCAATATTTGTCCAGCCAAGTCTATTTGATGTTGTGAGAACGATAATTTCGACACCTTGCTGAACCAATTTCCTTGAGAGCCGAATTGACCTCTGCGGCGGTATACCTCCCAAAGGCGGATAGAAATATGTTATAAAAAGTATTCTCATATCATGATCGATTTGATAAAGCCCTTTCTAATACGGAAACGAAAAACCCTGTCTGCACCATTGAGGAGAAATACCCCCATCGCCTTGGCTCCACAACAGTTGCAAATCTTTTTGATTCCCAAAGCATTAATATATATTCAACTGCCTCCGCAATACTCTCAGCATCATCTGTCGAAACCACACTCCCTATCCGCTCAAATATAACGATATCGCGGATATTATCACTATTGGTTATTGCAAGTGTCGGAACCTTTAATCCTAAGGCAACGAGCGTGCATTGTCTCATAAGTGCCTCACCAACACCGAAATCGTTGATTATTACAAGTGGTGGTCTTATATGATAGAATTCTTCCACCCCTTTAGAATCAATTTCGCAAGCAAAATAGAACGATATATTGAGCCTCTCTCTTAAATCACTCTTCCCACTCGAAACATTCTCGAGCGCACGCAAAATGAAATCCATTTTCTCTTTTGAGTTGTATTGCGAGATGATGCTAAAGTGAAAAGTATGGTCTGAAATGGTATCAGGGTTTGCTTTCTCGAGCTCGAACGAGTCGTAAACGAATTGCGTTTGGCAAGGTTTCATACCTGTTAGCTTAAGAAACTCCTCCCTTGCGCGAGTTGTAGGGAGAATAAAGAAATCGAAAGTATTGAGAAAGAGCTTCTTAAAGAACGTATCCGAAAAATTTTCAAACAAGTCGATTACAACCGGAAATCCCTTTTCCCTTTTAAGTCTGAGAGCAATCTCTATAGCACTTTCAATAGGTGGCACAACAATAACGGAGTGTGAGCTCAATTTATCAATCTTATTTTTATTCTCAGGCTCGATAACCAACGAAGAAAACCCATATTTAGGCATATGTTTAACCCATCGGGAGAATCTATTTCTCCATGCAATAAGGGTGCAAATATTTTTGTGGAACTTAGGGTTTATGAAAATTGCCGTCTTCATTTCAAAAGCTCCCTGTAAAATTCCACAAGCCTTTTGCCATCAGTCTTTTCAAAGATATAATTTTCAAGGACTGCTTTTCTCCCGTTTTCACCGAATTCTCTCATTTTTGGGATAATTTCGAGGATTTTCTCGCCGAGGTCAATATAATTCCCGCCCTCAAATACAAGCCCGCATCGCTCTTTCTCAACGATTTTTTTTAAAGGTGGAGCGTCAGAAACAACAACTGGCTTACCAAACGCCATATACTGGAAAAGTTTATGCGGTATAGTTGTATCCGTATGTTCGCTTCGATTATGTGGCACAAGGCATATGTCAACGGATTCTATTATGGTTCTCACCATTCTATAATCCTGCCATGGAATAACCTCAACAAATTCGCTCACATTAAGGCTCTTTATAAGCCCATTTATCCTTTCAATGTATTCCTTAACCCCACCAATAAGTAGCAATTTCAAGCTTGGGCATCTATCTTTAATATACCACACAGCCTTTATAGCTGTATCAATTCCCCTATGTGCACCAAATCCGCCAAGATAAAGAAGCAAAATTTTGCCTTTATTCCTTATCTCTGATGAATATCTCTCATCAAATGGTAACTCGAAAATACTTTTTTCAAGCGTATTAGAGACAACAATAATCTTGTTTGGGTCGATACGGTATTGATCAACAACCCTTTTATGGGATTCATCAGCAACAACAATTATCCCATCGCTTCGCTTTATACACCACCTTTCATATCTTTTCCACGCCTTATAATTCCCGCCTAAAAAATACTTAAACCACTCTATCCCACGCTTACCCTTACGATATTCAAGAAGTGCTGCGGGGTAGTTTTCGTGAAGGTCGAGGACAAATTTTGTGTTAAGTAGTTTTCCTGCTAAATAAGCGGTTTTGAAAAATGGAATATCATGTATATGTATTGCATCAGGTTTTAATTTTTCTATGCCAGCCCGAATGAAAGTTGCAAATTTGGGGTGATAATGGAAAGCAAAAAATCTCATATTTTCAACCGCTCTCTTCGGGAAAAAAGGTGTCCTTTCGCAAGAATATATCTTTATCTTATTGTATTCGTCGACAATCCTTTTGCCAAAAGCGAAGATATAAATTTCAAACCCGGCATCAATAAGCACCATAGCCTCTTTCTCAACCCGTATGTCAGGCGGGAACTTTCCTCCAAGAACCATAGCAATTCTTCTCATAAATAATCCTCAACTTTAAGATGTGACACGACAGATTTAAACTTTCCCCTTTGAGTTAAAGGAATATCATCAACAAATTCAAATTCTATCTCCATATCATCACCGAGCCTTTTCACTAGCTCTCGCTTAAGAATAATTATATCCTCATCTGAAAACACCTTTTCATCCTTAACTACCCTTAGCTTTATCTTTCCGGGTTCATCTTGAACGATCTGACTCTTTAGAATCCCCTTGCTGTAATGGAAAGCCTCATCAAGCCTGCCGACAATGCGATGGTCTTTCGTTATTATAAAATCGTCAATCCTACCTTCAAGCTTCTTCAATATCGGCAATTTTCGTCCGCAGGGGCAGTTTTCCCAGCTAATTGCCCCATAATCACCTAAAGCATACCTTATAAATGGCATCGCCATTCGCCAGAAACTCGTGCCAACAATAATCCCTTCCTTACCTTCATCAATAGGGTTTCCGTTTTTATCCACAACCTCAAGAAGACCGAACTCAACATTTATATGCATATTTCCGTGTTCGCATTCGCCTGCGCTAACCACATTCTCATTCGAGCCATACCAATCGAATATCTTTCCACAAAAAGCATCCTCAATAAGTTCCCTCTGCGGTTTGAAAATCGTTTCAGACGATGTCGTTATGATAGGGATATTTACATACCTCATAAGTCCATTTTTTTTCATATAAACTGCAAATGTATAGAAAGCGCTCGGGAAAACAAAAGCGGCTTTCGGCTTGAATTTGCGCATTAAATCGAGATAGAACCTAATATTTTCCCCTTTAATGTGAAATGCCGAAATATAAAGTTTATTACCAACAATCTCATAAGGTGGGTCATTCTTGCTTCTCGATAGGTCACGGTACCTTATAATAACGAGCCTATCTTTGGTATCAAATCCTGCCCATTTCCTGTATCGCCATAAAAATGCACAACTTGCTCGGTCAAGATGCTTGTCGTTCAAAAATTCAAGTGGTGTCCCTGTTGAACCGCCAGTCTGGAATAAATAAGGCTTGAAACTCTCCCTTATTTTCGAATAAAGTTTCTCGCCC
>JBAMLU010000058.1:15002-23516 GCA_039793385.1 bacterium
CCTCAATATAGGAATCCATCTTATATCACTTAGGCTTCTTATATTTTCCGCCTTTATGCCAAGAGCATGAAAAATCTCCTTGTAATAGGGCACATATTCTGACGCATAATTTATGGTTTCTTTCAATTTTTTGAGCTGAAATGCCTCGAGATTGTCACGAGAAAATCGTTCACTTTTGCGAAGGAAAAAGTATAATCTTGAGGAGTGAAATCCAAGGTCATATGGGAACGGAAGAACCCTGCCAAGAAGCAACTTTAAGCTTTCCAATGATATACCTCCTGTAGAAGAAAATATAAAGCAAGAAATCTACAAATTTAACGCCTGCGCTCACAAAGCAAGCCCCCATTGCACCATATAGTTTTATAAATATAATATTACCAACAATATTAAAACAAGCCTCAGTAAACGAGATCGTTCTCAACGCATTGCCACACCCTTTTGAAAACAAAAAAGCGTTGAATGGTTGGTATAGCCCCTGAAAAAAAGCTGCTATCCCGAGCGGATACACATATTGCACAGCATCAACGAACTCATCTTTAAAAAGGAATTCCACAACCTTCGGCGCTAAAATGTATACTACCGAAAGCGCGAGAAAAAGCCAGAGTAAAACGGCTCTAATAACTTTTGGATTTATGATTCTGCTTTTAGCAAAACCTCTGAACAATGCTGATGCTATAGAGGCAGGGAAATCCACAACAACCCGCATTCCGCTATCTGCGAGCGAGTAATTTCCTACGGTTTTTGCAATCCCGAAATATGCGAGAAAAACCTTGTCAAGCCTGTAAGTAGTGAGGTCTGCTACCTGCCCTATATATACACGAAACCCGAACTCCTTATTCACACGCAACAATGTCAGAATGTTTTCTTTGAGCAAATTAAATGAGGGTTTCAAGAAGAAGAAAAACGATAGACCGGTGAACCAAACGGGAGCTATGACCGAAAGCACAAGAAGAAATAAATTCTTCGACTTAAAAACAAAAAAGAACAAAAATATCAAAATAAATTCAAAGAATTTTGTGATAAAAAGGAAAATCGACATAGGTATTATTTTCCCCGTTGCTTCTCCCCAGGAGGAGATGTAGTTTCGCAGGATCGAGCCAACAAGAAGAGGAGATGAAAAAAGGAGCAATTTCCCAACCTTAACATTGAAAATACTATCTGCAAAAAGTCCAAAAATAAATATAAAAACCCCAAATAAAAATCCTGTAGCGAGTGCTACCACAAAAGAAGCCCCGATAAGTTCCCGTGCTTTTTCTGTATCGGTATGTGCAATTATATATTTTGCTGAACTCACGAAACCCGCCCTGAAAAAGATAAGTGCAATTCCTGTTATGGACATATAAGTGACAAAAATCCCGTAACCATCTGCCCCAAGTTTTCGCCCGATTATCCATGTCTGAACAAATCCAACACCAAGCTCAAACAGGCGATCGAAATAATAAATTAGAGCTTTTTTAGCATACTCGCTTTTAAGTTTTTCTAAAATCTCCATCTATGCTAACCGCTCTAAAAGAAAACCAAGATATTCCACAAGCGCTCTCATCATCCAGGCTGAAGACCATCTTATATAATGTATCTTTATTCTCCGAGATCCTCTCAATTGATAAATATAATACCCACTTTTTGACCACATCTTCTCATCGCAGAATTCGAAAACCATATTAAGAAGTTTTTTTCTTGTTTCAAGTTCGATTTCATCAACCGTGGATAAAACAAGTATCGCTTCAGCAACAGCGTGAATATCAACAGGATATATTCGCTCGAGAGATGTTTTTGGTATTCCATCTTTAGTGAAAAAATTTTCGATAAAAAACTTACACCCCCTTGTAAGTGCGCCCTTAACTTTTTCTGAACCGGTGAGTTCAAATATTCGTTTAAGCGATCGAAGAACAAAGCCGGTATGATACATATCGATATGAGATTCTATTCTATCTTCCTTCCCCCAGTATTCGAATGCACCGTCATCACGCTGGTCAGCGAGCGTGTAATTCAACGCCTTCCCGCCATAGTCGAAAAATACCTGCTCCCCAAAAATCTGCCATAGTTCAAGCATATAAGCAGCTGTCATAATATTTGCGTTGTGAACATGAAAATGGTCAATCGGGGTGTAACTAAAGCACAAGCTTTTTGAATCCTTTTCGTCAATATTCAGGTCATTAAGAAGAAAAAGAGCAATAGAACGGGCTATATCGAGCGAATTCTTATCATTTGTGAGTTCGTAATGTTTAAGAAAAGCATATCCAATATTAACAGTTACCACAGCTGATGGGGTAAAGCGAGGGATGAAGATTCTTGATTGCCAGTCGAAAGGATAACCCCAGGCATATCCTGAATAATTCTTAGAATAATTTCTTGTAAGCCAGTTTAGACACTCCACCGCATCATCTTTATAATCTTTTATCCCTGTTAGCTCAAACAATCTCAAGTAAGAGTGGGCAAAAAGTCCCACACCTTTGGGATTTATTGTGGGTTTAATCCGTAATATTTTTCTTGATAAAACCGGAAAGTGATAGACCAGTTTTTTTGCAAACGGACCAATAATCCTCGGCAAAAAACCATCCCTCAAATATATAGCTCTTCTTATTAATGGGTGCTCAAGAATATCGTAGGGGTCATACCCGGCATATCCATTTCTTTTGGCTGAGGACCGAATAATTTCAATCCTGTTCCTTATTCTTTCCAAAAAATCTTCCTTTAAACCCATTTAATATCACACCGTTTTAAGTTGAATGAGGTCGTGAAGGTGAACGATACCGAGAATTTTGTTATCAGGTGAAACAACAGGGAGGCTTGTGATTTTGTTCTTTTCCATAATGTATATGGCTTCTTCAACAATCGTTGTTGGAGGGATAGTTTTGGGATTTAATGTGGCGAATTCGATGACCTTTCTATTCAGGAGATTATCTGCGGGATTACGCTGAAGGGTTCGTCGTATATCGCCATCAGTATATATACCAACGAGTTCGTCCCCGTTTCTTGCAATAAGGGTTACGCCAAGCTTTTTTGATGTCATTTCTATTATAGCGGCAATAAGCGTAGCTGATTCATCAACTATGGGGATTTCATCGCCCTTGTGCATGATCTCAGAAACAGGTTTCAACATTCGTCCGATATTTCCAGCCGGGTGAACAACAGCGAGCTTATTTTTATCGAATCCGCACATTTTCATAAGGTGAACCGCAATCGCATCACCAAAAGCGAGCATCGCAACGGCGCTTGTTGTAGGGATAATCCCGAACGGTTCTCCCTCCTTCTCAACAGGGATAGGAACAACAAGGTTAGCCTGTTCAGCAAGTGGGGATTGAGGCTCTGCTGTGACAACAATAAGCTTAACCCCCAATCGCTTAAGCTGGGGTATAAGGCACAATAGCTCCTCAGTCCTACCGCTTTTCGAAAATGCAATAACAACATCATCCTCGGTAACAATGCCAAGGTCCCCGTGAGCAGCCTCGCCAGCATGAACAAAATATGATGCAATTCCTATTGAAGCAAGCGTTCCAGCGATTTTCCTTGCTATAATACCAGATTTGCCAAGCCCCGTTAAAATCACCCTACCCCGGCATGAATAGCATATATTTGCGCATTCCTCTATCTCCCTTTGAAGATTATCCCTGACCTTAAGAATCGTCTCAGCCTCTAACTCGAGAAGCCTTTTAACATCACTATCCATACCCACTCACAAATTGAACTTATATCCCAAGGCTCCATTCATCCTGCCGCCACGCTTTGCGCCAACCACACCCTGAATATACCCAATCTCAAAAACAAAATTCTTTGAATAACCCATAATAATAAGACCACCACCAGCCTGAGCTCCTGAAATTGACTTAAATGTCTCTTTCCTATCTACCGGTGTGTATCTTGCGTAATCCCCTTCAACACCAACAAACATAAGAATAGGGGGCTTAAAGAATGGATTATAATAAAGTTCAGCGCCTATGCGAAAAATTTTCAATTCACTCAAAGATCCGTATATCGGTTTTGGTGGGGTAAGATTCATATTCCAGCCTTCATGGAATGACTTGTCCACACCTGCACTACCAAAACCCAGAAATGTCCTTGCAAAAAAAGGACCCTTAAACATGCCACCATATATTGTCAGTTGAGATATTGGTTGTTTTAATGTGATAGAATCATCTACCACTGAAGCGGGGTCTTTTGCATAGAAAGTGAAAGAAAAGGAGGGCTGAAATGAACTGAAACCAACCCCAACATAATAAGGACATAAATTCCTAAAAGCGATCATCGAGCTTCGCAATGCTTCAGCCTTAGCCCGAGCCCTTTCTTCCTCACGCGCTTTTTGTTCCTCGCGCCTCTTTTTCGTCTCAATATCCTTTATGATTAGCTCGATTTCCTTCCTTGATGTTCTCGATAGTTCAACGAATTGACCCGCTGGAACATCAGATTCGTATTTGTTGAGATATTGAATAGCATTATGCAAAAGCTCAACAGAACGCCTTTCCCGCCCCTTTTCTTCATAAAGCTTGCCAAGGTTGAAATAATATTCCGGGCGCAATTTGATAATCTCCTCCCAGATAGGAATATTTTCGTAGTTTAGTTCAAGGGAGCGTTCGAAATAGAAAATGGCTGAATCCTTTTGACCGGAGAGAAGATAAATCTTACCTAATTCGCCGTATAGAAATGAATTTTGTGGTTCAAGAGAAATAGCTTTGAGAAAGTAATATTTTGCTTGTGCCGGGTTGCCTTTTTCTTTGTATGAAACTGCAATGGTGTAATATAATCTTATGCTTATTTCGCCCTTTGCCTCAATCGCCAAAAGCTCTTCAATGCTCTTGCCGCTCAACAACTCAATAGGCTTTGGTACTGAAAAAACATCATCTGCAAAAACTTTACCCACAAAAATTGTGAAAAGAATCAAATAACATATCATCCTATTCACCCTCATAACACTTCCCCATAACTTTATAAATTAACTCTTTTAACGCTGGTTGGTCAAGGAAAAGTTTTAGCCGTGGTAATGGGAAACCACCTCTATTTTCGGTAAGTTTCCTTATTTTGATGAGCGTTTCATAAAACCTTTGATTATCAGATAAAGCATACCAGAAACGGAGTGAAGTGAAGAAGGATTCGAGAAGACCCTCCCAGTCGGATAATTCCTCAGCCATTACACTTGATGCTCGCAGATATTGCAAGCCTTTATTGAATTCATTTATAGCGAGATAATCAAGGGAGATATTCCTGAGCGCATCGATTTCTCCTCTTTTATTATCATATTTTCTTGATAGTCTTAGTGCTTTTCTGTGATAAGCCATTCCCTTTTTCACAAAGCCCAATTCGCGCAATGCCTCGCCGATATGATTCATAGCGAGAATCTGCCCCTCAATTCTTCCCGCCTTTATGAAAAGTTCGAGTGCTTTCTCGGCGAAATCTTTCATCCTGCTCCAATTGCCCAGATCGGCGTAAACCCCGGCGAAATTTATATAATCGAGCGCCTGTCCCTCGATGTTTCTGAGTTTTTCGTCTATTTCGAGGGCGCGGCTGAAATTGGCTATAGCGTTATCATAATCGCATTGTTTCATCGCAATCCAGCCCAAATTTGTGTATAAGTCAGCCTCTTTTGTGTAAAATCCGTGTTTTTGAGCTATTTCAAGCGCTTTCTTATAATATTCCTTACCGCTTGTAAAATCGAACCTGTCTGAGGCTAAGATGCCCAGATTCGAGAGCAACTCGACCTGAATATAAGGGCTTTCCTTAGCGAACTCGAGCCCTTTTCTATAAATCCTTTCTGCACAAGCACAGGAGCCTTTTTGGCTCATAATAAGACCAATTCCGAGCAAAGCCTCAGCAAGTCTGTGATTATCCTTTAACTGTTTTGCGAGAGCCACAGTTTCACGCTGCTCTTTCAACGCCTGCTCGAGCTCACCAAGAAACCAAAGTAGCTTGAACCTGCCAATGTAAACATTCATAAGCTCGCTCTTACATTTATCCTTAACCGCCTTATATGCCTCAATTGCACGGTCAAAAAAGAATAAAGCCTCTTTTATCGCGTATAGCTTGCTCTCGCGGAATGCCGCCTTAGAATAATATTCGCCAGCCCTTATGTAGTCCTTTGCATTTATGTAGTGGTATGCTATTGTGCTATAGAATTCATCCTCCCTTTTTTTAAGTATTTCGCGGAAGATATTAGCGAGTTCGGCATGAAGTCTTGCACGGAGCGAAATAAGAAGTGAACCATAGACAGCCTTTTGGAAAATCTGGTTCCTGAAACTCACCCATTCGAGAGCGCCTTTGGGCTCTATTTTGATAATTCCTTTTTGCATAAGAAACTCCAGCATCTCGCGGGTATTCTTGTGCTTATAATATTCTTCTATCACTGTCAACGGGAAGCTCAACCCTAAAACAGATGCTGTTTGGATAATCTCGCGCAGGGATGGTTCCATTCTGTCCAGCCTTGTTAGAAATAAATTTGATATACTTGTCCCAACCGATTCATCTGGTTGTTCAAATATTACGCTTTTTCCTTTTACCCGGAGATTTCCCTCATCTCGTAAAAAATTGAAAAGCTCAGCAAGATAGAGAAATTTTCCCTCAGCCTGCTCATACAAAAACCTTGCGAGTTTCCGCGGAACCCTTAGCCCGCGAAGCTCGGAGCGCAAATATTCGCGAACATCACTAAATGAAAGCCGACGGAGATATATTTTCTCTATTCCACTCATCGTTAAACATTCTTCTCCTTTTGTTGCAGTTCCAAGAAGCACGCCTTTCTTTGTCTCAACCATTTTCGAAATGATCCCGAAACTTCCGCTATCAAGGTTCTCAAGCCCATCGACAGCGATAAAAAGGTCATTTTTATCGATAAAATTGAATATTATCTCGTACAATATTTCGAAAATCAGTTTGCTCTTTTCCTCCTCAGTGAGATATGGGGGTGGAAAATTTGTTTCAAGAAAGTCATTTAGGAGGTAAAGGAAGTTTCGGTTGTTAGGTCGAATAAGGGTATTGAGTTTATTCTTGCTGAGCATGGGGATAATATAATTTATAATAGATTTCACGCCTGAAAAATGGAGCCTCTTTTCCCAAGGCAACGGGAAAATGCTTATATAACTTCGTCCCTTCTCCCTCGCTAACTCAAGCGAGTAATTGAGCAAATAACTTTTCCCACTTCCTTCCGAACCGATAAATAAGATGTTTCTGTCCCTTTTTTCAAGGAATATTCTTATTTTTTCTAATTCTTTATCTCTGCCTATAGGTTTTTTAGCCTTGAACTCGGGCGACGACTTTTTCCCTATAAGCTTGTATGCCTTTACCTCCTCATATTTCCCCTTAAGCCTTATTGAGCCGAGAGGCAAGAAAAAGAAGAATTGCTTTGTCAATTCGTAGGTTCTCTCACCGACAATGATTTCTTTGCTTTTAGCGATACCCTCGAGCCTTGATGCAAGATTGACAGCATCCCCGAGCACAGTAAACTCCCGATGCAAAACCGAGCCGACAATTCCCGCGACAACATTCCCTGTGTTTACCCCTATAGATAGTTCGAGCTTGAGCGGGAGAGAGCCAAAAACAAGCCCCTTTCGATTGAACTTTTCAACAGCCTCAATAAAAGCGAGCGAAAGTTCAAGCGCTCGCCTTGGGTCATCAGGATTCGCTCGTGGAATACCAAAGAGAATCATCATACCATCACCAAGAAACTTATCAACCGTCCCACCATATTCATCAACAAGAACGAGAAGTTCACCGAAAAATTCGTTGACAATCCGCATAACCTCCTCAGGGTCGAGCCTCTCTGCTATTGATGTAAACCCGGAGATATCAGCAAAAAGCGCCGTTAATTCACGACGCTCGCCTACCCTATCAAGCTCACGAGGATTTACAGAAATCCTCTTTATAATCTCAATAGGAAGAAACGAGGCAAGAACCTCTCGAAGCTCAGATTTGTTTATGATTTTCTTTATTTCATCGCTTTTACCCATACCACATTTTAAGAAAATCCCGATTTTGAAAATATACAAGCACTTTTTTAACAAAATATCATATCGTTGACAAAAAGGGAGCTTCAATTATCTTAAGTTAAACTTTTTATCAAATAAGGGTAGATATGATAAAACTTGAGGATATACAAAAGGATATTGATGTTCAGGTGCTCATTATGAAAGCGAATCAGCAATTGGGTGTAATAGGATACACCGAGCATGGTGAGAGGCATTGTCGAATTGTTGCGAACCGTGCTCGAGAAATTCTTTTGACTCTCGGTATAGAACCCCGTAGAGCTGAACTTGCCGCTATCGCCGGGTATCTTCACGATATAGGCAATGTTATCTCAAGAACTCATCATGCGGAATTCGGTGCAGTTCTTACATATAATATACTGAAAAGGATGGGGATGAGCCTTGATGAAATAGCTGATATTGTTAGTGCCATAGGCAATCATCATGAGGATGACGGAGATATAATTTCAGATATATGTGCTTCACTTGTGATTGCGGATAAATCTGATGTTCATTTTACGCGGGTGAGAAATCCATCAGGAATATATGAGGATATTCACGACAGGGT
>JBAMLU010000058.1:23526-29491 GCA_039793385.1 bacterium
GCCGCAAAAGAAACAAGAATCATCATAGACCCTCAAAACAAGATCCTCACCCTTGACATACTCGTTGATCAGGGAATATCCCCTGTTATGGAATATTTCGAGATATTTCTATCGAGAATGATTATGGTTCGGAAAGCTACAAGCTTTCTTTCATTGAAATTTGAGTTAATCATAAATGGAACCCGTCTCGCATAGATGGAAAAACTCACCTATAAATCTGCGGGCGTAGATAGGGAATTAATCAGTAAAATTAAGGATTATTTGCGGAAAAGAAAGCCTTTTGGTTTTGGAAGGGTTTTGAGGGTTTGGGGGAAATTTAGTTCGGTTGTCGCTATTCCTGGTGGAAAGGGCGATATTGTTATGCTTGCGAGCGTTGATGGTGTTGGGACGAAGCTAAAACTTGTGACACAAGCTCAAAGATACGAATTGGTCGGATATGATATTGTCAACCACCTTGTAAACGATTTAATAGCCTTAAACGGGCGCCCGAGTTACTTTTTAGATTACATCTCCTTTTCTTTGCTCGACTTCGATAAACTAAAAAGAATAATTGATAGTATTATTCGGGCTTGCGAGGAATGTGGACTTGAACTCATTGGAGGAGAAACAGCACAGATGCCCGAGTTCTATAGGGAGGGGGAATTCGAACTTGTCGGGTTCTGCGTCGGGTTCGCCAAGGAAAGCGAGATAATAGACTGTAAAAAAGTGAGCTTAGGCGACCGTTTGATAGGATTGCCTTCATCAGGTCTTCATACAAACGGCTATTCTCTCGCAAGGAAAGCACTTTTCGAGAAAGGTAAAATTTCGCCTGACTATCATTTTTACGGTAAACCCCTCATCGAGCACCTCCTTGTCCCACACAGGAATTATCTAAAAGAGACAATTGAACTGACATCAAGATTCCACCTTCATGGCATAGTCCACATAACAGGTGGCGGATTGCACGGCAACCTAAGAAATGCTATTCCACAGGAACTCAGTTTCGAACTTCGCTACGATAACATCCCGAAAAACCCGATATTCAAGCTAATTCAAGAAAGCGGTGATATAAGCGATGACGAGATGTTCAACACATTCAATATGGGTGTTGGAATTGTTTATATCCTTCCTGAAAGCGAATTCGATAATGCTTACGAATATCTCTTGAATAAGGGTAGCATGCCCATAGATTTGGGCAAAATTAGCGGAGGATAATTGGATAAATGGTTTACTACGAATGAATGGGTGTGGCTTATTTTTTCGGCTGCCATATTAGCACTTGGATATCCGCCTTTACCACTCGGGTTTTTTGCACATTTTGCCCTCGTGCCTATCCTTTTCATTGTGGAAAAAAAAGGACTAAAAGAAACATTCAAGATTGGATTTTTTTGGGGATTGCTCTCATCCCTCTTTCTTCTTCACTGGATAAGCTATGTAACAGTGATAGGTACAGTGCTCGCATGCTTTATACTCGCTTTGTATCCAGCATTCATTTTATGGCTTTACAGGCTTTTAGCGATAAAAATATCAAAGATTGTCGCTTACGCATTATTTCCTTTTTTATGGGTTGGGATGGAATTTATAAGGGGATGGGGAGAACTCGGCTTTCCTTGGGCAGACCTTGCACACACACAGATTAAATATCCAGTATTTACCCAGTTCGCCGAACTCACAGGTTCAAGAGGGATATCATTCTGGGTTGTCATTCTCAATCTTTTTTTCTTCGGTCTTGTGAGAAATATAAAGCAAAAGAGCCGATTCATATTCATCTTTATTATCATTGTGGCATATACTATTCCTTTTATTTACGGTGTAAAAGAGTTGAAAAGGAAATGGAGACCGAAAGATGAGTTCAGGGTAGCTCTATTGCAGGGGAATATTGACCCGCGCAAGAAATGGGACGAGAGCTTTCAATGGGAGAATTTCGAGTCATATCTTCAAATGGTTAGTGAAATAGGGGATAAAGTTTCGTTAGTTATCTGGCCTGAAACAGCAACAGCAAACTACCTGAGGCGCGAGCTTCGGTTTACAACGAAGCTTGTGAGCCTTATTGACTCCGTAGGTGTTCCCAATCTTGTTGGCTCCCTTGACTACGAATATATAAATGGCGAGCTTCACGAATATAACTCCGCTGTATTAATATATCCAGGCGGCGAATGGGTATGGTACGCGAAAAATCATCTCGTGCCTTTCAGCGAGCACTTCCCTTTCGACCAATATGTTCCTATTTTGAGGAAACTGAATAAAGCGGTCGAGATTGGTCAGGGCGAGTTTACCCCGGGCAAAACCAAAACTATAATGCGGGTTGACAAGAAAATTTTCGGAACTATAATCTGTTTTGAATCGATATTTCAGGAGCTTGTGCGTGATTTTGTTTTAAAAGGCGCAGAGTTTCTCGTTGTGATAACGAATGATGGTTGGTTTGGAAAATCAGCGGGACCATATCAGCACAAAGAAATAGCAAAATTACGGGCAATAGAGAACAGAATATACATTGCCCGCTGCGCAAACACAGGAATATCCTGCATAATAGACCCAACAGGCAAAGAAATTGCTCAAATACCGTTGAACAAAAAAGGATATCTTATAGGTTCGCTCGGGTTAAAAAGGGAGACAACTTTTTTTACGAGGCACGGTGACATAATCTCACGATTATCGTTTGGGGTAATCTCGGCGGCGCTTTTATGGATTATTATCAAGCATTTCATAGGATAACTTTATGAGATACACCGCTTTTGTAATTCTTTTGATTCTCTCATCGCTTCTTGCCGACTGGCAAACATTCTCCGACTACAACCAGATATACTCGCTTGCAACCGATGGAACGAAACTCTTTTTTGGTTCAATTGCAGCAATAATAGAAATGGATACAAGCGGCAATTATAGGGTCTACAATAATCTCAACGGTCTTGCCGGACTTGAGATAAGCACACTAAAGGTTGATTCATCACAAAGGATTTGGTATGGTAGTAAAAACGGTGGATTTGGCTTTTTGAAAAACGGAAAGCTCCAGAATTTCTTTGAGTTTATGAAAAATGGGCTTGGGATAAATGATATATTCGTTGATAGCAACGAAATATGGGTAGCAACATCAAAAGGAGTGAGCCTTTTCGTATACAAAAGCGAAAATTCCTCAGGTGAACTTAAGGAAAACTATTTTAAACTTGGTTCTTTTCCATCCGAATATAAAGCAAACACGGTATCGATAATTGGCGAAACAGTTTATGTTGGTACAGATAATGGGGTTGCGGTCGCACCAAAAGATTACAGAAGATTTAATCTTGTCAACCCCGCAAGCTGGAAAAATATAAGAACATCAACCCAAATCTACGGAATCACAAAACAGGATGACAGTATAATTTGCTTAGGAGGCAACGGGATTTTTCGATATAGTGGTGATACGCTAATTAATATCGGGCTTGCCAATTTTTCGTTGAAAAAGCTGGTGGTGTTTGAGGATACGGTTTTTGTTGGAGGAACGAGCGGGGTTTTCAAGAAAGTAGGGACGAGTTTCAGCCGTGTACAGGTGACCCTTCTGCCACATCAGAAAACAACCGATATGATTATATTCAACCGCAAACTTTATACATCACACGAAAAAGGATATGGTTTTTATGCTAATGGTAAAATCCTTGGAATGAGATTTAATGCACCTATGGGAAGATTTTTTACTTCTTTTGCGGTTGACAAAAAGGGGCGAATATGGACCACTGGACGAAATTGGTCCATTTCTATGTATGATGGCAGGAGCTGGAGATGTGGCACAACCCTTCCGTTTGATTTTACCGCTTTCAATGAACTATACTATTTCCCCGACACAATAACACGAGCATACACGCTCGAAATAGATAGAAGAGACAATATCTGGTGTGGAACTTGGGGAGATGGGCTATTTGTCATAAACGAACTTGATAATTATATACACATAACAAGCACCAACTCACCCCTTGAACCGGCAGCAGAACCATCATACATAGTCGTTAGCGCTATAAAAACAGACCCAAACGGTAATGTCTGGGTAGCAAACTTTGGTGCTCCAAATGTTGGACTTCTGGTTTATAAGGATGGGAACATATCGAGTGAGCCTGTGGTGTTCAGGATTTCGAGTATGGGGTTAAGCTCAAATCTCATCTATTCCCTTGAGGCATCAGGAACGAAGATATGGATTGGGTTAAGGGATGGAGGGATTATTATGCTTGACCATAAAGGCACGATCGAGAACCAAATTGATGATATATGGAGAAACTACACAACAGCTGATGGTCTTCCGTCAAACACCGTGAAATCAATATGCATCGGCAAGGACGGCAAACTCTATATAGCCACTTCAGGTGGTGTAGCAAGATTAGACACAACATTGAACCTCATCGAACAAATTCAGCTTCCCCTTAACTTTTCCCTCGACATAACAAGTATAAGCTGCGACAGATATGGTAATATCTGGATGGGTTCAACCTCAGGCGCCGCTGTGAAATTCTCCTCAGAGAACAGAATCGAAACGATTTACTCAACATACGACATAAATGTGCCCTATTCTTTGCGCTCCGGATTGCTCTCAAATATAATTTACTCAATCTATGCGGACACAACGACAAATAACATCATGTTCGGTGTTGAGGGTGGGATATCGATTATGAAAGGCACTCTCGAATCTGAAAACGAGCTCGGCAAAATAAAAATATATCCTAATCCGTTTATCATTGTATACGGTACGGAAAATAAACTTACAATAAAAGGTGTCCCGACGAACGCAACGGTAAGAATACTCACCATAACGGGCATACCTGTGAGAGTATTTCCGCAAGGTTCGAGCAGTTATGCATCAGAACTCACATGGGATGGCAAAAATCAGGATGGAAAGCTTGTTAGTTCGGGTGTTTACATAGCCGAGATTCTATCGACAACAGGGGCAAAAAAATTGGTTAAATTTGCTGTTATAAGGTAATGATATGAAAGTTGTCGAGTATAAACCCGATATGGTTGATATCTGGGAAAACTTTGTTGCAAGTTCATCAAACGGGACAATCTTCCACACGCAAAGATTCCTTAGTTATCATCCACCCGAGAGGTTTAGGCAAAGGCATCTTATGTTTTATGATGGGAAGAAACTTATTGCGGTTGTGCCTGGTGTACAATGGTATGAGGGGAAAAAAGTTATATATATATCGCATAAAGGTGCCTCTTATGGTGGATTTGTTATAAAAGATGGGCTTGGCATAAAGGATGCGCTTGAGCTTGTTGGGACATTTCTATGGTGGTGCAGAGCTAAGGGATATAACGAGATAATCCTCACACAAACACCGCAGATATACTACTCTAAACCGAATAATCACATAGACTTTTCGTTAATAGTGAATGGTGCTACATTTTTAAAGAGGGAACTCACGAGCGTGGTGAGGATTTTGGGCTCAATCGACGAGAATTTCGCCCAATTCCGGCAGGAAACAAGAACCGCTACAAGAAAGGCGATAAGAGGCGGGGTGAGTGTCAGCATTTCTGAGGATTTTGACAAATTCTATGAAATACTCGAGAATAACCTTTCAATGCGTCATAATGTCAAACCAACTCACACCCTTGAGGAACTAAAATTCCTCCACCACCTTTTCCCAAGCGATATCATCCTTTGGTGCGCTTATTATAATAACTCCCCTATTGCGGGGGTCGTGACATTCAAAACAAATAATGATGTTATTTTGGCGTTTTACATAAGCCACAAGGAACAATATCAATCGTTGCGCCCAATTAACATCCTTTTTTACAGGATAATCGAGTGGTGCATCGAAAACGGGATCAAATATCTCGACTTTGGCACATACACGCTCAATATGGAACCTAATTTGGGGCTTGCATATTTCAAGGAGGGATTTGGTGCGGTCGGCATTTTTAGGGATACTTACCGCATTGTGCTTTAGTTTCATATTCTCCTGCAAAAACCCTTTCAAAACAAGAAAACCATCTGGTGATGGCAGACACACTGGCAGGTGGG
>JBAMLU010000059.1:0-1381 GCA_039793385.1 bacterium
CGTTCATAGACAACGGTGTCGCTTTTTGTCCTGTTTTAGCAGTATAGATGACATTATCGTCTATCAATACCTTTAGATTTATCATTTCATACCTTCTTGTAAAATTTGGTCCAAAGGATTCCTTATCCTCATAAAATCTTTGCTGCTTACATTTGCCTTCCCGCCTCAATTCTTCATTATTCTTCTGACAATGGCTACTTTATTTATGTGAATCTGAGATACGCTTTCGGAGTTCAATCTTGCTCCGCGGGCAGGACTCGAACCTGCAACCCTCTGATTAACAGTCAGATGCTCCACCATTGAGCTACCGCGGAGTATGTCAACCTCTTCTCTTAAACCGCTCCTCTAACACCTTTCTAAATATATTATACGCTCCATCATCAAATAACGCAATAATGATTTTCTGCAATCCGGTATTAACTTTAAGAAGATAATCGAAAATGGCATCAAACATGGTTTTTGCACAATCAGCCATAGGAAGTCTTCCAACACCAGTTCCAAACGCCGGAAGCGCAACAGAACTCAGACCAAGTTCATCAGATTTCTCGAGCACCCTATATGTAGCTTTTTTCACATAATCAGTATCTGTCTTGTGATTCTGCCCCATAACAACTGCATGCAATACATACTTCGCCTTAAGCTTTCCCGCACCCGTAACAACAACCTCACCAATCTCAACCGGTCCCTTAGCAATAGCCTCCTTCTCAATCTCATCGCCACCCTTTTTCTTTATTGCCCCCGCTACACCAGAACCCATCCACAGATAATCGTTTGCAGCATTACTAATAGCCTCAACATCAACCTCGGTTATATCACATTTCACAATCTCTAAAATGGTTCTCCCTATTTTAACCCTCATAAGATTAAATTAATCTCAAAATCCTGTTTTGTCAATATTTTCACTTTTTGATTCACCAGTAATACCATACTCCTTAAGCCTTCTATAAAGAGTTTTTGGGGATATGCCTAGCAATTTAGCTGCTTGAACCTTATTCCCTTTAGTATGCTCGAGCGCCAAAAATATCAATTCCCGCTCATTCTTATGTATGTCAAATTCATCAGGTTCATCTTTCTTTACCTTCCCTTGAGCCAATTGGTTCAATTTATCGTTTATAAGTTTTAATTCATCCCAAATCCGTTTAAGATTTTCGAGAATGAAATGTGTTGAGGTAGCAGGGTCGAACCTCGCCGGTAGTGCCCTTGTAAATTCCCTGTGTTCGTCAAAATATGAGAATATATCCCTGCTCGTTATGAGCTTACCCTCAGAAAGAAGCGCTGCCTTTTCCACGAAATTTTTAAGTTCTCTCACATTGCCTGGCCAGTGATAGTTCATCATATCGGCAATAGCATCATCTGAAAACCCTGGAAAACTCGAGCCCTT
>JBAMLU010000059.1:1391-4047 GCA_039793385.1 bacterium
CCTTTTCACGCGTGAGGTCCTGCAAGAATTTATACGCCAGCACCGGAATATCCTTTGGGCGCTCACGCAACGGTGGAATGTATATTGTGGCACCCGAAAGCCTAAAATATAAATCTTTTCTAAAATTGCCGCTCAATACCGCCTCTTTTAAATCCCTGTTTGTAGCAGCAATAAGCCTGAAATCAGACCTTACTGTGCTTGTTCCACCAACCCTAAAGAACTCCTTGTTCTCAAGGACTCTCAAAAGTTTAACCTGAGCTTGTTGTGTTAATTCTGAAACTTCATCAAGAAATATTGTTCCACCATCAGCAAGCTCAAAGAATCCGCGATGTTTATCGACTGCACCCGTGAATGCCCCTTTCTCGTGCCCGAAGAGTTCGCTTTCGATGATTGTTTCCGGAATAGCACCGCAATTTACGGGGATAAACGGTCCGTTCTTACGGTTTGAATGATTATGAATCGCTTTTGAAACGAGTTCCTTTCCAACACCACTTTCACCAATAATTAAAACTGTAACATCCGTTGGTCCTATTTTCAGAATCATCTCGGCAATCTCAAAAAGTTCTTTCGACCGTCCTACAAGCTCGCATTCGTTCAAAATATCCTTTTTCATAAATAGCGAATTTATCCTCTCTATTTCCTGATCATCTGGCGGGAATTGAGCAACAAGGTCAACCAGGTTCTCTATATTCGAGCTTATTTCTTCAGGGGTTTTGGAGAAAAGGACGAATGTTAGAAGAGGATTGCGCCTGAAAAATATTCCTATTGTATGTTCAATATCTTCGTCTTCCGCCGATAAGAAAACACCCTCAAACCTCTCCTCTTTAAGAGCTTTAACCGCGCTGCTCAACTCACTATAGCATGCTAAATCAAAACTATTTTTCAAAAACTTGCTGAGCTTTTCGCTTTTTTCGAGAGCAAGCGCTTTCCTTCTCATTTTCCGAATAATCTACATATATCGTTTACTGTAATGATAAGGATAAGGAGTAAAAGGATAAATACCCCGATTTTCTGTGTTATTTCCTTTGCTCTTTTGGGCAGCTTTTTTCTTGAAATACCTTCAATAGAATAAATAATAATCTGACCACCATCGAGAAGCGGGAGCGGGAAAAGATTGATAAATCCGAGGTTCACGGAAAGAATCGCCATAAAGATAAACAAACTTCCCAATCCTGATTTAGCGGTTTTACCTGCAAGCTGAGCTATAAGAATAGGTCCACCGAGCTCTTTAAGCACAGGTTCGCCTGACAAAGCCCTTGACAAAAATTCGATTATCTCCTTAAGCATATTTCCAACAAGGTTCAGGCTCTTTTTGATTGCATCTTTTGGGTTGCGGCGAATGGTTCTTATTCTCGGGTAAACCCCAAGCTTACCAACCCTCTTACCACCCTCAATCTCAACAGAAAGAAGCGTTACTGTATCCTGAATCACCTCACCGCCTCTTACGAATGTTATCCTAACCCTTTCCCCGGGATTAGAACTCAATAATGAATCGAGTACATCCCAATTTCTAACAAAGATATCATTTATTGCGACAATGCTATCCCCTTTTTGCAATCCGAGCGTTTGAGCAGGGCTTTTATCAACAACACCGCTTATTACGGTTGATGCTCTGTCGGGAATTGCCTCACCAAGTGCAAGAAATATCAACCAGAGTATCACAATCCCCCAAAATATATTGGAAATAGGACCCGCAACGATTATGAAAAGCTTTTCTAAAGAGCTTTTAGATGAAAACGAGTAAGGTTCATTAATCTCTTCGTTTTCGCCAGCCATTCTCACATAACCACCAAGAGGAATCCAGGAGATTATGTATTCAGTCTCGCCGATTTTTTTTGAATATGCCTTTGGCGGGAAACCCAACGAAAACTGTAAAACCCTTACGCCACAGAGCTTCGCAATTATGAAATGTCCAAGTTCGTGAAGGAATACAACACCACCTATGACAAATAATGTCGCAATAACCGCATATCCGCCTTTGAGAAAATCAAAAAAGAATACAAACATATAAATAATATATCAAATTCAACGCATGTGTCAAACAGGCGAAAAATTTTTCTTGAAATTGAGTTTTGTTTTTCTTAAATTTATAATAAGCAAGGAGGTTATATGTTAAAAAAACTAGTTCTTATGTTAGTGTTAATTTTGCTTATCGGTTTAATCCCGAGAGCATTTAATTATCAGGGGAAGATTGTTGATGAGTCTGGGGTTGGCATAAATGGGACGCTTCCTGTGGTGTTTCGGCTTTACACGAGCGAGAGTGGTGGAGAACCTATATGGGTTGATACGATACCTAATGTTGTCGTTAGGCAGGGGCTGTTTTCAGTTGAGCTTGGAGGATTTCCAGATAGTGTGGATTTTTCTGAGACATATTTTCTCGAGCTAGAGATAAATGGGGAACTGCTCACGCCGAGGGAGAAGATTGTTGCATCACCATACAGTATAAGGTCGGAGAGAACGGAGTATGCGTTGCAATCTGTTAGTTCTGATGCACGGCGGGTTGGGCGAATTGGACACTTAAGATTTATACCTTATAGAGGAAGCAGTGTAACTGAATCGGAGAGTGGCGATACTATCTACATTGCAGTGGGCGGAGCTGGCGCAGGGGCACCAGAAGCGGATTTCGCATTGAACATAAGTCAGGCGTCGATTTCCG
>JBAMLU010000060.1:0-8860 GCA_039793385.1 bacterium
CGGCAGGTGTAATGAACGAGCTTGGAAACGATTTCACACGCATCTCTTTCCTTTTAAAAGGTAAAGAAAGAATTGGGCTCGAGCAACTTAAAGCAGAAGAGAATCCTTGTGAGAAATTGTCGCAATATGAGGTTCTTCTTGGTAAGGATGGGGTTATTGGAGCATCAGCGAATCTTATAACTGGCGACTGCCATTTTCAGTATCAGTCGGTTAAGGCACCACTCGAGGCTGCCCCCGATTTCAAAGAGGCTTATTACTATTTCAGGGAAGCATATATAGGTAAATTCGGTAAGGGATGGAAAGACAAAATAATAACGGATGAGGAGGCAAAGAAGCTATTCAGTCAGCGATCGCATTATATGTTTGCTGAAGCTAATCTTCATACCCAGAAAGTAACCGAAGAAACCGAAGCCCTCATAAATGACCTCATAGATGCAGGTGGAGATAGTATCGCTTACGATGATAGGTTGAAATTTGACCTCGCCTATTCTTTTGAGCGGTTGGGCAAAATTGATGAAGCGGTGAGCAATTATGAGCAGCTTGCAAAGAAAGAATTGGATTCGCCTGTGAAAATAATGGCAATATACAGGCTCGCTTTAATACATAAAGATAAACAACCTGAGAAAGCAATTGAATATCTCAATTTAATAGTGAATAGGTATCAGAGAGGCTTTTATACGGATAAAGGTGAGCGGGTATCGTATCCTATGTTCCCGAAATTCAAGGATAATACACCGTTTGATGATGCACTTTTGATGTTAGGAGATATATATAGGGTAATTGGTGGCGAGGAAAATTTAAGAAAGGCTGTTGTCTATTATACAAATATTCTTCTTCTGTCGCCCGACCTCGACAAAACAAACATAAAACTTGCCATAGAAAGGCTTGCCGACACATATGAGCAACTTGGCGAAAAAGAACTCGCAAAAATGCTCAGGGAGAAATCATTGTGATGTCAAAGAGAAAGAATAAGAAGGAGGAGGAATGATGAAAAGGCTTGTAACAGTTGCACTCATTGCTCTTACAGTAACATTGTGGGGGATACAAAAATTGTTTGCTCAAAAGCTACCCGGTGTAACCCTTCAGGATAGCCTTCGTGTAAACATAACGAATGTTGAGCCAAAAGCCGAAGGGAAGAAACTGGCTCTTAAGGTTGAATGGCAACTATTTAGAAATGAGTTCAACAAGAAAACAGGCACATATATGGGTCCTGTTAGTTATAGGAACGATACACTAAATTATGTAGTTAAGATAGCAACAGATAGCCTTTTTAGAAATGTAGTAAAGGAGAGTCCACCTACAGCCGAACTGACTTATACTGTTCCGGAGCTTGAATGGGGCAAGAAATACTTTATTACTGTGAACATAATAAATGCTAATCTTCCAGTCGGCAATGACACCTCTAATGCGATAGTTTTCGAAAAAGGTATTGCAGGCAAAAAAGAAGGTGGCTTGTTCTTGACACGATGGATAATAGCGTTTGGCAAGTTCACCTATATGGGTGGACTATACTTTATGATTCCGATGTATCTTCTTGCTGCATTTGGGTTATTTGTAGCTTGGCCTTTACTCTGGTGGCGCCTTCGACTCGCTAATATATTCCCACCAAACAAAAATAGCTTTTTATACAGTATCCTTCCTGTGGATAAAGAGGGCAAGTCTGGGTTCGGTATGAACGGGAACATCTATCTTCGTGAGGTTTCAAAGTGGTGGGGCGAGGCGATGCGAGCAAATGTTATGGATGAGAAAAACTGGGGGAATAGAGAAGCATTCATAAAGGCAAATCGCCAGGAGCACGAGGAAATGCAGAAAAAGCTCTGGATTGAGGTAGGACTCCCTAACCTTGAAAGGGCTATAAATATTGCTAGAAACGGTGTTGAGGGAATACCACTTAAAAAGAAACCTATGGAATATCCGTTTGCAAGGATATTGCTTGCGGCTCTTGAAAATCATAGGGCTAATCAGAACAACTGGTGGGCAAGTCAGGAGATGGATAGGGCTACAATATCCACCGCTTCAAAAGAAATTGACTCGCTAAAGGGTTGGGAACTCACCACTTTGTGGACCGTTAGCTCGATCGAACCAATGTTAGGTCTATTCGGGACTGTTGTCGGAATACGACAGGCTTTTATGAATGTTGAGGCTACGGTTCGAGAAAATCCTCAAGCACAAATGTCCGAGGTCGTTCCAAAACTTTCAAGGGGAATCCATGTCGCACTTATTACTACAATTGTAGGTCTCACGATTGGTATCCCCTTTGGTCTCCTCCATTATTATTATAAATCTAAACTGGATTGGATTTACGGCAAGTGGGAAGAACTTCTTGTAGATATTCTTAATAGGGCTTAGGAGAAAAAATGAGAAGAACAGCAATAACAGAAATAAAACTTCCAAAAGCTTCAATGACATCCCTTACGGATATCATCTTCCAATTACTCATCTATTTTCTAGTTACAATGGCTATGGGTACAGTTCAAAGGAGAGCAACGATTTCAGCTGAGGCTAAAGAGGCTCAAGCCCTTTTAGAACTTCCAAAGGTCGAGAAACTCCAGGAAACCACAGAAAAATTTCAGGGATTCTTAATCCATATAACGACTGGTAAAAAAGGTCCCCTTAAAGGTAAATGGATAGGCTATGTTCTTGATGAGGAAGTTAGCACTATAGATGATGCTGAAAAAGACACGATAAACTTTGCCCATGGTCCCTGGGAACTCCGCATAGCAAAAGCTAAACTTCAAAAAAGAATAGAAGATGCCATCTTCCTTTCGGGTGGAAAAAAACCTCAACTTACAATTCGAGCAGCTGAGAAGACGGAATTCGGTGAAATCTTAGATATACTCGAGTTCTGCGATAAGGACTCCATAACTCAAGTCACATTCCGCTTTATTAAAGAAAGATAACAGGGGGTCAATATGGCGATTGATAACTGGAGACAAATAGAGGAAAGCGAACCTGAACGAACAGAGTTGACCTCGCTTACCGATATAATATTCCAGCTTATGATATTCTTTCTCGTTGTGACATCAATTTTACCCGCAACAAAGGCGTCTATTGCTATTGATGGGAACCTCACAATAGGAACACCTAAACAGGGTGGTTCTCGTGTAAGCATTGTCATCCAGCTCCACAAAAACCCAACTACCGATAAAATCGACTACTATGTTCTCCAGGGGAATGACAATTCCGCGGAATTTTACAATACAATAGATAGAGCAAGACAGATAGTCGACACACCTTTACTTGAAAACATCGGCAGAAGATACCAGGTACTTTACGACCTCGACGGCTTAAAATCTTTAATAGCACAAATAGCAGATATTCAGCCTAAAGTCCTTATAAGGGCGGATAGAAAACTTCCATATGGTGAAGTTGTGGTTGTAACTAATATTCTTCAATCCGCTGGAATAAATAAATACGGGTGGGTAGGCGGAACATTGAAAGACCTGCAAGCGAAGATAATAAAGGTACAACCTCGTGGTGGGGGAGTATGAGTATGAAAGAGAAAAATAAAAGAGCAAGATATGTAATTCTTTTTGTATTTCTGCTTTTCTCTTGCGCAAAAAAGAGCGGTGAAACAATAATCAATGTTCCAAACCCAATAGAGGATAAGGACAAGATATTTAGGGGCGGATATGGTCTTGTGGAAATAGTATATACACCGCCACCACCACCAATATTCCAACTCAATAACTATGCTGAAGCTATAGATTTTGATAAGCTCAAACGGGAATTTGGCATACCAGATAAACCCGTTGTAATAGAATTCTCTGTAGACCTTACCGTTATGAGCCCTATAATTCAGGCTAAATCCGGAAATTCGAGGTTTGATAACCATATAATTGATATTGTCAAGACATGGGGATACACAAGATATGGAAGAGGTGTAATTAAAATGTCGATAGATATGCCAAAGAGAAAGGCGATTGTTGACCCATCAAATATAAGGCTAGCCGAACCAGAACCAGGTAAACCAGCACCATCAATAGCACCAACTCGAAATTTGGTCAAGGTATTCGGTTTCAACATTGTGGAAGGGAGATTATAAACCTTGTGCATTCTACATTAAAAGAAAGGGGGGTTATATGAATAAGTTTAAAATTCTCACTATAGTTGTTTTAATTGCTTTACAATCTATCTTATTTGCCCAGGATATAAAGGAAGCAATAAGCACGCTGGATGGTGGAATTGAGGCATATCAGCAAGGGAAAAATCAAGAGGCTCAATCCCTTTTTTCCGAGGCATCATCAAAATTTAAAGCGCTATTACAAGGAATTGTTGCGCCTGAAGACAAAGCATATCTCCACTACTATAATGCAACTGCACTCTATTATGTCTCGAGAATAAGCAAGAATAAAGCGGGATTTGATGATGCTATAAGCGAGTTTCAGGAAGCCATTTCCTCATTCAAGGATATTCCCTTATTAGGCGATGAATATATAAAATCGAAATATATGATAGCACTCTCGATATTTCGTAAATACCAGCTTGAAAATGTCGAGAGAAATATGATTAAGTTGCTTTCGGATTGTTCGGTTGCGGCAAGGGATTTTCTCACGGATTCAATTGTTAAAGTTGGGCGAGATGAGGTGGTGGAGTTAAGAGAAAACGCCTCATTTTTATATGCATATTCGAACTATTTGCTTGGTTTTTACCGTTCTTTTGCTGCTTCCCCGCAGGACGCGAAAGAGAACATACAAAAAGCGATAAGCAATTTTGACAGCCTCTGGACAGCATCGCAAGAAAACATAGCGGTTGCATCAAGGTTTATGTCAGCAGTTTCTCATTATGCCCTCGCACGATTGTATATGAGGGTGCCGGAAGATAAATGGGAAAGCGTAAAGATAAGCACCGACAGTCGAAACAAGGCTATAGAAACGGAGCTAAATAATGCTTTAAAGGTAGGGCAGGATGTTATCTCGAAATCCAGTGCCTACCAGAACATAAATAAACGAGCTAAGCTCCTTGTTGGTATGTGTAAGGTAACACTCGGGTCTATTGGTGATAAGGCATCATTGACAAGCGGTATAAGTGACCTCACAGAGCTTAGAGATATCAAAGATATTGGTGATGAGGCAGTATTGAGGGTAGGGGATGGGCAATTACTACAATACCTTATATTTAGCGGGACTGAACAAGCAGTAACAGGGATAATGGGTTCAATTGCATCGAAATTTCCAGAGGCATTGTACTGGACAGGTTGGACAGGCTTTATTAGCGGGAACTTTGACGCTGCACTGACAAATTTTAACAACTTCACTTCCCGTGTCCCCAGAGGAGAAACACGATACCTTGAACTTGAGGCTGACGCTAAATTCAGAATGGCAGAAAGCTTCTTCTGGAAGGGAGTCCGAGAGATAAATGTTGCATTGCTCGATCAGGCGAAAAATACATATACAGCCCTTGTTAGTCCAAAGGGGCAATATTATCAGTACCTAAGCGATGAACAGATTCGACGAGCTAATACGAGGTTATTCCTCATAAATGTTGAGGGTATGCTTCAGGGTACGCCTGATGTTAAGCTTTTCGATGCAGCTATGGTTGCCTCTGGCTTAAGCCTCCCGGCTGATGTTGAAAGCTACATCGAAGCCGGAAAATATTTCCTCGAAAAAGGTATACGAGAGGCTGAAAACAAAAGAGAAGTTGCACTAAGATTTGCGGAAAGGGCTTTTAATCTCGTTCTTGAGGCTGGTGTCCCGGCAGAGGTTAAAAATAGGGCAAAGTTTCTGAAAGGCGTCGCACTTGTGAAACTTTCAACTTTATATGAAGGTGAAAAACAGGCTTCGGTCGCAAGTCAGGCAAGAACCGTGCTGGCTGACATTGTCTCGCCTTATGATTCGGAAGCTAAGTATGTCACCGGTATTTCATATTTTATCGAAAATGACTGGGAGAACGCAAAAGCAACTTTCAGCACATTGAAAGGTCGAGGACATATAAGGGCTGCATTCTATTACGGGCTTTGCTTAAAAGGTGATTGTAAAGGACAGGCTCAAACATTTATGCAGTTGATGGCTACAGTTAAAGATAGGACTGACTTCTGGTATCAATCAGCGGAACTTGAGCTTGCAAAACTGCCGTGCAAAAACGAGGTCACCTCACCAGGTCCGCTTGCAGGCTTTATGTCCCTTCCTCCAATGACATACGAAAACCTCGTCGATGAGGAGGCAGACCGAGCAAGGAAAAAGAAAGAGGCACTGTATATATGGCAAAAATGCAATAAATATGCCTCAATCGTTGACATAGATGAAATTATCTCCGATAAACCTCCAAAAACAAATATAATTGTGGAATTTTATATCGAGCCCAAAGGCGGAGATGAAAAATTCATTGTCGATGGAAAAGAAAATTTCGCAACCCTTATTGAACCAAGCCACTATAAAGCCGAACTCACAAGGGGAAAACATACATATACTGTAAAGAAGAAAGGATTCTACATTGCTGATGGTGAAATAAAGGTTTCAAAAACGGAATCAATAACAATAACACTTAATAAAGCTGTAAGATATACAAAGGCTTCAGAGATAAAAAGCTCACCAATGCCTATGGATATACATCTATTTGGACAGAATCTCCTTGTTGCTGATGGGGTTGGAAGGGAACTCATCGTGATAAAACCTAACGGCGATATTTTGAAGAAACTCTCTTATGATTCAATTGGCGTCTCGTATGCTACGGGATTAGCCGTAGATGGCGAACTGATTTATATCGTTGACAGCCGTGGAAACAAGGTTGTTAGGGTAAATATCGACGGGCAGGAGAAAAAGATTATAGTTTATCCTAATGAAGATTATGGGGGAAAAAAGGTTTCTAATCCAACTGATATTGCCATCTGGAGCGGGAATATCTACATTGTCGATAGCGGTAATAAGCGGGTGCTAAAATTCGAGGGCGAGAGTTTCAGAAGGGCTTTTGGAGAAGATAGCCTTTCTAATCCTTTTGGAATTGGCGTGGATAACGACACAGGTGACCTTTTCGTAGCTGACTGGGGCAATGGTGCCATATATGTATTCGATTATGTCGGAGAATACAAATCCAGGCTAACTTTGCCGGGCTTTTCCCTACCCCTTCGTGTCAAGCTTGATGCAGAGGGATATATATGGGTCGTCGATATGATTGAGGGCAAAGTCGGTAAATTCGATAAAAACTTAAGACAGATTGCCTTGCTTGAAAACTTCGCTAAATTCCCAAGGTCCATCGCTCAACTCGGTAAAGGAACAGAATCAAGTATATACATCGTTACATCCGACAAAACACAGGAATTCAAAGGGAGCTGGAACAATACTTACATTCCAGAGTAATTCTGGTAGAATAATGTAGAATGTTAAAATCATATAAGTTAGGGTTTGTATTTATATTACTAATAATCCTTTCCATAGGGTGGGGGATTAAACCACAAAAGATGAGCAAAAGAGCATCATTTAATCCTGACACGCTTCTTATTTTTGTCAATGTCAAACTTGATAACGAAGGACCTTTCACATTCATAATAGATACGGGCGCAATGGCAAGCTTAATAGATAAATCTCTTGCCGAAAGATTCTCACAAAAAGCTAAAGATGAGTTTCGGGGGATGGCTGTTGGTTTCGGTGAAGAAAAGAAACTCGAAAGCGAAGATAGCCTCAAAATAACAAGACTAAATTTTAAAACGATCCAGATCGGAGAGTTGGTTCACAAAGATTTCAAACCTTTTGTAATGGATATCTCGCATATATCCAATGCTATCGGCTCAAGTGTAGATGGCGTTATTGGGTTTGATCTTCTGAGTAGCTATAAGCTTTTTATAAACTACAAAAACGGCGAGATTATATTTGCTCCCTTGCCAGAATACCCTGAAACCAATGGGACAACTTTCGAGCTTTTTATGAACCATGTTTATGTACCAGTGATAATTGAAGGAAAACGATTCCCTTTTCTTCTTGATACCGGTGCATCACATTGTGTCCTTTCCCGTAAACTTGTCGATTCACTCAACTTATCTAATAAACTTAAACCATCAAGAACCGACACCCTCGTCGGTGCATCAGGAACTGGAGGCGAAATCTCAACTTACCTTCTCGATTCTCTTACCGTCGATTCACAGACTACTCAGGATATTGAGGTTGCTGTTGTTGATTTGTCTTCTTTCTCATCTATCTTAGGAAGAGATATATACGGCGTTATCGGACATAACTTCCTTAAATATTTTGAACTCATTATAAATTATAGGGATATGAGAATATTTTTAAGATAATACATTAAAATGTTTATAGTAACTCCGGAACAGATGAGAAGAATTGATCAATATGCTATAAATATAATGAAAAATCCATCAATCGAGCTAATGGAGAAAGCCGGGCATGGGGTTGCGCTTGAAGCAAAAAATATCTTGGACGATAAGAATGGAAAGCGAGTCGCAGTTTTCTGTGGGAAGGGTAATAACGGGGGTGATGGTTGGGTTTGCGCTCGATATCTTTATGCTTGGGGGTATGATGTTGAGGTATTTCAGATGGGGGATATTGCTGAACTATCTGGTGATGCTCTCGAGAGCGCAAGAAAAGCAATATCTCTCGGGATATCTTTTGGTGAATATGAGTCCCCGCCTGAAATAAAAGGGGTTGACCTTATAGTTGACGCACTTGTTGGAACTGGTTTCAGCGGGAAAGCTGAGGGTAAGTTGAAGGCGTTTATTGATGCTATAAATTCTGCAGATACTGATGTTGTTTCCGTTGATATACCATCAGGACTTGATGGTGCTACTGGTAGAGTTGAGGGTCCTGTGGTAAGGGCTACAAGCACCGTAACATTCGCCTTCCCAAAGCTCGGGCTATGTCTATTCCCTGGAAGGGAATATGTCGGAAGCCTTAAGATTGTTGATATCGGAATT
>JBAMLU010000060.1:8870-27601 GCA_039793385.1 bacterium
CCCAAAGATGCCGCACTAAAAGAGGAGATTAAATTCGAATCGAACGACCCGATGGAACTTATAAAATTTTTACCTAAAAGAAAGCCAGATGGTCACAAAGGAGATTTTGGAAAAGGGATTATAATTGCTGGCTCGGTTGGTTATACGGGGGCGGCAACTCTGGTATGCAACGCTTTCCTACGAGCAGGGGCTGGATATTGTTTGCTTGGAATACCTAAGAGCCTGGTTGATATTATGGCAGTGAAATTGACTGAAACGGTAATAAAACCTCTACCAGAAGTAAGAAAGAAAAGGGTTTTAAGTTTGAGGGCGTTGGGCGAAATAATTAAGATGATTGAGGATGCTGACGCACTTGTTGTTGGTCCAGGGCTTGGCAGATATTTTGAGACCGTGGAGCTCGTCCAAAGATTGGTTTTGCGCTCGAAAATCCCTACACTAATAGATGCTGATGGATTATATGCGCTTTCTAAAAATCCTGATGTTTTTGAAAGGATTGTTGCGCCGGTGGTTTTCACTCCTCATCACGGCGAACTCGCAAATCTTTTGGGAATCACAACTGATGAGGTTATACGGGAAAAGCTTGACAAAGCAAAGGTATGGGCTCAAAAATTGGGTGGAGTGCTCGTCGTAAAGGGGAATCCTACTATTATAGCCTCACCAGAACATGAACGGATCTATTTAAACCTTACAGGCAACGATGGAATGGCTACAGCGGGAAGCGGCGATGTTTTAAGTGGGTTGATTGGGGGATTGCTTGCGCAGGGTCTTGAACCACTTTCTGCAGCCAGGCTCGGGGTTTACATTCATGGTCTTGCCGGAGATTTCGCTGCAAGTATATTGGGTAAACGAGCGCTAGTTGCCTCAAATATTATCGAAAATATCGGAAACGCATTAATTACACTTGAAGCCGGAAACTTCGACACAACAAGATTATTCTGAGTTTAAAGCATATTAAAGCAAGTCAATCTCATAGTATTATTAATAATTTCCGTTTTTCATACCCATCAATTAAGCTGGGGTGGGGTTAATCTTGCGTTTTACATTTTACATATATTCAACTATCGGTGTCGAATAAATAATTAAACAGGTTTCAAAAAAGCAATTTTAGTTTACATAATATCTCTTATGCGAAGTATCCTATGGGTTATTGACTGTAGGAAATTGGTTATTGGCTAATGGCTATTGGCTAACTTCAACACCAATCATATATCATTCCATCAACCTTTATACCAAACCTATCCCTTAACTCAATAATTAACTCAGCCGCAGTATAATGCGAGCCCACTGCCAAAATTGGCTTCCCAATTCTCAATGCTGTCTCAAAAGCATCCTTTATGTATTTGAAACCGTAACTATCTCTATAACCAGTTTGCCTGGCAAGCTTAAGAAGTTCCTCGTAACTAAGTGCCCTATCACATTTAGGTTGAATAGAAATAAAAGTATCGTTAATCCTTATGAGCTCCCGCAGGAACGATCGAACATCCTTATCAGCCATAATCCCGCAAATAATAGTCAAGCCATTTTTCGTTTCTTCTGTTATATCAATTGTCTCTCTTATCGCTCGAGCACCATCAGGATTGTGCGCAACATCAACTATAATTATCGGTTCCCTTGTAAGCAACTGGAACCTTGCAGGCCAAAAGACATTCTCAATGCCTTTTTTTATGCAGGATTCCTCAATTTTATATCCCAAATTTTTTAGTTCAAAAGCGGCTGTTATAGCAATCTTTAAATTATCTATTTGGTGTTTTCCAATAAGTTTCGATTTGATATTTTCACCATTATATGAAATTATCATCTTATCTAATTGCATTTTAACAGGAAATAAATCTAAATCGGAGCACCTTTTTATCTCTCTTTTATTTTTTTGAGAGTTCAATATATCGGAACTTATTGTCTCCGAAACAAGTAATTTATTGTAATTTCGTGAGATACCATACTTATTATAATATATTTTCTCAAGAGTATTGCCTAGATATTCTGTATGGTCAAAAGATATAGATGTTATGATTGAGATTATGGGGTGAAGAATATTAGTAGCATCAAACCTTCCTCCCATACCGACCTCTACAACAGCAATATCAACATTCGAATGGGCAAAGTAGTCGAAAGCCATAGCCGTTGTAGCCTCAAAAAATGTAATTCCATTGGATTCTATAAATGATTTATTATTATTTATGAAATCATTAACATAACTTATTGGAATATAATCATATTTAAAAAGACGAATTCTTTCACTAAAGCTTAAGATATGGGGAGATGTATATAGTCCTGTTTTATAGCCAGCCTCATTTAAGATGGAATTAATCAAAGCGCAAGTAGAACCTTTACCGTTTGTTCCGGCAACGAGTACCGATGGGAATTTTCTTTCAGGATGCCCAAGCCTGCTGAGAAATCTATTGATTCGAACAAGCCCAAGTTTTATCCCCAGATTCTGAATAGAAAAAAGCCAATTTATATTACTTTTGTAACCCATATAATTTCAATAGCCATTAAATAAAAGGGTATCCTCTTTATTTATCTCTCATATAATGAAGGAGTTTAACAAGGGTTCCTCGTAGTTTGCTTCGATGACAGACAATATCAACAAACCCGTGCTCAAGGAAAAACTCTGATGATTGGAACCCTGGTGGAAGGTCGCTCCTTATTGTTTCCTTTATAACCCTTGGTCCTGCAAATCCAAGAAGCGCTTTCGGCTCAGCAATTGTTATATCACCAAGAGACGCATAGCTTGCCATAACCCCGGCAGTTGTAGGATTTGTCAATATCGTTATATATGGCAAACCAGATCGGTGAATCCGTGCAACACAAGCGCTCGTTTTTGCCATCTGCATAAGCGATAGTATACTCTCCTGCATCCTTGCCCCACCCGATGAACACACAATAACCGTCGGAATTTTTTTCTCCAGCGCCCTCTCAAATAGCCGTGCCACCTTCTCTCCAACAACACTGCCCATACTCCCGCCAATAAACCTGAAATCCATCACCCCAAAACTAACGAGAATTCCTCCTATCCGACCCAGCCCACAAATAATTGCCTCATTATTTCCTGTTTTTGTAACCGATTCGGCAATCCTTTTCGGATAAGGCTTAGAATCCACAAAGCCTATTGGGTCTGCAGAACAAATCTCCCTGTCGAATTCCTGAAACTCACCATTATCAATGAGAATTTCAATATATTTTTCGGGTGGTATCTTCATATGATAATCACATTTCGGACAAACCCACAAATTCTTTTCAAGCCCTTTGCTGTAAATTATCTCCCCACATGATTCACACTTCGTCCAAAGACCATCGGGAATCTCCTTTTTTGCCTCCGTAGCCTCAAGCGCTTTCCGTTCCTCAAAAATCTCCATACATCCTTATTATAACATTTAGCTTTTCATTGTCAATATCAATTATCCTATAGTACCTCAACATCTCGAGCGGTTGTCGTTTTTTACTTTCCCTCCAAGAAACACGAGAAGCGAGAAACGACTTAAAATGGTGTTATCTTATAAGATGAAGTTTTTCCGTAAGAGTTTCGCCCTTTTCGTTTGTCAATTTGTAAAGATACATTCCTGAAGTTAAAGAGTTTCCGTTCTGGTCTTTCCCGTTCCATATATATCTCCTTGTCTTTTCAGTAAGAACACAAGAATATATCTTCTCACCCAATATGTTGTATACCGCAAGAGAGTTAAACTCTGGTGGGACAGGGATTGTGACACTTTCGTTAAAAGGCTGTGGATAGGGTTTAAGAAGCGAAAAATTATATGTTAAATTATCGATTACGAGAAGAGGAAGAGCGCTTGTCTTGTAGTATCCCTTTCGAGCAAGCTCTCCCCTAAATGTCAACCAGCCTGTATTATCGCTGGTTTTTCCTTTCCAGGCGAAAAGTTTTTCGCTGTATGTGCCAGCAATTATATCTAATCTTCCATCACCATCAAGCTCGGCTATGGTGATGCCGTTATAAATTGAACCATCACACTCCAAAGGGAACCCTGGTACAACCAAGCCGTTCGTCTTGTAGGCATATACCTTTTTATTATTTGTGATGATTATCTCATGTTCGCCATCGCTATCGATATCAACAACAAGCGGCGAGCTTTCACCGACAAACGGTTTCATTATGGGATAAAAGATATTAGTTCCGTTAAAATTGAAACCATATAGTTTTACTGAGCCATCAACAAATATTTCGTCGATGCCATCGCCGTTTATATCAGCCACAGATGGTGAGGACAATCCGTACTGCTCGCGGGTTATAAAAACCGGAAATCCATTAAGAATCCGCCCGTTGTGAGAATATGCGTAGAGTTTGTTTTGCCCGACCGAGACCACGATTTCCTTCGTTGTGGTATCCGAGTCAAGATTTGCTAAAGCCAGGGAGGATGTAGTCCAGCAGTCAAGCATTATCGGGAAACCATCAGCTATTTCACCTAAAGCATTAAAGGCATAAATATGTCCTTTACCGTTGTTATCAGCGCCACCGGCAAATACTATCTCTTTTATTCCATCACCGTTTATATCAGAAACGGCAGGAGAACTATAACATTCCCTTGAATTGTCAAGATACGCTGTAGCAAATATCCCGTCCGTTTCCGGGTTAGAATCCCCATCATAAAACTCTCTTCCAGAATAGCGCCAGATATATAGTTTCCGTGATTGTGAAAGGATAATTAACTCAAAAAGCCCGTCATTGTCGATATCCTCAATAATTGGTGTTGCAAGAGCGCCACATTCAATATCCTTTGACCATATAAGTTCTCCACGAAAATCCATAAGATAAGCTTTCCCACGATCACCTCTTGTAGCAACAGCAATCTCAGCCTTCCCATCACCGTTCATATCAGCAATTGCCGGGCTTGCCCATATCTCACCATCACAAACGAAAACCGGGCGAGCCACACTATCCGACGGATAATATTTATTCCTGCCTCTTTTATCCAGTATATATACACCCCCACGAATACCACAAACAATAACTTCTTTCTCATTATCCCCGTCAATATCACAAACTCCTACATTGGCGAAGACCTTTTCATTTATTGGCACGGGAAAATTTGTCATTAGTGGAAGGTTCGTGTGAATCTGAACGGTTCTTGGAACGGAGAGATTTCCTGAACTATCAACGGTGTAAACTTCGTATGTGTAGTCGTTATCGGGTAGAACTTCTCTGTCTATTAGATAACATTCTGAAGATGGATAGTTTCTTATAAGCATCCCGTTTCTATAAACCATATAGCCTGCGACATCGTCTGAACCTGACGCATTCCAGCGAAGAGTGACAGAGTTGTTATTGACCTCGTAGCGAAGGTTTGAAACTGGTTGTGGTGCCTGAAAATCAAGAGCGTAAAAGAATTGCCTTCCAAGAGAGTCGATGATCGTGATTAAACCCAAAGGACGATTATCAGTTATATTCCTTCTCGCTACAACCTTTCGGTTGAATATAATCTCGCTATTCTGCGATAATATGGGTGTAGTGAAGGTGGAGTCAAGCGGTTCAATTGCTGAATCCACGGGAGTTAATACAATTCTTGGCGAAATCAGGTTTCCTGGTCCGATGTTTTTTAGTTTTATTGTGAGGGTTATTGTATCACCGTATGATGGGTATGTTGGCGGGTTCCTTCTCATGCTTGATATATATATAATCGGGGATTGTATGTAAAAATTTATTCTCTCATCAAGGGAACTATCGCTCGAGATTATTCTTATTCTCTCATATGAGTTGATGTTGTTGGGCGGAATGTAAATTCTTACTTGAGCGTCCGCTTGTGCCATTGGCTGGAGGTTTGAGATTATGATTGAGGTATCGATTGGATGTATATGTGGGGAATTCGTCCTTATGAGTATTTGGGTCATATTTAATGCTGATAGACCTGTATTTTGAACCCGTAAAAATAGCGAAAGGCTTTCACCGGGGCTCGCAATACCATTCTGGTCGCCGAAGAAATCGGTTATCTCATACGAAACAACTTTTAAATTGCTCAATGATGATTGTAATACCGGAAGCTTTCTACAAACAGGAATGTAGCCGTATTTTGTTGCCGATATATAAAGTGTATCAGCAATTAGCGAAACCGTTGTTGTAGCTGAACCATCACTTGTGGATTCGATTATTTTGTAAAGGTTATTCCGCTGATATAGGATTATTCTTGCTCTTTCTGAATTTGTCCTTATTGTTATTGTTTGTGTACCAGCCTGAATATTTGTGGGAAAAACGAGAGAAAGTGTTTCAGGTGTTGGTGGGAATATAGTCATAGACGGGTCTCCTGAAAGGGTTAAAGCTGATTTAATGTATTGGTCAAAGGAAAAGGCTAATTTAGCTTTGTTTAGCGCATCCCCTAAAGTTTTCTTTTCAACAACAAGAGCCCTGAATATAATTGTATCTGCGCTTGTCTCTGTCGAGTATGACGGCGTTGAAAACCCTATGTATGCAAACGCCCCAGAATTTGATAATTTAATAAGGGTATTCATAGGTGATTGTGGGATATGTGATGCCGTATTGCATCCCATTGAAACAAAAAGAAAAGGAGCACCAGAAAGCGAGAGAAGCTCATAGTAATGAACCGATGAACCTGAATTAATAACACCAGCGCCTAATGACATATCGGTTGAATGGTCGATATGGTTAACAAGGTAGTATCCCTGTGAAAGTTCGCTTATGAAGTTCGTTGAGTTGAGTAGCATGTCACCACCTGAAGGATATAGTCCTGTAAAAGTATAGGGAGCCGCAAACGAAAGAATATTTCTAACATGCTCTTTCAATGTTCGTCCGGCATTGTCGTTCCGTGTGATATCACCTCCTGCAAGAAGAACCCTAAAAGTTCTTAAAGGATATTCGAACTTCTCCGCTTTTATCAATTTATCGAGAACAGCGCTTGCTTCACTCTGATTTCTAACCTCAATTCTTCCGATCGCAAGCTCAGGATATGGATCATCATTAGCGGAATTCCCGGGGATACCATCTCTGTTGTAATCGAAATCACCATCGAGCGCCGAATAGTAATAATCACCTTTCACCAACTGGCTACTTCCGGTAGGTGAAACAGGATAAAGCTCCACCATCGGGACCTTTGATTCATCCCCTATAATAAAGACCCAGCTTATTCCATAAAAAGAATACATTAATCTTATCATCTCCCGTATCTTTTGCGGGTTCTCTCCCGATGTGAAAAATGTGTAAATCTCGTCCGTTGATACCAAAAGCGACGGGTTCCCAAGTTTTAGTTTTTCTTCTCTAAATCTACGAGCAGGCTCAAGCAAATCCGGCGATGTTATAATTAGACCCTCAGGGAAAATATCATTAAGGTCAGAGATAAAAGAACGAATCTGAAATGTCACAAACGGGAGTTCCCTATGAAATTCATAATTGCTTAACTCCTCAGGATTAATAACCATTTCTCTTATATTATCCGCAGCCTTTTGATTGATATACCAAATGCGCGCTCCCGCATGGTTCATCGTCTCATCAGCGAGCTCGAAATCAATAACCAATTTGTCGTTTCTATACCAATTCCCATTCTCGTATTCGTATGGATAAAAGGCAACCCCAACAATATGATACCCGCTAAGATAGCCATCGGAGAGTATCTGACATTGTTCAATCTCAATGTTATTCTCGTTGAGGTTTTCGCCTATAGCAAAAATCCCTCGTGAGCAAATTGGTGGGAAAGGGTTATTGAGCATGGTTTTTTCGACACTCCAGGTATAACCCGTTATTTTTTTACCCTGGGGTAATAGGATAAAAACAATTTTCACAGGAATATCAGGTTTTCCTCTTGGCGCAAGATGATAAGAGGATGCAATCTCAACGCGAACCGAATCCCCTACCCGCACAAAGTTGACCTTGTCATCATTCTTTACCTCAATCCTAAAACCGAATAGCAAAACGCTTGCTATCACCATAATAGTTCTAATCAACGCCCATTTTAACATTATGACCTCCTTTTCGAGAGGTCATAATGCAATGGGTATACCAAAAGCTAATCCATTGTAATTCAATGTCTTATAAAATGTTTATCTTGAGAAAGTGTCACCTTATGGTTACAGGTGTCACTTAAAATTGTTTTTGATTATTTTCCCCTTTTCGAGACCGTATCTTTTGATTATCCTGTGAAGGCTTTGACGCTGGATACCGAGTAGTTTTGAAGCGTTAGAGATATTCCAGCGGGTTCTCTCAAGTATATCGAGAATGAATTTTTTATCGAGCTCCTTGATTATCTCTTCACGGGATTGGGGCTCCATACATTTTCGGTTTATAATGTTTTGTGGGAGATGTTCTATAGTTATTATCCCATGTGTTGCAAATGCTGCCGCTCTCTTAACTATGTGCTCAAGTTCCCTAACATTTCCGGGATAGTCATAGTTTAATAGTATATTCATTGCCTCAGATGAAATCATTATGGGTCTTTTAAGAATTTTCTCGCTTTTTGAAAGGAAATGCTCCAACAATAGAGGAATATCCTCTTTCCGTTCCCGCAGTGGTGGAACTCTTATCCTTATCAAATTCAATCGGTAGAACAGGTCTTCACGGAACTCACCTTTCTGAACCATTACCTCTAAATCCCTGTTAGTTGCTGCAATAAACCTTGCTTTGGTTTTCATTGTAAGTGTGCCACCGAGCCTTTCGAATTCTCGGGTCTGTAAAACGCGGAGTAGTTTTGCCTGAAGATTAGGTTGTAGTTCTCCTATTTCGTCGAGATATATAATTCCATCCTTAGCGAGTTCAAATTTTCCTGGTTTTGTTCTATCTGCGCCGGTGAACGCCCCTTTTTCGTATCCGAATAGTTCAGCCTCAAGGATATTATCGGGAATAAGGGCGCAATCAACTGTGACAAAAGGTTTCTCTTTTGCTGTAAGCTGGTGTATTGCTCGAGCGATAACCTCCTTGCCTGTTCCGCTTTCACCCTCAATTAAAACTGTGAAATCATTGCTCGTTGTTGCCACTATGCCTATGGTTTTATAGAGTTCGATCATAAGAGGATGCTTACCAATTATAAGGCTTCGCGCATCATATAGCCTCTTTTGCTGCCTTTCCTTTGATTCTCTTAAAATTTCCGCCGTTTTCACCTTCAACAAAAGCTCGTCAAGTTTAAAAGGTTTCGTCACAAAATCGAATGCACCGTTCCTCATTGCCTCAACCGTCGTTTCGAAATTATTGTGTCCCGTAAGAACGATAACAGGGATATCTCTGCCGAGCTGCCGAATAGACTTAAGGATTTCAAGCCCGCTTATCCCTGGCAACCCAACATCAAGTATCATAATATCCACCTCCTCACGCCTGACAAACGCACAAGCATCATACCCGCATTGCGCCTCTTTTACTTCATAACCCTCTTTTTCGAAAAACGAGCGTAAAATATCCCTTATCTCCTTCTCATCATCAACTACAAGGATTTTGGCTTTCATTTTAAATTTTATCGGAAAATAGTTAATGTTGTTTAAAATTATAATCAACGACGGCTAAAATTTATCGCTTGAACATAATGATATATTGCTTGATTATATTTTCATCTGCGGGTCTTGATAAGATGATAGATTCGAATTCGCCCTTTTTCACAAGCACCTTTATATATTGAGTGTTAGGATTTTTGTCGGAATATCTTGCGCAAATCTGAGCGGAAATCTCTATATCGTTTTCGGCTGCATAAGATGAAAGAAAACATGATGGTCCTGGGGTGGAAATTGGTTCTAATCTTATTTTGTCGGGGCATAGTTCCATAAGGCTTTCATTTTCCTTTTCGTTCCTTCCGACAATGAGTTTGCATCCGCTTTTTAGCCTGAAATGCCTGCCAAGCTTCAGGGATTCGAGCTCGTTTATTGAGTACTCGTTATGTTCGAAAGCATCCTTAAGGCGAACCGAATAAGCAGGGTCAGTAAGAAGGCAACCACCGGCAGGGCTCAAAAAATTCTTTATTCCAAGGCTTTTAGCAAGCTCGAGCGTTCTTTTACGACTTCGTCCGGATAGGGCGTGAAGTTTTTCCCTATCAATAAATCCGCTTTTTTCTAACTCCGTTGGTTCAAGGAGTTTTGCTGATAGCGGGCGTAGAAGGATTCCTTTAATGTTGCTCTCTAATTCTATGATATTCATTGCGCTGATGTTCTGGCTCATCGGACGCTCACCAATAACCTCACCTGTAATAATCCCTTTTGCCCCAATACTCTCCATTATCTTTTTCGCCTCTTTAAGAAAAAATATCTTGCAATCAATGCAGGGGTTCATATTATCGCCATATCCATATTTAGGTTTTCTAACAATTTCAATATAATCCTCGCAAAGAGGCTTTACAAATATATCCGCATTGAGTTCATCGTCGTGGTAAAAATATTCTTTGTTGTTCCATTTCCCTGGCAAAAAAGGGATTGCAAATTTAATACCAAGAACAGAATATCCAGCATTAGTCATAATCTTGATTGCAAGGCTTGAATCGAGCCCACCAGAATAAAGCGCCACAAGGTCGTATTTCTTACCGAATTGCTCCATTATTTTAATATAATTTGATATGATGCAAAATCAACCTATAATTTCTGTTGACTTGTTGATTTTTACAGGTATTTTAAAATATGCCTTTGAAAAGCAAAACGAAACAAAAGAGCCATTTCTCGCTTTCACAAAAACTTTTCGGATATTTCCAGCTTGTAAGAGGGAATAATATTCTTATTCTTATTCTTTCGATTCTTGCGGCATTCGTTATATCAGAGGTAGAATACAGCCCTGTTTACAGGACTGTGGTGTTAATTTCAGCCTCTCTCATATTTGCTGGCGGTAATGCATTGAACGATTATTTCGACCTTGCCACGGATATAATAAATAGGGCTTCTCGCCCGCTACCATCGGGGAAAATATCTCCATCATCCGCTAAGAATTTTGGAATTGCTCTTTTAGTTCTCGGCATCTTATTAACTTATTTTCTTGCGCGTTTCCATCTTTTCTGTGCAACAATCGCTGGACTAATTCTTTTCCTTTATGATGTGGAATTGAAAAAGAGATTCCTCATCGGGAACATTGCAATAGCCTTTTTGAGCGGACTGGTATTTATCTACGCAGGCGGACCTAAAATAAATCTTCCGCTTTTTTTCACTTCGGCTTTCGCTTTCCTGCTACACTTAGCAAGGGAAATAATAAAAGATATGGAGGACATAGCTGGCGATATAGTGCTCGGTGCGTCAACACTGCCAATCAAACTTGGCACGAAAAAGAGCTCGAATATTGTCGCTTGTATACTTCTATCCTTCCTTGTACTCCTGTTTTTGCCTTACGCACTTAGAGCATTTGGTCCGGCATATTTTTATATATCGCTTTTTGGCATTCTGCCGATAGTCTCGTTCGTATTAATTGAGATAAAATTTGGAAAACAGGGTGCTAAAGATTATCGTTTGCTCTCTTTTTTGCTCAAAACGGCGATGCTTATTGGAATAATAGCCTTGATTGCGGGAAAGGGATTTAAATGAAAGCTGTGATACAAAGGGTGAAAAAAGCAGGCGTGAAAATCGACAATGAAACATACTCCCAGATAGCCCATGGGCTCGTTATACTTGTTGGCATAGAGAAGGACGACACAGCTGATGACGCGATGTTATTAGCGCAAAAGATAGCAAACCTCAGAATATTTGAGGATGAGGCAGGCAAGATGAACCTTTCGATAAAGGATGTACAGGGCGAGATACTTGTGGTTTCTCAGTTCACTCTCTGCGCCGACTTAAGGCGTGGAAGGCGACCAAGTTTCACCGATGCCGCAGAACCTGCTATTGCTGTGCCAATTTACGAAAAATTCGTCTTCTTCTTGCAAAATGAGGGAATAACCGTCAAAACCGGCAAGTTCGCCGCAAAGATGCTCGTTGAAATCTTTAACGATGGTCCGGTGACTTTTTATCTCGAATCGAAAGGATTAAGATGAAAAATCTGGTGCTTGTCTCAACTTCCCCAAGAAGGTGTGAGCTTTTGAAACGACTTGGGCTCTCGTTTGAGGTCATAGAAGTGGGTGAAACCGAAGAGTTTGTGGATACTACAAATCCTGAGGAATTTGTGGTTCGCATTGCATCAAAGAAGCTCGAGAACATAATTGTGGAGCCCGATAAGATTTACTCCGCTTTTGATACAGTGGTCTTCATCGATGGAATGATACTTTCAAAGCCAACAGACAGGGCTGATGCTAAAAGGATGTTGAGAATTCTTTCGGGACGATGGCACAAGGTTTTTACTGGTATTGCAATGAAGGATGATAAGCTCACATTAACGGATTTTGAGCAGACGAGCGTGAAATTCTATGAGTTAAACGATGAGGAGATAGAGGCATATATTTCAACAGGTGAGCCGATGGATAAATCTGGCGCTTACGGAATACAGGAAAAAGGAGCACTACTTGTGGAAAAGGTTGATGGTTGTTATTTTAATGTTGTTGGGCTTCCTCTTCCAAAATTTGCAAGAATGCTTTTCAGATTCGGGATTCAACTTAAGGAGCTTCTTTATGGTGGAAAAACTTAAAGAAATTGGCGCTCTCCTTCGTGAACACCGAGAAAAACTAAAAAAAACAATAACAGATATATCTAAAGAAACAAGAATCAAGGAAAAATACCTTGAGGCTATAGAGCTCGGCGATATCTCTGTTTTCCCCGCTGAGATATATTTGATCGGGTATATAAAAGCATATGCAAAGGCTGTTGGATTATCTGAGGAGGAGCTTAAGTTTTGCGATGCAAAATCTCGCCAGAATATGCAAATTGAGTATTCGAAGCCAAAAGAGGAAGCAATTCAAAAAACCCAGAGGAAACCACTACCTTTATCTATAAGTACAATGGTTATGGTGCTTGCGGTTGTTGTTATTCTTGTGGGAATAATCATATTCGTTAGAGGGAGGAAGTACGAAGTGGTTGAGGAGAGGATCGGAACACCAGTCGAGGGTCTTGTTGATACAACAATATCAAAACTTCTTAAAACATCTACGGAGGAGCTCTCGCAGGTTATTTTTTGCAAAACAGGACCAATAAATCCCGAATGGGCAATAGAACGAGTGGATTCAGTTACGCTTGAGATAGAAACCGAACGACCCACAACAATTCTTATAGAGACGGACTATAGGCGGGCTTTCAAAGGAACCATAAACCCGGGCACACGAAAAAGCTGGCGAGCCAAAAACGCATTCTATTTGACAATAGGTCAGCCTGGGTATGTAAAACTATGGTTTAACGGCTTTCCCCTTCAAAGGCTTCTACCAACCCCAGCACCAATGGAACTATACATCAACCGTGGAAATGTTTTGAACCTTATTGAAACAGGTGAATCCCAACCAATTCCAAAACCAAAACCTATAATCAGTAAGCAAATAAAAACCCGTAGCACAAAAGAAGAGGAAATTCAACAAGCCCCGCAAGAAAAGCCAGAATCAACTGATTCTGCACCCGCCGAAATTGATTATTGAACTAAAAGGATTTTTTTATATAATAATTGTAAATGAGCGAATTTAAACTTATAACAAATCTTCAACCCGCGGGCGACCAACCAAAAGCAATAGAAGAACTCACAGAGCTTATTCGTTCTGGTAGAAAATATCAAACGCTTCTTGGTGTTACAGGGAGCGGGAAAACATTCACAATGGCAAATATAATTCAGAACATTCAGCGCCCGGTTCTTGTAATTTCCCATAACAAAACCCTTGCAGCCCAGCTTTACGGAGAATTTAAATCCTTCTTCCCTCACAATGCCGTTGAGTATTTCATAAGCTACTACGACTACTATCAGCCTGAGGCATATATTCCTGTAACTGACACATACATTTCTAAAGAGGCAACGATAAATGACTTGATCGACAAGCTTCGCCTTCGCGCAACAGCATCGATTCTCGAGCGGCGCGATGTTATCGTTGTGGCTTCAGTTTCGTGTATTTATGGGTTGGGCTCCCCACTCGACTATCGCGAACTACTTGTCCCTGTTCAAGTAGGAATGGAGCTACCACGCGATGAGCTTCTTCTAAAACTCGTTGATATTCATTACACGAGAAACGATATCGATTTCGGAAGGGGCAAGATAAGAGTTAGAGGCGATATAGTTGAAATCTACCCGGCATATGAGGACAAAGTTATAAGGCTACAATACTGGGGAGATATTGTTGAGGAGCTCGAGTTCGTTCACCCTGTGAGCGGCGAGATTCTTGAGCATAGGGAGAGGGTAACGATATATCCGGCAAGACATTTTGTGACGACAAGAACAAGAATGAAAGAGGCTGTTCGCTCGATACGAGCTGAACTTGAGGATCGGGTAAAAGAATTCGAGATGGCAGGAAAAGTTGTTGAGGCGCAGCGCATAAAAACGAGAACAGAGTTCGACATCGAACTTATGCTTGAGTTCGGATATTGCCCTGGAATAGAAAACTATTCAAGACACATATCTGGAAGGCGTCCGGGTGAGCGTCCGAGCGTGCTAGTTGACTATTTTCCAGAGGATTTTCTCGTTATAATCGACGAAAGCCATGTAACAATTCCCCAGCTTCAGGGAATGTATATGGGAGATAGAAGCAGGAAGCTTTCGCTTATAGAATATGGTTTTAGGCTTCCGTCAGCGCTTGATAATAGACCCCTATTCTTTGAGGAGTTCGAGTCGCTTGTGAAACAGGTACTTTTTGTCTCTGCGACCCCAGGGGATTACGAAATAGAAAAATCCTCAGCCGCTATTGTCGAGCAAATCGTTAGACCGACAGGTCTTATTGACCCAGAGATGATTGTCCGCCCGAGCAGCAATCAGGTGGAGGATTTAATCAAGGAGATAAAAACAAGGATTGCTCGAAAGGAAAGGGTGCTTGTTACCACCCTTACGAAAAGAATGGCTGAGGACCTCTCAGCATATCTTACAGAGATAGGCATAAGGAGCCGATACCTTCACTCTGACCTTGAAGCGATAGAAAGGATGGAACTTCTTCGGGGGCTACGACTTGGTGAGTTTGATGTTCTTGTTGGGATAAATCTTTTGCGTGAGGGGCTTGATTTGCCTGAGGTTTCGCTTGTCGCTATCCTTGATGCTGATAAGGTTGGCTTCCTTCGTTCAGCACGCTCGATTATCCAAACAGCAGGAAGGGCTTCTCGAAATGCCTGTGGTACAGTCATACTTTACGCCGACCAGCTCACCGATGCTATGAAAGAAGCACTCGCTGAATGCGAAAGAAGAAGGAATATCCAGCTCGAATACAATAGAACCCACAATATCATTCCAAAAACGATATACAAAACCCGCGAGGAAATCCTTGCTACAACTCAAATTGCCCAGCTCGAGTCCGCATCAAAGCAATCTGATGAAACAATTCCAGACCTATCCTCACTGCCAGTTGATGAGCAAATAGAGATCCTTTACCAAATGATGAAGGAGGCATCGGATAATCTTGAGTTCGAATTTGCTATAAAGATAAGGGATAAGATTAGAGAATTAAAAAAATACTTTAATCCAAAAATGTTAACTCACAAGAAAAAAAGCAGATACGCTAAATTCAAAAGAAGGGGGATTTAATGACTCAATTCTTAACTCTTATATTGATTTCTCTCTCTTTGATAGTAAATCCTTCTTCAGCGCAATTCCAACCCCAAAATGGATTTTTCGTTTCAGATAATGGCTGGGTTATACCTTATTGGTCAAATGTCAAATTTGAGCTATCCCGGTTGGATGCTGAGACCGAGAGCTTCATAAGAGCTAATCCGCTCTGGTTTGGCGATATACAAGACCTTCAGCTCGGTCCATCTATTATTCATAGGGTTAGTTCTCACATTTTCCTCAGGCGTGAGCTTTACTACAATGGCTTAAGACTGTGGGAGGCTGGATACGAATTCAGATTGATTGAATACGGAAATTATGCCGAACTATGGGGCGTAAACGGAAAATTCCAACGATATGATTTCACCACAAGAGAGTTCATAAGTGAACTTGACCTGGTAAAGCTCCTTTATCAAAGGTTCGGTGGGGCTAATATCGTTGAATCCATTGAGAAACTTTATTATTTTTCTAAAGGGAAATACCGCCTCTCATACTTCGCCATCTATAGAGCAGGCTCAACGGAAAGATATGCGGTATTTGTGGATTGTGCAACGGGCGAATTCCTCTACTATGTGAATACCGTTATGACTTCCTATAGAGTGTGGGGAAATTCAACTATAAATTATTATCCGGAAAGACCGAGTGACGGATATCATCAGGCACCATTCAGGAATGGCTTTTTAAGCGTAAATTTCCTTTATGTTGACACTACCAACGATGACGGCGAATATTCTATTGAAGTTCCATCAAGTGCACCTAATCAAACTTTGAGGTCAAGGCTACAGGGAAGATTTGTATATGTGGATTATACACCTGGTCCAGATGCTCTTTATACTTATACCCTTACACCTCCTGCAATGCACAATTGGGAATGGAACGAAAATATTGCCCATCCCGACGAATTAAACCTTTATTACCACACAGATTTCGTTCATAGATGGTACAAGCAGCTTGACCCGGGATTCACAAGGATGGATTATCCGGTTCCCGCACGAGCACAGGTGCGCGATATGACCGACAACGCATACTGGGATGGATATGGAACCAATTATGGGGCTATTGGATATACAGGGTTGTGCAATAACTTTGCGCTATTTTCCGATGTTATTTATCACGAGTATACGCATGGCGTAACGCAATATATTTACGATGGTATACGCCTTCCTTATGAGGGCGAATCGGGCGCGATGAACGAGGCATGGAGCGATTATTTCGCCTGCACAATAAACAATGACCCTCTTCATGGTGAGGGTATTTGTGGCGGTCCTTTTAGAAACCTTGAAAATAATCTCAGATATCCTGACGATACAACGGGTGAGGTCCATCATGATGGTGCTATCCTTTCTGGCGCCCTTTGGAAAGTGAGGTCAAGGATTCGAGTTTCAATGGCTGACTCGCTTGCACACTTTGCAAGATATGGTCACGCAACGAACTTCTACGACTACTTTATCGATTATCTTTACACCGACGACAATGATGGCAACATATCTGATGGAACTCCCAATTTCAATGCGATTATGAATTCATTTGCGGCTCATGGTATAGGTCCTGGGTTTTATCCTCAGATAGTTTTAGAGGACTGGGAGTTCAGCGATTCTTTATATGGCAATGGGAATATGATACCCGAGAATGGAGAGACCCTTACATTGAGATTTACTTATTATCATAAGGCTGATTTCCCTTATCCAGTGGCGAGAAATCTCTGCCTTCACGCAAGAAGTCTTGAACCATCAACAGGAATAATATTAAATTCATCTTGTGTCGGCGACCTCGAACCGGGAAGTCGAGCTATGTTTTCCGATATTCTCCTCGTGATCAACGAAATAATTCACCCTCATTTTGGGAAAATAGCCTTGGATTTGAGCGCTGAAAATGCGGAAAACGAGGTTCACGATACAATAAAATTCCCGTTCGGGAAGATTGAGCTTTTGCTTGTTGATGATGATGGTGGTGAGAATATAGAAAGTTATTTTATAAATGCGCTCGAGAACATTCAAACTCTATATAGATACTGGAATTTTAGCACTTTGGGGGTCGTGCCATCAGATACTCTCGAACGATATAAGGTCATTCTCTGGTTCACCGGAAACAATAGCTTGCCTTTTCAAGGTGAAAATCAATTAAATCACATACAATTCTATCTTAATCATGGTGGTTCTCTTATACTCACTGGTCAGTATTTAGGCGAATATCTTAACAGTGAATATGTTGATTTCTTAACGGGTTATCTTAAGGCTTTGCACACTCACGACAGGGTTCAAAATTATCTGGTTATGGGTTCTGATGAATTCGAACTTACATCGGGAGTAAGACTATTAATAACTGGTTTTCCCGGTGCTGGGAATCAAGTTTCACAAAGTGGGGTTGATGCTTACGATGGCGGAAGGGTTATATTTAGATATCAGCCAAGCGGAATAGGAGCTGGAACTCTTTACCAGGATGAGTTTACCGTTTTCTATTTTGGGTTCGGGCTTGAGGCTGTTTCGTCAACTCACACTTCCCTCTCGCTGGAACAATTGCTCGCTAAACTTCTCAACTTCCTTGATATACAAACGAAGGTTGTTGCACGCTACGAGAATAAGATAAAGACGCTTGCTATATCAGGTCCCTACCCTAATCCCTGCAACACTATTGCGAATTTCACTCTTTATGTTCCCGAGCCGGGGAATTATAGTGTTGCAATATACAATATAATGGGACAAAAGTTTAGCACGATCTATCAGGGTTTTATCGGGAGCGAAAAGCGGTTTTATCTTGATACGAATGGTCTTGCAAGCGGGGTCTATTTTATAAATGTGAAAGGGATTGGTAGCGCCACGAAGAAGCTCATCGTAATGAAGTAATATGAGCATATACACGGGTTTTGCTAAACATGTTGCCATTGGCGCTGGAAAGATAATTCGAGATGGTTATATTTCACCAAAAGATGTCAGTTCTAAAGGGAATCGTGAATTGCTTACATCGGTTGATTTGATGTCGGAGAGATTCATAAAGGAGGAGATAAAGAAACGGTATTCTACCCATTCAATCCTTGCTGAGGAAAGCGGTGGTGGTGGAAGTGGATTCGTATGGATAATCGACCCACTTGATGGCACGAACAATTTTGCGCATTCTTTTCCATTCTTTGCCGTTTCTATAGCACTTGCAAAGGATAATCAATTAATTCTTGGTGTTATTTACGATCCCCTTCGCCAAGAACTTTTCTGGGCTGATGAGCGTGGCGCTTTCCTTAATG
>JBAMLU010000060.1:27611-27964 GCA_039793385.1 bacterium
TAATGATAAAAGGATATATGTAAGTAAGACAGATGATCTTAAGGATGCTTTTCTCGCCACGGGCTTTCCATACGACCTTTCCCCAACAAACGAGAACAACCTTGACTATTTCGTTGCTTTTTCATATGCATCGCTCGGAATAAGAAGAGCTGGCTCCGCGGCGCTTGACCTTGCTTATGTTGCCTGTGGGAGGTTTGATGGTTTCTGGGAACTGAAACTCAAGGTATGGGATATGGCAGCAGGCGCCATAATTGTCGAGAAAGCCGGCGGTCGGGTCACCGATTTCAACAATCTACCCTGGACATTTTCCTCAGATAGAATTATTGCTTCCAACTCTTTGATACACAAGCAAA
>JBAMLU010000060.1:27974-28689 GCA_039793385.1 bacterium
GAAATAATTCAAAATTCAGGTAAAAACAGATTAAAAAATTCTATGATATGAAAAAAATTACAGCTCTACTTTCCCATTGCATAAAGGGCAAACTCATCCCTGAGCTCGTGAGCATCGTATATTATATAGGTCTTCATTTACTTGGAGCGACCTGGAAAATAAAGGTTGTGCGGGACATAGAAACACTCGAGATTATAAAATCTAACGGTTCAGTTCTCTATGCGTTCTGGCATTCACGGATTCTTCCGCTATCTTATACACACAGGGGAAGAGGGATTACGGTTCTAATTAGCGAGCACATGGATGGGGAATTAATAGCGAGGAGTGTGAGGAAGCTTGGGTTTAATGTTGTTCGAGGTTCTGCTACAAGGGGTGGTGTTAAAGGGATTAAAGGGATGGTTGAGATGGCTAATTGCGGGCATCCTCTTGCTATAACCCCTGATGGTCCTCGTGGACCGGCACGAAAAGTGAAATATGGAGCTATCGCTATCGCAAAGCTGGCTCGAATCCCGATTATTCCTGTCGGGGTCGATGCCAGACGAAAGTGGACACTCAAAAGTTGGGATGGATTTATAATACCAAAACCTTTTACAAAGATTGGCGTGGTTTTCGGTGAACCGATGGATTTCAACAATATCGACCCCAAAAAAGCGGAAGAGTTACTCGAAACCGAAATCAATCATATGAATGAATTAGCCTCAAAAATTGCTAACGA
>JBAMLU010000061.1:0-22370 GCA_039793385.1 bacterium
TATTGCCGCAATATTCAGCCAAATCACTCCCATATAAGCAAATCTCAATTGTTCCCGTGAGACTGGTATCATCAAACCTGTATCTCACCCTGTTTTCATCATACAAAACGCCATCATCCTCATTAAGCCACCGTCCATCGACAAACATAGAATCAAATCTTGCCCCAGAAAGTGTATCTATAAGTTCCCATACAATCACTGGGTGAACATCATTTATCCTTGAACCTGGAAGAGGAAAAAGAAGACGGATTATAGGAGCTTCAGTGTCAATCTTTAAATAGCCGTTGAAAGGCGAAACTATAGTATTCCCCACGATATCCTCAAAAGAGATAATCGAGAATTCATGTCGCCCGTTTTCAAGAGAATATTGAGGAACGAAGATAATAGTGTCGGTGCGTATCGTGAGCTCGGGCGCGTTAATGCTAAAAGTATCGCCATCAAAAACGAAAACAAGTGATGATGGTTCAACCGGCAACCTTGATTCAAAGAAAACCCTTACTGGTTGCCTTTCACATGAGCTCCATAATGCCGTGTCGGGTTCTATAAGGCTTAGTGAAATCACCCCTTGATAGATGTAATAAGAAAAGCAGGAATCCTCCTCATTAGGCGGGCACTCTGTTGTCCTGTCTCGAGCTGTGATGCATATAATTATTGTATCTCCACCCTCAAAATCATACCCCAATATCGGGAAATTAACAACCAATGTGCCACTCCTGAAACTTATTCCTGAGCCAGTATCCGCCATCAAATAAGGCTCCCCATTAATTTCAATATAAGAGTTATGAAGGTCAACTCCTGCAAGCGAATCAACTATTTCGACACTTATGCTTTCAAGTATAGAATAGATTGTTTCAAACGGGACTGGAAAAACAGTTGCAATAACAGGCGGAACAAGGTCTATTATAAATCTGTGATATACAGCCTCTCCGCTTGAATTGCCGCTTCTGTCAGAAACATTAACTATGCGAAAATCCACTGTTTCCGCATTCTCCCACATATACATTGGTGTGAATATCAGCGTATCGTCCCTGAATCGTAGTGAGGTTGAATCGAGCGTATACAGTCGACCATTTATCTCAAGTGTAATGCTTTCCGGTGTTATACCTGTTGAATCAGAAATATAATAAACAAGTTTTTGATTTCTACAGGATATAATCGCATAATCCTCAGGTGAAACAAGATTTATCGTAGGTCCCACAACATCCCTTACAAAATATGTCGAAATAGACGCAGTATTTGGCTCGCAGATAACGGCATTATCTGATACAAATAAATCTACATCTAATCTCTCGTAGTCCCTTCCATCAAATGGAATTGTTACTAATACGGTATCGCCGTTTATTTCGCAAGTCGTGCTAACCTCGTTAATTCTCACATCAATGCTTGACCTGTTCAAACCGGAAATTCTATCATGCACGAGGAACTTAATCAAGACCTAACTATCATTGATGAAACTTCTTGGGGATGGTGATAATACAAAAATATCTGGCGGCTCTCTATCCACAACAAAATTCACAGTAAGAGTTTCTGAAAAATTATAAAGGCTATCAACTGCAAAAAGAAGAATATCAATTGTTTGAGCATTAACTATTCCACTTATATTGTAAATAAGAGTATCCCCAAGAATACCATATCCACCGGCTCCCCCGCTTATTCGCTCTCCATTAACGAAAAAATATATATCACGAACCCCATTGTTGTCGGTAATTATGAATCTGAAACTCAATTGGTCACAAGAGATAAATCTTGTGGAACTATCGGGGTCAAGCATTGTTATTTCGGGTCCACCTGTCTCAATCATATAGGAACAGGTTTTTTCAGCTGTATTTGGACCGCAATAGAAAGGGGAAACATAATCGCTTACTTCCATCCGTAAGTCTATCTCACTTCCACCTCTTATGTCGGGCAAAATATCCAAGATATTAAACGATAATGTGTCCTGTAATATAGTAATACTTGGGTTCCCCACATATAACATATTATCATTGATATTAAGACTAAAAGATGACCAGTTGACACCAGAGCATTCGTCATTAATTACAGCCACTACTCGAGGGTTGAGTACTGAAAGCTCGCTCCCACAGCTCGGAGTTAAAATTTGGATTTCCGGTGGAAGTTTGTCTATCATAAATCCCCAGCTTAATGTATCAAATCTTCTTACCCCATCGGTAGCCCTAAGAAGCCTCATGAACACGGTATCGCAATCGTTCCAGTCAACTCGGGGCGTGAAATAAAGGGTGTCATTTCTGAAATCCATTTCCGGGGCGTCAATATTATAAACCTCCCCATTAACCTCCAAAAGTATCGAATCTTCTATAATACCAATCGGGGACCATAGGTATATCCATCCACCTTGATTATCGCATCCTGAAAACACATTCTCCGAGGGATAAATCACGGGCGTTCTGCTATCTATATAAAAAGAAAAAAATAAAATACTATCCATCGTATTAGCACCGCAGTTTTGAGCCCTATCGGAAATTGAAATAAGCTGAACCTCAACAGGTCCCACACTATTAAATGATCTACCTGAATTTCGTGGGGAATATGTTATGACACCACTTCTATAGGTAATTGAGCTATCACCCCAGCCATACAATTCACCATTTATACTGAGCAATATGCTTGTTGAATCCACTCCCGAAAGATTATCCTGCACAAATATTGAGATGTTCTGGAAAGTATCGGGTGAAATATAATTCTGTGGCGGGAAAAATCCCGATACATAAGGTGGTGATCGGTCAATATAAAAATAGCCTGAAAATGGTTCAACAAGATCGTTCCCGAGCATATCTCTGAGCTCCGATATAGAAAAATAAACCCGCATGCCATCAATCCACCGAGTTAATGGGGCAAAAGTCAATGTATCACCAACAATTCTCAACTCCCTCATACCATACCTGAACTCCGTTCCGTTAACAATTAATCTTATTGACCCCGTATCTATTCCATCATCATCAATTATCCTGAACCTGATGCTTTCATATTCACATGATGTATAATTGCCAATTCGTGGGGATATAAGTTCAACTTGCGGTGGAGAATGCTCGATGAAAAATGTTATAGTTGTATCGTTCATATTTGAGCTGCAATAATCGATTGAATCATAGGCTATTATCCCTATTCTCACGGTATCACCACCATTTAAGATTATCCCCGCCCTTTGAAAATCAAATATCATCAAATTATTCGAATAATTTAGCATTAAACTGTCAGAAATTGTGTATCTATACCTGTTCCCACGGATATCAGCTGTAAACAAAAATGGCTGCATTGCTAAACCACCACCGCTATCGTATATTTCTATAGTAAATGTGGGGCTTCTTGTACTTACTGTATCCCCATTTTCTGGAGATGGAGAAATAAAAATTGGCGGTGTTCTGTCGATGAAAAAATTTATTTCAAATTCGGATTCGATTGTATTACCAAATCTATCTGCCGCATTCAACAATACGAACAGGTGATAACCCTCGCCAACCCCCCTTAAACTGAGGTATAAATACCCGGAATTATAGGATAATCGCGGATCCCCATAAATAATTGTATCAGCATCAAAAATGACCCTTATGGAGTTTTCGTCTAACCCATTTCTGTCGTAAAGAGCGATGATAAGTGTTGTATCATTGCAGCTCATTGTTGAACCATTTCGTGGGAATACTGGCAACACAATAGGTCCACTGCTCTCAATATAGTAAACGAAACAGCTATCTTTGTTGTTTCCGCCGCAATATTTTGCGATGTCGAAAGCACTAATACAAATATAAGCGGAGTCCCCGTCAAGAAACCTCAGCCCAGATGTTTCCATATGGAATATGAAATTTCTGCCGCTACGCTCAAAACAGGGCATACTCAAAGGATACTCGCCACCTGAGAGGGATAATTTTGACAGGTGAAGGTCAAGCCCGGAAAATGAGTCTGCAAGTTCAAATGAAATATCGAAAACTGGTGTATTCAAAATGCTTCCTGGGGGTGGCGAAATGTTTGCGATTTGCGGGGGAGACCTGTCAACAAAAAAACTCCAGAATATTGGTGGTGATTCGTTCCCTAGGATATCCGAAACGGGTGCGAGTAGAAGTTCAACGCGTGTGCCATCACTAAATGGTCTTGGCAACGGGAATATATAAAGTGTATCAAATATCGATACAAGGCTCTCCGAAACTTCATAAACCTCGGTTCCCACGAAAGCAGTTAGTAAAAGTGATGACCTGTTTATAGGTTCGTTATCATTTATCGATATCCAGACCTGCCCACGCTCACACGAAACAATGTCACCGTCAACAGGCTTGATAATCCTCACAACAGGCGGTGAGGCATCAAGAATAGTCGAAAGGAAGAGAATCAAGAGCGGGATCATAGAGAATCGAGCCTCTTTCTGAAGAATTCCGCAGTTTTCTTTATGTCATCGGAAAATAAAAGAGCAGAGGAAATAGCAATCCTTGATACGCCGAGATCAATAAGTCTTGCAAGGTTTCCCATATTTATCCCACCTATAGCAAAAACAGGAATATCAACAGCTTTTATTATTTTTTGAAGGAGGATTTCAGAAACCATTTTAGCATCGCTTTTTGTTGATGTGGGAAATATTGCCCCAACACCGAGATAATCTGCGCCAGCATTTTCTCCCTCGATAGCTTCCTCCATATTAGTTGCCGAAAACCCAACAATTTTGGAATCTCCCACGACCTCCCTTGCTCTATTAACAGAAAGATCTTCAGCCCCAATATGAACACCATCAGCCCCAATGTATTCCGCAATCTCAGGATAATCATTGAGAACAAACAATACTCCATATCGCTTACAAGCCTCAGCCACAACCTTAGCCTCCTCAATCAGTTTCTTCTTTGCCATCCTTTTTTCCCGCAATTGAATTATGTCAACACCAGCATTAGCAAGTTTCCCCACAATTACATCTAATCTGCCGTGCCTCTTTTCAAATTCGTGGCTAATAATAGCATATAGTTTGCTCTTGCCTAATCTCTCTTTGAGATCTTCCATCTATATTTAGCGAATAATTTTCTATCTTGCGACCACAACAGTTCCGTTACAAACAACCTCACCATTAACCTTTATAACATAAAGATAAACCCCAGGCGAAACAAGTTTCCTGTCCTTATCTCGTCCATCCCAGCTTCTTCTAACAACATCAGAGAAATCGCTTATATGATAGAGCTTCCCACGATAAAGTTCGACATTCCATTTGTCATAAATATGTAGTTCTGCGTCATTACTGAACATATAAGGGTAATTGAAAACCGCTATATCATTGTAACCGTCGGCATTAGGCGTGAACGGATTCGGATACACAAGGCAACCAACCCTCGGCTCTATCATAAACATAAATAGGCTGTCAGAACAACTTGGTCCACAATAATCCGGTCTGTCACACCCGCGAATCCCCACATATACCGTATCACCCGGCTGGAAGATTAACCCTACATTCGACGGACTAAATATTATGTCTCCGTCTCTCCCACGAATACCAGATGATGTATAATTGAAGTTGCTTATACTGTATTCGATTCCATTTATAGTTATGTAAAGTCTATGTTCATCAATACCTGCGAGGTCATCGTGAACATGAAGCACAATCTGTGGGCTCTCGTCACGAATCATCCAAACATTGGGATAAACAAGCGAATAATTAGGCGGCTTATAATCAATAATGAACCGCCACACAAGCGTATCCCTCATAGGAAGCCCGTGAATATCGCTTGCGAAAACCTTAACCAAAACGGTATCTCCATCATCAAACATATCAGGGTCATAGATTAATCTAAGCGTATCGTTCGCATATTGGAGCGATTCAGTTGTAGTTATCGTGTATCGCCTGGCGTTCATTATCAATATAATGCTCGATGGATCAACTCCTTCCTGGTCATAAAGGTGAACAATAATCTCACCGTAAGGTTCGCAATAACCAACATAGCTCCCATCTCTGTATTGCACAACCGATGCCTCAGGACCGCGCAAGACCGGTATGGTGTCTTGATAAATGCCAAGCGACCTATCTGATGGATTCAAGAAATCGAAATCGTTGTCGTAGGCGTAAATTGTTATATATATCGTATCCCCGTAGAAATGGGCTATTATGGGTTCATCCGAGCTCACAATAACTGTATAAGGGTCGATGATGCTGTCGATATGCATAGAGATAAATCCGCTTCCGCCTCTTCGGTCAGTCCAATAAGCGTATATCCCCTGTGAACCAACACCACCTAATTCATCGTATATTCCTGATGTATCGTGGATGGTGATTCTCAAATTAATATCATTGAATTCTCCAATAAAAGAGGGATAGAATTGGGAGAATATCGGGGGAGTTGTGTCATCATCAGCGATATAGAATCTCCATGTCGTAATCCCAACATTCGGTCCACAACCATCGTTGCATGGCGGAATATCCTCGGCTATAACGCGCACCGTAATCCAGTCGAATTCGGTAAAATATGCACCCGAAAGCGTGTCCTCAAAATATCTTATACCTCTAATCATTCTTGGATCGAGTAAAACATTTGAACCATCACAAATAAGTCCTGGATCCCCACAATGAAGTGTATAAGAAACTCGCCCTGGTGTAGCATTTGTATCGCTCGTGTAGAACGAATCCACAGTAACTGTAAGGGTTCTCATATTAACACTAAGGAAGCTATCAGCAATTTCGAATGAAACGGTATCCTGCCAGTGGTGTTCGTGGGGATAATTGATTATGGTGTCATTGTTGGGTGGTGAAACGTTATAAACATGGGGTGGATTATGATCTATCAAGAGGTTCCATCTTGTTTGATGCAATGTATCAAGCGGATTCCCAAGGTAATCATCAGCCCGCTCAAGCCATATAGGTATTGCTCGCCCCTCATTTCTCATAAACCAATTAGTGTCTGGTGGAATCCAGTAAAGTCGTCCGCCTCTATATTCAAGACATGGTGAACCATAAGTATAAAGAACACCGTCAACCCATAACCTTATCGTTGTTGGGTCTACACCGTAAACCCCCGAAAGAGATATCGCTATTGTATCATAAACGCAGGTTGTTGTATCGCAATACCTTGCAACAGGATTATTCGAAGGAATGATAAAATACCAGCAGTAATAAAGTTCATTGGGCTCGCACATACAAGGTGAATCATAAGCCTCAACACATATCTGAACACTATCCCCACCGAGCCAGTTCATAGTTGATGTAATAGTCGAGTCCGCACATATTCGAACATCACTCCTACTTATTCGCTCAAAACCAATTCCAGGAGAACCTGTTGAATACCGATATACTCTACCGTTGCGGTCATAGAGGATAAGCTGTATTGTTGAGGTATCTACACCGGACAGGTTGTCTCGAATTGTAGCACAAACGAGAGGCGCGAGCGAAAGAACAGTATCGGTTGGTTCTCGCGAAATTACCACCGGTGCGCTCAAATCCATTATGAAATACCAGTCGTATCTTCTCAAAAGGGGGTTTCCAAGCGTATCTGTTGCTGACACAAGCGAATAATATACGGTCTCACCGTCAGCAAAGCTCGGTGATGGCGTGTATACAAACCTTCCGCTTCCTCTATCCCACGAAACACCATCTGAATTATACCTTAGCACAACTGTATCCCTTTGAGCGGGTCCTCTTGCCACAATAACCCTTATGCTCGTGTCCACCACCTCATCCTCATCGACTATATAAATCTCAATATTCTCATCTGTGCAGGCTCTATATGTGCAGGTATCGATATATGCTATAGGTCCACCTGGCGTTATATAAAATGTGTAGCAAGTATCAAGAACATTGGGTGCACAATAATCAGGACTATCCCAGGCGTTCACGCAAAAGATTACGCTATCACCTCCACTAAATACCATACCCGCCCTTAGAGACGAGAAAATAAGCGTATCCCCACGATAACTTATAGCCGCTGACGATGAGTTAAATCTTGCCCCATTCACTACCACAAAGAAATCGTTCAACCCGGAGATATCATCCCACAACCTTATCCTAACCTCCGGTGCACGAGTACTTATTGTTTCGGCTACCATCGGACTAAGTATAATAATACGAGGCGGGATTCTGTCCATCTGGAAACTCCAGTCAAGCGGAGTCTCAAGGTGATTGCCAAGTATATCATCAGCGTAAACCAGACGAACATGAACGCGTTCGCTATCGCCAAAGTTAGGAATTGGAAGATAAACAAGCATATCACGGATATATGTGAGTAAGGGGTTTGTTATCCTTATCGTGTCCCCGTTCACAAGAAGAACTATCGTTGAGGCATCAACGCCTGTTGAATCCCATAGGTGGATTATCACGCTCTCCGGATCACAACTCGATATACTGTCAGGAAGGACTCGTATTATCTCTGCTTGAGGACCGCCGGGCTCAATGGAGATGTTCCAGCAGGTGTCAAGCACATTAGGGGCGCAGTAGTCAGGTCTATCGTAAGCGTGAAGGCAAAGGTGAATTGTATCTCCGCCTGTAAATCTCATTCCGCTTGCTGAAGCTGACCAGGTAACTGCGCCACCAGCAAATGTTATTCCAGTAGAATCAAGCCCGAACACACGCCCATTCACAGTAAACCGAACACCTCTTACATCAAGCCCTGATAGCGAATCCCTTAGTTCAAAAATAACATCAGGTGTTCGAGTCCTGTATACCGTATCGGGTGAGCCCACAAGGATGTGAACAACGGGTGGTGTCAAATCCATTATGAAATGCCAGCAATAAGGCGCAGGGCTCTGGGGATTCCCTAAAATATCCTCAGAATATTCTATACAAACATAGACGCTTTCAGCATCAACAAACGGTCTACTCGGTCTATAGACAAGCCTTGTGCCATCATAAGTAAGTTCAGGATTTGGGAGTCCCACTATCCGAGTAGTATCAATCCTTCCGGTCTCGCCAAATGCGTTCCTTCTGATAACCGTGTATATAATCGACCCAGGCACAACGCCATCATCATCAACGAGCGTAGCAACAATAGACTCTGGATAACACGCCGAATATGCGCCATCAAACGGGCTCACAAGCTCAGGATAAGGTCCACCAGGAGAAATGTAAAACGCCCAGCAGGTATCAAGTACATTAGGTTCACAAAGGTCGGGGCTATCGTATGCGCTCACACAAACCGATACCATATCCCCGCCCGTAAATCTCATTCCCGCTCTTCTCGTGCTCAAACTCAATGTATCATTGGCGAAAATCACAGCCGAATCCGCAAGCGTGAATCTTCGCCCATTTACCGTTATAACTATTGAAGAATCGTTCACCCCGGAAAGATTGTCCGTAAGCGCAAACCTTATCCTCGGTTGAGTTGTGGTAATCGTGTCGTTATCGCGCGGAGTAACACCAGAAACAACCGGGGCTTCAGTATCCACAACAAAATTATAATCCAGTTCCCACTGAAGATGGTTGCCGATATTATCATCGGCATAAATAACCCTGACCCTCACCGTTTCCTCATTAGCAAACACTAACCCGAAAGAGTCAGGGTCAAAAAATAGCGTATCACCAATTTGATATAATCTACCATCGGAAAAGTCGTATCTATTTTCATTAATCATAATCCTAACAGTTGACCAGTTCACGCCAAAATCATCATCAGTAAGAAGAATAGAAATAATCTGGTCCTCACAAGAAGTTATAGCATAAGCCCATGGCACAAGGGTATCAGGGACTGGTCCGCGCAGTCTAACCTCAAATGTATAGCAGGTATCAAGAATATTGGGACCACAGTAATCTGGTCTATCTTCAGCACTAACACATACCTCAACTGTATCATAATCCCCAAAATATCGTCGCGCAACCACAGGGTTAAAATTAACAATATATCCAGTATCGCTTCCTGCAAACCTTATACTTAATCCGGTAAGCCCCGTATCAGCATATGAAATACCATCTATTCTCACAACTATTGTACTTCGGTTCACTCCAGAAAGGCTGTCTCGTAGGAAGAAAGCGATATTCACGGTTGAATCTGTGACAATTGCTGAAGCGGGGGGAGTTGCACCGTATATGTAAGGTGGCTGCAAATCCATTGTGAATCTCCAACAAAGCGGCGATGCCAAACCATTACCCACAACATCACTAACCGAATCAAGACATACATCAATAATCTCATTATTAAGCCAGCTTACCGGTGGTCTGAATATAAGCGTATCGTTCCTGTATCCGAGATCATGCCTCAATTCGAGTTGAGGATTCGGGAATCTATACCGAACACCCTCAACCGTAAGAACAATTGTATTCGGATCTATCCCATCATCATCCTGAATTGAAATCGCTATCCACTGGTCGGGATAGACACATGCTACAAATGTGTTCGGTCTATACTGAATTATCCTTGCCCGTGGACCTGTGAGGCTTACAATAAACCACCAGCAATATGATGTGTCATTTGGTGGGCAATAGTCTGGGGTATCCCATAGACTATCGAGACAAACGCTCACAGTTTCCATATCAGAAAAGATAATTCCCAGCTCCTCGGGGCTTATTGTCACCCTTCCAGATGAATAGTGAACTCCCGGCATACCGATATGAACCCTTATCGTATCCTCAATTATGAACACAGCCCGTGATGAATCAAGCCCGGAAAGGCTATCGACAAGGTAAAACTGAATCTCCGGCCTGTCGTTTGCCACAAATGATGAAGGGGCAGGCAAAAAGCCCCATATATCGGGTGGATGTAAATCGATCGTAAACTGCCATGAAAGTGGAACATCAGGGCTAACTATCCCCCATACATCCCGTGCCATTTGAACAGTAACTCGAACAATTTCACCATTATGCCAGTAGCCCGGCGGTGGAGTGAACCTCAGGGTGTCGTTCCTGTAAGTTAGATATGGGTCTCCAACACGATAATGTACCCCATTTATCACAAGGTCAATTGAGGATACATCAACCCCTGATGCATCATAGATATACACGAATATCCCCTGATCATCGCAGGAGGAGTAAGTATTTGGAAGCGGTTCAATAATTCTTACAATGGGTCCTATATAGTTAACGAAGAATCGCCAGCAATAGGAACTTGCGCGATTTGGGTCGCAATAGTCTGGCGTATCCCAGGTGGAATCGAGGCATACTCGCACAGTATCGTTATCGTGGAAAATAAGCCCTGCAGCAAGCGTATTAAGAACAAGTTCAGGTGGAGCGTATCCGAGCGCCGGGGATAAAAGGTCAAATGTCCCGCTATCTGTTGTGCTAACAACAGTGAGCCTCACTGAGCTATAATCGAGCCCGGAAATAGAATCAATAAGGCTAATCCTTATATTCGGTGTAGTATCCGCTATTGAACTGTCAGGTGTTGGAGCTGGCGCCCAGTAAACAGGTGGGGTAAGGTCAACATAGAAATCCCATACAAGCGGCAAATTGCTCATCCTCGTTCCGTTAATATTCCTCGCCTCAACAAGCTCAACATGAACGGTCTCACCATCAAAGTAATACCCGTGCGGCGGCTGAAATACAAGTAGCGATTCCTCTATAAAACTCAAATATGGACTGCTTACGGTGTAAATAACCTCGTTTATTCTAAGTTCTATGCTATTGGAATCGATTGGCGCAAGCGTATCTCGAATTGCTATGATTATAGGCTGATCATCGCAGGCGGTAATTGAGTCAGGCATGGGATGAACAATCCATCCATATGGACCAACTATAATCACCGTGAAATTCCAGCATATGCTCGTGTCGTTTGGCGCGCAATAATCAGGAGTATCCATCCCCGGGACACAGACCGTGAAATTGCACTCACCCGCACTCTGAGGCGGACATAAATCTTCAAAAATTTGTGCCCGAATTGTCACCGTACTGTCACTATTTATCCTCATATTGTAAGGATAAGACCTCCCGTTTATGAGGAAATCTATAGAGCGAAGGTCAAGCCCGGAGAAGGAGTCTATTACTGTTACAACTATAGAGTCCGGGTTCTCAAAAAGCAAGGTATCACGGGGCGGGAAAAATCCAAATCCAACGGGTGGCTGAAGGTCAACATAGAAATGCCAGTCAAGTGGTGGGTTCTGCATATCGGCTCCGTAGATATCCCGTGCCTGAAGAAGTCTTACATGAACATCCTGATTGTTTTCCCAAAATCCATACGGCGGCTGGAATATTAAAACGGAATCCGAAACGAAATTCAAAAATCCATCGCCAACCCTATAAGCAACTCCGTTTATCTCAAAAACTATCGACCGAGTATCAATCCCATTGTTGTCGACTATATATATTATTATTGGTTGGTCGCTACACGCAGTGATTGAATCGGGTCTCGGGGTCACAATTCTCGCAACGGGTCCAACATTTGTGTAAAAAATGATACAACTATCAGCCTGATTTGGTCCACAATATGCCGGAAGTACGAGGTCCTGGCGATGGAAGCAGAGAGTAACGGTGTCACCAGCGGTAACCCCGAGGGTTGCAAGATTTATTGTTCTTGTAAATGTTCCAGCATATAAACCGCCAGTATAAGAAAGCCCTGTTACAACCCTTCCATTAACAGTAAAATAGGCGGTTGACGCATTTATACCTGCTGGTGTATCAACAACGGAAATTGTAATGGTTATGTTTGAATCTGGTGGAACAATGGTTCCTGAAAGATTTGGTGTCCAGGAAATTATCTCTGGGGCTCTCAAATCCATTATAAAATAACAGTTAAAAGGAGTGCGCTGCTCACACCAACATAGGTCTGCAGCATAATTAACTGAATAATCGACACGCTGAAGGTGATGGAAAGGTGCAAGAGGTGTAAAAGAGAGATAGGGCGATGAGTATGAAAAATCCGGATAGCGATACTGAACGCCGTTTACATTAAATCTAATCGAACTTGGCTGAACCCCCACGTCAGCATCGTAAACCCTCACGGTTATTTGTTGATATTCGCATGCGGTTATAACCCCACAGGGAGAAGGCATACCCATATCAATTGATGGTGGGGTACATCCACAATTATCATATTGAATACAACCTCTAACAGAATCCCTTACAGAACCACTCCAAGCAACAATCCAGAAACAACCATCACAGCCAGAGCACGCCCCAACATCAAACTGCCAGCTTGGTGATGCACCACTTCCAGGATTGAGTGTACCAAGGTTCTGGGGATTAGCACCGCTCAAAAGCGTGAGACAAGGACCCAAAACTATCTGCGCATAAACATTATAAAGAACCCTTCCAGATGTATTATATATGGCTCCCGTCGTAACAACAGAGTGAAGTCCGGAAACTATATCAGCAAAAATGACATTATAATCGCCCCAAATATCGTAATATCTTCCGCCCGTAGCCGATGTTAATGGGCTATATGTACCGAACAGAGATGACGGAACAAGCACAAACACCGTAACCCCATTCGATGTTGCAAGGTTTATAACACTGCCCATTGTCTCATCCGAATAACCACTGCCATCACCAAGATAGTGATATGGCGCATCAGTAACCATAATTATCACCCTACGAGCACCCGGCCGCCAGTGCATATACCTTATCGCATCAGCAATAGCATCAAGCGAGACCTCAGGTGTATCTCCACCTCCCCATGCCGTCATCGTATTTATCCAGCTCTGGAATGTTGACGCGCTTGTAGTTAGATCATATCCAAAGTTAAATGCAACATAATCCCAGAATTGCACAAGCCCGAGCGCATAGTTCATTCCAGTTCTCGCAAGCGAATCGATAAACGCGCGCATATTAGTTTTAACCTGATCTATTACCCCACCCATACTACCCGTATTATCAACAGCCCAAACAATATCCACAAGCGGCGAATAGGGCGAACAACCAACATTAAACCCAAACTCACCATCTAATGTCGAAAGCGTTTGAACCTCACCCCCGCTTTGCACCGTAACGCTTCTTATCTCAAGTGAACAAAATCCTTCCCCAATGAAAATCATAAAAACCAAGACAAACAGTGGAACAAACTTATATCTCATTTTTCCCCCTTATTTCGCTATTACCACCGTCCCGTTACATACAACCTCACTACCCACTTTAATTATGTATAAATATACCCCTTCTTTCAACACATTTTTTTGTTTATCTGTTCCGTCCCAGCTCCTCGGGATATATTCTCGAATATCTGTTATCGGAGGAAGATGAGCCCTATAAACTTCTATATTCTCTTTATTAAATATGTGAATTTCTGCATGCTCGGTAAACATATATGGATAGCTGAAAACCGCACGATCATTGTATCCATCGTTGTTTGGTGTAAATGGGTTCGGATGGACCATACAGCTAATCTGCGGCTCAATTATGAATAGGAATTCCTCAGACGAACAATTCGGCGCGCAATAATTAGGTGCATCACAACCATAAATTGTAACAAAAACCGTATCCCCTTGCCTAAAACTCACACCCGCAGCCTCACTTCTGAAAATCACCCGCTTATGCCAACGATCAAGCTCTATATAGTTGAACTGAGGATACCTATAACCCCGTCCGTTTACGACAAGAACCAAACTATCCCTCTCAACCCCAGCGAGCATGTCATCAACAGATATATCAATCTCAGGCGAACTCTCCCTGACCATCAGTCTTGAAGGATATAAAAGAGAATAGACCGGTGGGGTAAGGTCAACAACGAAGGAGTATTCAAGCGGATTAACAAGCGGTGTGCCATATATATCTGATGCTGAAACTAACCTAACATGCACAGTATCTCCGTTATTCCACAGATTCCTCGGCGTAAAGATAAGCGTATCCCTATCAAATCTAAGTTCCGTTGAATCCACGGTGTATTGAATGCCGTTTACCTCAAGCAATATCGTTGAAGGGTTAACACCTTCACTATCGAAAATGTAGATTATTATTCTCTGGTCAGCGCACGCTGTAAATGTATTTTGAAGAGGTTCAATTGGGTTTGCTCGTGGTCCCTCAAGAACCTGCACGGTAAAAGTTGTGCACGCCTGGGACCTATCCAAAGGATTGAAGAAATCGAAATCGTTGTCATGTGCACAAACCTCAATGAATACAACCGTACCTGCCGGATAACCTCTTATCGAGCCTGTCGTTCGTGCAATAACAGACCCCACACCGCTTACGCTATCTATATCAAGCTGAATTTCGCCATCATAATTGAACATCACCTCACCATCATCATCCCATCGCAAATATATCCCCATACCATCACTACCTGTGTTGTCATCATATATACCTGAACTATCGCTAATCTGAACTTCAACCTCAAATGGCACGCCATCATAAGCAATAAGGGGTTCAAAATTAGAGAAAACCGGTCCTAATGTGTCATCATCAAGAACAATAAACCTTATGCTCCTTCCGCCCTCGAAAGTGTTAGCATCGCAGTAGAATGGTCTTGTGTCGTTCGCTGTGTTTATCCTTATTTCAACCGTATCAAACTCAGCAAAATACCCTCCAACAAAAAGAGAATCATCAATTATCTGCCTTATATCAAGGGATTCTGGCATAACCCAAATAGTATCGTTCCTCAAATACACCCCTCTATCACCATAGTGAATAACATAAGGTCCAACCCCAAAGAAGCTGTCAACATATATGGAAACGGTCGTGTAATCAACTGCTCGGAGGCTATCTTGAAGAACAAATGCGAAATCGTTTTGCCAGTCATATGTTGATGTATCATAAGATGGATAAGCATAGACGGAATATGGTCCTGTGAGGTCAAGCATAAATCTCCATTCAATAGGTGCACCCGAAAGGGGATTGCCAAGGTTGTCGCTTGCCGAAAGAAGGCTAACCTGAACCCATCCCTCGTAGCTCCAGTTTGTATCCGGAATCCAGTAAAGTGTATCGGACCTAAAAGTGAGCTCTGAGCTTGATATATCGTATATTTGCCCCATAATCTCAATCCTTATCGTTGATGTGTCAACGCCGTTTGTATCGGTTATAACCATCCAGATCTCCTGGTCCTCGCAAGCCGAAACCGAATCTGGAAGAGGCATCAAAATCCTCGCAACAGGTCCACCAGGCGATATAATAAAGAAGAAACAAGTATCAAGGGGATTCGGTTCGCAGTAATCCGGTCTGTCGATTGCGTGAACACATACAGCAACTGTATCACCACCGCTCCAGGAAAGCCCCAAACCATCAGTGTTAGCACATAGCAAGCCTGATGAATATGTTATATTTGGCTCACCATATCTGTAAGGTATGCTATCTATATAGATTATAAGACTTTCCGGCAGTATCCCTGATAAACTATCAATAAGCCCAACACATATTAATGGCGACCGAGCATCAACATATGAACCATTTGCAGGGCTTGTCGAAAGCACTACAGGTGAACTTCTATCCATAATGAATCTCCAGCTTGGGCGTGAAATTATAGGATTACCAAGGAAGTCCTCGGCATAATCAATCGAAACATAGACCGTTTCGCTATCCTCAAATGGAATTGGCGGAGAATAGTATATAGTTTCGCCCGTAACGAACGAAACACCAGGTTCAAATATATCAAGCCTGAATGTATCCCTTGCGCCAGAACCTCGAATAACCCTAAACATTATAGATGTATCTACAACCCCATCCTCATCCCTAAGAATAAATACGATTTGCTCATCACTACAGGATGAATATGTTCCATTTAACGGACGAACAACTTGTGGCACGGGTCCACCCGGAAGGATATATACAACGCAACAGGTATCGGTAATATTGGGCTCACAGTAATCAGGTATATCAGCTGCTCTTATGCAGATATTCACCGAATCCCCACCGGAGAAGAGATAACCTGCAATACCGGTATCGAAAATAAGTGTATCTCCATTCCAGTACAAAGCGGGGGATGTTATATCAAATGCTCTTCCGTTTACCCTGACAATAATGTTAGAATCGAGCCCGCTCAGGTCATCACGGACGAGGAAAGTAAAAACAGGGGCACGCGAGAGCAATGTCTCGCCACAAGACCATGTAGGTCTTAATACTACAGGCGGAACTCTGTCCATCTGGAAACTCCAGCGAGTAGGGTTCTCAATATGATTGCCAAGCCAATCGTCAGCGGAAACAAGCTCTACCATAACAAATTCCGTATCCCCAAACGGAACAGGCGGATAATAATATAGCGTATCGTTCCTGAAAACAAATCCGGGGCTCGCGCTTGTTATCGTATCGCCGTTTACAACGAGCCGGATTGTCTGCGGGTCAACTCCCTGTGGGTCGGTAATATGAATTACTATGTGCTCATCAACGCATGAAGAATAAGAACCATCAAACGGGCGAATAACATTCGCAACAGGACCGCCAGACTGAATCCTTATATTCCAGCATGTATCAAGGATATTTGGTGAGCAATAGTCAGGCTGGTCCCACCCACTCACGCAAACCAATATTGTATCCCCACCCGTGAACCTAACACCAGCGCCCCTTGCATCCCAAACAATTGTATCTCCGCTAACGCTCATCCCTGGCGAACCTATCCTGTAATCAACGCCAGCGACCCTCACATTTATGCTTGTTTGAGACACCCCTGAAAGCAAGTCAAAAAGCACAAACCTTAACCCAGGCTCCCGAGTAACATATTCATAGTTGGGACCGCCTATTATGTGGACTATAACAGGCGGTGAGAGGTCCATAACAAAACTCCACTCGAGTGGACTTGGGTTCATCTCATTCATCAATGAATCCCTGCTCCCTAAAACAGAAACATAAACCGTCTCACCATCAGCAAATGGAACCGCGGGCAGATACCTTAATATTGTCCCATCCCAACTTATACCAGGGTATCCAACACCATAATACTCGCTACTAATGCTTCCGCCACTGCCACGCCTTATAACAAAATGTATTGAATCCGCTATGATACCATCATCATCAGTTAGACTAAATACAACACTCTCCGGCACACAGGCTGAATATGAACCATCTGCTGGTCTCACAATCTCGGGATAGGGTCCACCTGGAGTTATCATAAATCTCCAGCAGGTATCGAGCGTGTTAGGTGGACAGTAATCTGGGCTATCAACAGCAAGGACGCAGAACTGAACCGTATCGCCACCGAGAAATCTCATCCCGGCAGAATCAGTTGAGAAGAAGAAATTATTGCCAACATTCCACAACGCCGAGCTTGATAAGTCAAAAGCCCGCCCGTTCACTCGAACAATAACACTTCCAAAATCAACACCGCTTATTCTATCATCAATGGTGAAACGAACCACCGGGCGCGATGTTCCAACGAGCTCCATATCATCAGGTGAGCGAGATGTGATAAATGGCGGAGTAAGGTCAACAACGAACCACCAACTAATAGTGCTCTGAAGATGATTACCAAGGCTATCATCAACAGCGAGGAGCGAAACCCTTATAGTATCGTTATCGTGCCAGTTCGTCCGCGGGGTAAAGAATAGCGTGTCTCCTCTATGACTTATTTGAGTTGAATCGGTCGTATAAATAACCCCGTTTACCTCAAACCGAAGGCTTCCCCAGTTCACCGGAAAATCATCATCACGAACCAAAACAATTATCCCCTGGTCGGCACAGGCTGATGATGTCATATGTAAAGGCTCAATTATAATTCCAAAAGGACCCCTTAACCTCACATAAAACGAATAGCAACTATCAAGCCCATTGGGGTCACAGTAATCAGGCGTATCAGTTGCATTGATGCAAACACTAACCGTTTCACCATCAGCGAAATAAACACCAGCACTCTGAGGGTTGAAAACTAAGCTCTCGCCATTAACAAATGTCAAACCGGGGTCACCTATTCGATAGATTCTGCTTCCAACCGCAAGTAAAATGCTACGCTCATCAAGCCCGGAAAGCGAATCGCCTACAAGAAGCCTTATAACAACTGTGGAATCGTTTATAAACTGATTTGGCAACGGTTGAACTGGTATAAAATAGGGGGGAGTCAAATCGATGTAAAATTGGAAGCATACAGGGTTAGGAAGCCAATTTCCAAGGTTATCAGCGACAGAATCGAGACACGCAAATACTGTTTCACCATCTGTCCAGTTAACGGTAGGCAAAAATCTCAAGGTGTCGCCTGATAAACTGAGCGATGGTCCAACTGAATATGAAACACCGTTAACCCTGAGCCTTATTGATGTCGGATTTATTCCATCGGGATCGACAATTCTAAATATGATGTTTTGATCCTCACAACTAGACCATGTTAACGGCAATGGTTCAACTATGTAAACCTGAGGTGGACTAAGATTAATCACGAAACTCCAGCACTCCCTCATGCGATTAGGACCACAAAGCGTTGGTCTATCAATAGATTGAACGCAAACCCTGACAGTTTCGCCATCAGCAAATGTTATCCCTGCTGAAAAAGTATTTATGCTTACAACCCTTCCATCCCAGGAAACCCCCACCGAACGAATATTTAAGTTCCTTTCTCCTATAGTAACAAGAATAGACTCCGGGATAACCCCGGCTATAGAATCATAGAGGGAAAATACTATATTAGGTGACGGAACCGTAACAATGCTCCCTGGACGAGGGCTTATAACCGTGAGTATAGGTGGCTGATAATCTATCCTGAAATTCCAGCGTAATGGCACAGATGAACTCGGTATACCCCATATATCCGTGAGAGAATCAAGGGAAACCGCAACCGTTTGACTATTTATGAAAAATCCAGCCGGAGGTGCAAAATATATCGTATCATTCCTGAAACTCAGTTCTGGTGAGGCTATCGTGTAAAGAACACCATTAACATTTAAAAGAATAGAGTTCGTATCAATTCCTGACCTATCAAAAAGAGCGATGATGATATTCTGTGGGTCACAGGCTGAAATTGCTCCAGGCGGTACCAACACGATATTTGCTGTTGGTCCAATGTAGTTCACGAAAAATGTCCAGCAGTATGTCGCTATATTTGGACCACAATAATCAGGTGAATCCATAACGGAATCCACACAAAATGTGACAGTATCATTGTCGGGAAAGCTGAAAGAAATAAGTCGTGGGTCAAAGAATACCGTGTCACCAGATATCCTTATTGAAGGAGAGGTACTATTAAATATATACTCATTATTAATCCTTATCGTAATATGGCTCGGGTCAAACCCCGAAACTCCATCAAAAAATGTAGCCCATATTACCGGTTGAGGCTCTGTTACATTAGCATTCGTTATAGGGTATTGATCAACAAGTGCTGGTGGAAGGAGGTCAACTGTGTAGCTAATGGTTAGTGGGAGATTCTCCGCTGAAACCCCATTTATATCGCTTAGTTGTTCCAGAGTAATGACAATTATTTCCCCATTAGAAAAAGCGCCCGCTGGTGGTCTAAAAATGAGGGTTGTATCGTTCTGCATAAACAATTCTGGTGATGTTATTGTATATGGTCGCCCGTTAACCCGCAGCAATATTGAGTTAGTATCAACGGGGGCATCTCCAGGATGAATATATATAACAACATCCTGAGGATCACACGCTGTAATTGCGCCATCAAACGGCAGAACTATTCTTGCGCTCGGCGGGTTCATCTGTATAATAAAACTCCAGCAGTATGGTCGCTGGATGTGATTGGGCGGACAATATGAATAATCAGGAGAATCCCACAGGTCATTTATACAAACCCTCACAGTATCACCAGAACGGAATGTTAATCCCAGAAATTGAAGTGTTGTTCCATCCCAGTTCAATGAATAACCTGATACAGGCGAGCCATTAACATAAACTGAGGTATTGGAAACCGTTATTGATGCGGGGTCCACTCCGGCAGGTTCATCAACAATATCCACCGAAATTATCGGGTCAGATATATGCAAAACAGAACCATCAACAGGCTGTTCGTTTGTGATAAATGGCGGCATAATATCTACGATAAAGGCACAATTTATAGGTTCAACGGTGCAACCTGAATCATCATATGCGGAAACAAGCGAAACCTCTACCGTGTCCCCGTGCCTCCACGGTGTAGATGGTTGAAAGCGAAGGGTATCACTCGAAAAGCTCATCTGCCCGCCGCTCGTAGCAATTCTGTATATTGTACCGTTCACAAAGAGTTGAATCGAGTTTGGATCTATTGAAGCCAGTCCTCTTGTAAAACGAATTATAATATCCTGATACGCACAGCTCGTTATAAGGCTACACGGGTCGACACGAACGAACTCGGCTGTGGGATGAACACCAGTACATATGGGAACATAGGTGCAGTACCTTATAGTATTTGCGGGTATATTCGGGTTCGTATTTGTAACACGAATATCGAAACAAACGGAATCCCCCATACATGCTGGATTTACGAGGAACCGCCACGCTATACTTCCCGTTTCTCCCTCAAGCCCAGGCAGCAAAGGACCGGCAAGGTTCCTTGGATTAGAATACTGTGGATTGCTTCCACTGACCATTGTCAGGCATGATGTTGGATATGTTATTGTTGCTTGAACATTATAAGCAGTATTGTCACCCCAAAGCGAGAAATATGTATTTGTTACGAGAAGAACAAGGTCAAAAGGATTGGGGGAGAGCTCACCACATCGAGCACAATTAATCCTCACCGGGTTAAGATTAAGCTGTAAAAGCCCCGACTGAGTAATAGACCTGCCCAATCCATAATATGTTCCGAATCTTGTTGTGCCTCCTGCGGGAACTGTTCTTGGGTTAAACCAGATTAGTACAGCTGAATCATCATATGTACCAAATGTAGGGGTATAATCCCATGTAACCATATAGTAAACAGGCCAAGAGCCAGTACAAACCCTATCTGGCATAGTAGCCTCAGGTCCTATAAGGTCACCCTGAGCAACCATACCGGAAAGGTCGTCGTTTTCCCATGCCTGCCAGTATGTTGGGATATTCGGAGCGAGAAATTCTTGCTCCCTGTTCTGGTAGCCGAAAACCGTCGATATCCTCGTTGCATCGTTGCCATTTATCATCGTGTCAAAAAGAACCAGTATCCCAACCGAATGAGCAACTGCATCACCATTCTCAACTATCCATTCGTAAAGCATGGTTGCAGTTCCGGGACCGTTTATTTGCCTCGGCGATATCTTCTGCGTTATGTAAACTGATCCGACCCTCCAGACCGTGAATATCGTATCACCTTGAACATAAGGTGGGGTATCAAGATTTGGCATATTAATCCCAGCAAAGCCCCTTATATTGTACACCACACCATCGATTTTAAAAGCTACCCAGCTTGACCAAGGACGAGGTGCATCGGGGTCCACCCCGCCGACATCATGAAGGTAGTCGTATAAAAGGTCTCGCCCAGTGAGGTCACCCTCAACAAAATCGCCTATCCAGTTCGTTCCGCCACCAGTATTGTTTGGATCGGGGTTCGTCGTTGCAACGCAGGCTCTAACATTCTGGTTAGGTGCACCCCCATTATAATTTGATTGTACACACAAAACCGGCACAAGCATTGACCCCTTATGCGCACTAACATCCACCAAGCGAGCCTTATAATCATTCGCAACCCCAAACAAACTGCTAACAAAAAACATCATATTCACAAAAAACA
>JBAMLU010000061.1:22380-28438 GCA_039793385.1 bacterium
AAAAAACAAAAACCTATTCATAAACCCTCCCGCCATTTTTAAGCTCTCCTCAAATATACAGTGAATTTTGAACCAATACCGAGTTTGCTTTCAACAGTGATAATTCCTCCCATTTCCATTATCGCTTTTTGAGCTATAGAAAGCCCCAATCCAATCCCACCCGTCTTAGTTGTATAGAAAGGCTTGAATATCTCCTCAATCTTGTTTTCCTCAATTCCACATCCATTATCCTCAACAGAAATTCCAATATAATCATTATCCTCCCCAACAGCAACTGATTTGGGCTCTAAATAGATCCTTATTAAACCCTTCCCCTTATCAATAGATTGAATTGAGTTTTGAATTATATTTTTAAATGCCTGCTCTAATAGGTTCCTTTCGCCGAGTACCCAGATTTCATCTGGAAGTTCTAGTTGAAAGAATAGTTCAGTATTAGAAAGAATGCCTTGTTGTTTTCTATAATTATCAACTATGCTGGATAAAATCCGTTTTAGAGGTATTGAGGTTAATTTCCCTTTTTCTTGTGTGCCGGTGCGTGCAAAACGCAAAAAATCCTCAATTATATTCGAGAGTTTCTCTGACTGGCTAATTATGAGTTCGAAAAGTTCTCCTCTATAATTTTGAGCTAACTCCTTATCCTCTATAAGAACCTCAGCGCTTCCCTTAATAGCCACGAGAGGGTTTCTTATCTCATGTGCCAATCTCATCGAAAGTTCGCCAAGTGAAGCAAGTTTTTCCATTGAGTGTATATATCTCTCGAGCCTTTTCTTCTCCGTTAAATCATCAAATAAAACCACAACACCTTTCACAAAACCCTCATACTCGATTGGCGAAAAGAGAAACATGAATATCTTCTTTTCACCCTTAACAACAAGTTCGGTCTCTTCTTTCAACTCCCCCTTTTTGATACCCCAAATAAGTTCATGAACCCTTTCGGCAATATAACTAAATCTTGGTGGCAAAACATCAACTATATTCTTCCCAATAAACCCTGTTCCCTCTAATCCAAGTAGTCTTCTTGCAGCAGGATTGAAATATTGAATAACCTTTCTTTCATCAACAGTAATAATCCCGCTTTTAATACCCTCAAGAATAGTTTTCGTGTCAATCTTTAGTCGATCAAGTTCCCTTGAGGTTAATTCGAGCTGGTTTATTCGCAGTTTAAGCTGTTTTGAAAGGTATCCACTTATAAATGAAAGGATAAAGAGAAAACAAACGAATGTATAGGCTCCGAAGAAAACGGTATCACTATCACTGTATATAGTTTTTATAAGGTAAGTTGTTTGAGGGAAATGAAGAATACCCTTGAACTCTAAAAAAACCATCGCAGCATAAGATAGAGCCGCAAAACTTGCAACACACATAATCCCCAAGAAATCAAGAACAAGAACACTTGAAACAACGCTTATGGCAAGAAGAACATAAAAAGGGCTTGTAATTCCACCATTTGTATGAATAATACCGAGCTCAAAAAATATCTCCATTAAAAGAACAACTATATAAAGAAAGCTAAAATTCAACCACTTTTCAATCTTCGTCCAGAAGAACAATGTTAAGAGGTAAATCAGGATAAAGAGGGAATACATAGCGAGAAGTTTGAAAAGAAATGTATCAGTCCTTCCAAGAAATATCGTGGCAAAAAATATCGTCAGGAACATAAACAAACGAAACAAAAGGAGCCACTTAATTCTCTTTACAAGCTCCCTTCGCCAAATTCCCATACTTTTCCTTAATCTTTTCCGATCGATTTCTTATGGTCTCATATACAAAAAGAGCTTTTAACTTTTAACCTTTTATTTGCCCGACAATATCGAAGAGTGGCAAATACATAGCAATAAGGAGTCCACCGACAATAACACCGATAAACATGATAACAATAGGTTCTATAAGGGATGTAAGTGTAGCAACAGCAGCATCAACCTCCTCGTCATAGAACTGAGCGATTTTTCCTAACATACTATCAAGGCTACCGGTTTTTTCTCCAACGGAAATCATCTGGACAACCATAGGTGGGAATACCCCTGTTTCTTTAAGTGGTGTTGTAATAGTCTCACCCTCAGATATACCTAAAACCGCCTTCTTTATAGCGTCAGAGACAACAAGATTCCCTGTTGACCTTGCAGTTATAGTAAGTGCATCAACAATATTCACACCGCTTTGCAAAAGCGTTCCGAGTGTCCTTGAGAACCTTGATATAGCAGTTTTCCTAATAAGGTCACCGAATATTGGTAATCTTAGTTTAGCCTGGTCAAAAATCTTTCTTATTCGTGGGTCCCTATTACCTATTCTATATCCAGCGGCAAGAAGAATTATAAGAACTATAAATGCTGGGATATTTTTCTTCATAAAAGCGCTCAGAGATATAACAAACCGGGTTATACCTGGAAGTTGAGAGCCGGTTTCAGTAAATAATTTTGCGAATACAGGGATAATAAATGTCAACATAAACCATGCCATACCTATAGCTGCGAGGAAAATGACCGTTGGATAAACAAGTGCTCCTTTAACCTTTCTCTTTAGGGCATCAGTTTTCTCCCTATAATCAGCAAGCCTTTTCAATATGATCTCGAGCGCGCCTCCAATTTCACCTGCCTCAACCATACTCACATAAAGGTCATCGAATACCCTCTTATGCCTTCCTAACGCAGCTGCAAATGTATTGCCTGCCGAGACCGAATCCCGAACATCAGCAATTATCTTCGCAAATCTCCTATTAGTGCTCTGTTCAGCGAGAATGGTTAAGCTTTGTACGAGTGGAAGACCAGCCTCAATCATCGTGGCGAGTTGCCGCGTAAACCTCGATAAATCCTGACCTGATACACCAACACCTATTGATATTCTTATCTCTCTTGGCTTCCTCTTTACGCTTGAAACTATTATCTTCTGCTTCCGTAAAAATCTCCTTACCTCCTCAACATTCTTCCCCTCAATAAACCCTGTTACTGGCGTTCCTGTTAGAGTTTTACCAGAATATTCAAATACGGGCATCTTCTATCACCCCTTTATAGGGCTTGCAGTTTTCCTCCTTAGTATAAGCTCATTAAGTTCCTGTGGGTCAGTTGAATAGGCAAAAGCATCATCAAGCGTTATCTTCCTCGCAAAATATAGTTCGCATAGTGACTGGTTCATCGTGCGCATCCCATATTTCTGACCTGCCTGTATGGTAGAATATATCTGGTGCACCTTATCTTCCCTTATCTGTGCTCTTATCGCTGGGATTGCGACCATAATCTCCGTAGCAACTACCCGTCCACCATTTATTCTTGGCAAAAGCTGTTGTGTTACAACTGCCTGGAGAACGAACGATAATTGTACTCTAACCTGGCGCTGCTGTGCTGTTGGGAATACATCGATTATCCTGTTTATTGTCTCGGCGGAGGAATTTGTGTGAAGGGTAGCGAAAACGAGGTGCCCGGTTTCAGCAAGGATAAGGGCAGCCTCCATGGTGTCGAGGTCTCTCATCTCACCCACCATAATAACATCAGGGTCCTGTCTCAAAGCATACTTAAGTGCTCTTGCGAATGAGAGAGTATCAGCGTAAAGCTCTCGCTGGTTAACTATGGCGTTCTTGTGTTGATGCACGAACTCGATCGGGTCCTCAACTGTGAGAATGTGCACATGCCGTTCGGAGTTTATCTTATCTATAAGGGCAGCAAGTGTTGTGGTCTTTCCTGCGCCTGTGGGTCCTGTAACAAGAACAAGTCCCCGTGCGAAATTTGCGAATGTCGCAACCACCGGCGGAAGGCCGAGCTCCTCAAAGTTCTGGATCCTTGATGGTATCCTTCTTATCGCCATCGCAACGCATCCGCGCTGCATAAATATGTTCGCCCTGAACCTTCCAACTCCCTCAATACCAAACGAAAGGTCAACCTCCCACTCCTCCTCAAACTTCTGCTTCTGCTTCTCTGTCATTATCGAGTATGCAAGCCTCTTAGCAATGTCAGGCGTAACAACCTCATATGGCGTCCGAGTAAGCTTACCATCAAGCCTTAGTTGTGGCGGTGAACCCACAGTAATATGCAAATCTGATGCATTCCTTCTTACCACCTCCTCAAGAAGTTCTTTCATTGAAATCATATTATATCACCTCCTTGAAGGTTTTAAATTATCCCATCGTTTCCGCTATGACCTGTTCAATTGGGACTATTCCAGCCTTAAGCTTATTGATAGCCTCCTGTCGCAAAGTTAACATACCTTCTTTAATGGCTTGTTCTTGAAGTTCAAGTGCGCTTGCACCCTCAATGATCATCTTCTCAAGCGTTCTCGATATAGGCATAACCTCAAACACAGCCGTTCTACCTTTCATACCGGTTCCACCGCACTCGCTGCACCCAGCCCCCTTATAGAAAGTGATATTCTTAGCTTCTTCAGGGGGTATGCCGACTATTTCTAAAATTTCTGGTTCTGGTTCGTAAGGGACTTTACAATAAGGGCATATTTTCCTCAACAATCTCTGTGCCATAACCATTCTAACCGAGCTCGCTACAAGGAAGGGAGCTATGCCCATATCAACAAGCCTTGTTATCGTTGATGGTGCGTCATTGGTGTGAAGGGTTGAGAAAACAAGGTGCCCGGTAAGAGCAGCTTTTATTGCTATATCAGCCGTTTCAAGGTCTCGGATCTCACCTACAAGGATTATATTGGGGTCCTGCCTTAAAAACGCCCTTAATGCTGATGCAAATGTCAAACCGATCTCCGGATGAACCTGCACCTGATTTATACCGTCAATATTGAACTCTACCGGGTCCTCGGCTGTCATTATGTTAACATAAGGCGTGTTAAGTACCTGCAGCGCTGAGTAAAGGGTCGTTGTCTTTCCGCTACCTGTTGGACCTGTAACGAGAACCATTCCGTATGGCATTGTTATAGCCTTGTGAAATTCCTTAAGAGCCCGTTCTGGGAAACCAAGTTTCGTTATATCTAACATCAATGCTTTCGGGTCGAGGATTCGCATAACTACTTTCTCACCCCATATGCATGGCAAAACGGAAACACGAAGGTCAATTGCTCTACCTTGCGTTTGAATCTTTATTCTTCCGTCTTGTGGAAGTCGTCGCTCGGAGATATCTAATCGCGCCATTATCTTTATCCTCGAAACAACCGCCGCCTTAAGTTTCACAGGCAGAGGGGTCATTTCACGAAGAATACCATCAATCCTATATCTTATCCGCACCTGTTTTTCAAACGGCTCAATATGAATATCTGATGAACCCATCTTTATCGCATTGAGAATTATGCTATCTACAAGCCTTACAATAGGCTTTTCCTGAACAGCCCGCTCAAGCTCTGCAAGAGCCACCTCCTGCGTTGTATCCTCTAATACCTCAACCTCCTCGCTCTCGCTTACTTCCTCCATTATCGACGAAAGCGATTCAACCCGATCCTCAACACCATAATATCTATCAAGAACCGTCGTTAGATCGGCTTCAGAAACGACGACAGGTTGTATCTCATATCCCGTAATGAATTTCAGCGTATCTATAAGGCTCAAGTTAGAACGGTCAACCATCCCAACAAAAAGAGCCTTCCCAAGCTTTAAAATCGGAATTATCTTGTTTTTAATTGCTATATCCGCTGGAATAAGGCTTAATAAATCAGGGTCAATTTCCAGGTCTGGAAGCTTTATAGCACCGATGTTCAGTTGCTTTAGGATTGTCTCCGCTATAATAGTCTCACTTTTTATATAGCCTAATTTAACAAGAATATCCTCTAATTTCCCGCCCAACTCCTTTTGCTTAGCGATGGCTTCCTCAAGGTGTTGAGGTTTTATGCGCCCGGTTCTGACAAGGATTTCACCTATTTTTGATGTCATACATTATAAATATACAAATACTCGCACTTTTTTCAAGAAAAATTTATTATTAGTTTATTTAAATAAATTTTAGTGAAAATTTTACTCCTGTTTCAATCCATGCGCATATACGAAGCGCGACCTCCCTCAACCCCATGCTTCAACCCTATGCTTCAACCCTATGCTTCAACCCCATGCTTCAACCCCATGCTTCAACCCCATGCTTCAACCCTATGCTTCAACCCCATGCTTCAACCCTATGCTTCA
>JBAMLU010000062.1:0-2605 GCA_039793385.1 bacterium
CCGTAAGAACAACTTTTCCCTCAAGCGATGAGCCGAAATGTTTTTTTGCGCAGGAGGCGAATGTTTCGTATGTTCCCTGAAGGATACCCTGGGTGCCAATATATATCCAGCTTCCAGCAGTCATCTGTCCATACATTATAAGCCCCTTAGCCTCAAGTTCGTTGAAATATTCCCAGTTCGCCCAGGCTGGAACGAGGTTTGAGTTAGCAATGAGAACCCGCGGAACCATCGGATTCGTCTTGAATATCCCAACAGCCTTGCCTGACTGAACGAGAAGGGTTTCATCGTTCTCGAGTTCCATAAGCGATTTCACAATGACCTCAAGACAATCCCAGTTCCGTGCAGCTTTGCCCTTCCCACCATAAACGATAAGTTCATCCGGTTTTTCTGCAACCTCAGGGTCGAGGTTGTTCATAAGCATTCTGAGTGCTGCCTCCTGATGCCAGCCCTTACAACTGAGCCTTGTTCCTCGAAATGCCTTTAATTCTTCCGGCTTCATAATATTATCCCTCCTTTTTAAATACGATACAAAGCGAAACAAAAGAAATAAACGATAACCCACTCCCCACAAAAAAGGCGTTTTTACCGCCCATTGTTTGCCAGATTATTCCTGCCATAAAACTTGATGGCAATGAACCGAAACCAACAATTGTATGATACGAACCATAAGCTCGTCCCCTTGTCTCTGAGCGAGAGAAATCTGAAACAACTACTCGTGCGCTCGTCTCGACAACCCCTTGAAATAATCCGTAAAGTACGAACCCTATAAACGGAAACCATAATGTTTTTACAAGCCCGAAAAGAAGGGCTGTTATCGAGTAAGCGAGATAGCCAAAAGCAAGGACATTTCTTCCACCTATCTTATCGCAAAGCATACCTGAGGGATAAGAAACAAGGGCATAAAAAACTGTATTTATCAGGTAGAAAAGCGGGAGCATCCAGTCGGGGTTGCCTAAAGCTCTTGCTCGGATAAGGTAAAACGCATAACTAAAATTTGATAGTGTAAAAAGGAACGATGTTACAAGAAAAAGACGGAATTTTCGCGAAAATTTTTCCTCTCTCGGTGGAATTTCTTTGTCTTGGCTTTGACACGCTGTGCTTGTAAGTATCGGAATCTCTTTCAACCCAACCGCAAGAATAATAACCGCAGCAAGCGCCGGGATGAAGGAAAGAAGAAAAATTGTTCTGTATCCTGATGTTGGGTTTGTGTTTGTTCTCAATATAAGAAGTGCGATAGTGCTTCCAAAAACTGCTCCAAGTGTATCCATAAATCTTTGGAATCCGAAAGGTTTCCCTTTTTTCTTCCCTGAGGAATCTGCGATAAGAGCATCCCTCGGGCTTGTTCTTATTCCCTTTCCAACCCTATCAAGAAATCTTATTGCAAGCACGAACGTCCAGCTTGTTGCAAAATAGAGAAGTGGTTTAACGAAAGCAGAAAATGAGTATCCAAGAACGACAAGCAGTTTTCTCTTCCTTATCTTATCGGAAATATACCCTGAGATATATTTGAAAAGGCTTGCGGTGCTTTCTGCCACGCCCTCAATAAGTCCTACCGCTCCAGGTGGAGCTTTCAATACGCCAACAAGAAAAGCCGGCAGTACAGGAAGAATCATCTCGGTTGACATATCAGTAAATAAGCTTCCCCACCCAGAAACTTTAACATTTCTATGCAGATTTTCCTCAGACATATAAGTAAATAAAAGAAAAAAGAGATATGATGTCAACAAGATAATCGATGGATTGCGGTTTTGATGGTGTTGTTGCGATGAGGCTAAAAAAGATTAAATTATAAAATATGAACTTCGTTCACCTTCATAATCACTCTGAATATTCCCTTCTTGATGGTGCTATACCAGTGAAAAGACTTGTTGAGCTTGCTGTTAAGCAAGGTATGAATGCGGTAGCTTTGACCGATCACGGTGCTATGTTTGGCGCTATAGAATTTTACAGATACGCGATTTCAAGTGGTGTGAAACCAATTATCGGGCAGGAATGCTATGTCGCACCAGGTTCAATGAAAGAAAAGGGCGCAAAGGAAAACGGACCATCAAGCGGCTATCATATTACTCTTCTTGCTAAAAATATCAAAGGCTATAAAAACCTTATGCGAATATCTTCAGCCGGGTATATTGACGGTTTTTATTATAAACCGCGCGTGGATAAACAATTTCTTGCTGAACATTCTGAGGGAATAATAGCGCTATCAGGATGTCTAAAGGGGGAGATACCGAGCCGAATTTTAACGAACGATTATGAGGGTGCTAAAAGGGTTTTGTGGGAATATGTCGATATATTTGGTAGGGAGAATTTCTTCATTGAGGTTCAGGACCACGGGACTGAGGATGAGAAGATGGTTGTGCCACAGCTACTAAGGCTGGCAAAAGAAACAGGGATAAAGGCGGTTGCAACCAACGATTGCCACTACGCAGAGAAAAAAGATGCCGAGGTTCACGATGTTCTGCTTTGTATACAAACAGGCAAGACTGTTGATGACAAAGCAAGGATGAGATTCCCAACAAGCGAATTCTATTTCAAGAGCGCAAAAGAGATGATGGAATTATTTCCAGATTATCCAGAAATTATTGAAAATACATTGTTAATCGCT
>JBAMLU010000062.1:2615-4675 GCA_039793385.1 bacterium
AATCGCTGATGAATGCAATCTTATTTTAGATTTCTCGAGTTTCCATTTACCGAAATTCCCTGTGCCAGCAGGGTTTACGGATGTTAAAGGGTATGTAAGAAAAAAGGCTGAAGAGGGGCTTATAAGGCGGTACGGCACACCATCAGAAATTCACAAAAGAAGGCTTGCCGAGGAGCTCGAGATCGTTGAGAAGATGGGATTTTGTGGATATTTTGCAATTGTTAGCGACTTAATAGAATTTGCAAGAAGCGCTGGAATTCCAGTTGGACCGGGAAGAGGCTCTGCAACGGGCAGCATCATTTCTTACGCCCTCGGAATAACGAATATCGACCCAATAAAATATGGACTCCTTTTCGAACGATTCCTCACGAGTGAAAGAGTGAGCCTTCCAGATATAGATATCGATTTTGCTGACTATGGAAGGGAAAAGGTAATAAACTATGTCAAAGGCAAATATGGGAGCGACTCTGTGAGCCAGATAATTACATTTGGTCGGATGGCGGCGCGTGCTGTGGTTAAAGATGTTGGGCGGGCGTTTGGTATGCCATTTTCGTTTACTGACAGGATAACGAAACTCATCCCTGCCGAACTTAATATCACAATCGAGCGATCACTTCTTGAGTCCTCTGAACTTGCGGCACTCGCAAAACAGGATTATATGGTTGAAAAGGTTCTCTCATATGGTGCTCTTCTCGAGGGGCTCCCAAGACATGCATCAGTCCATGCCGCTGGTGTTGTTATCACCCCAGGTGAACTTGTGAATTTTGTCCCTCTATACAGAACTAATCAGGATGAAATTACAACTCAATATGATAAGGATTCTATAGAAGCTATTGGACTATTAAAAATGGATTTCCTTGGTTTAAGAACGCTGACGATCATTCAGGATACGATAAATAGGGTTAAGGAATCTGGCAAGGGGGAGATAGATATTGAGAAGCTGGATTTGAATGACAGGAAAACATTTGAACTTCTTGGAAGAGGTGAGACAGAGGCTGTATTTCAATTTGAATCGGAAGGTATGAAGAGGTATTTGAGGAAACTCAAGCCCGACAAATTGGAAGACCTGATCGCAATGAATGCCCTTTATAGACCGGGACCAATAAGGATGATAGACGAGTATATAAGGCGCAAGCACAGCGCAGAGAAACCCAATTATATCTTTCCGGAGCTCGAAAGTATCCTTGCCGAGACATATGGTATTATAGTTTATCAGGAGCAGGTTATGCTTATTGCACAGGCGGTTGCTGGATTTACACTTCAAGAGGCTGACGAACTTCGCCGAGCAATGGGCAAGAAGAAGCCGGAGATTATGGCAAAAATGAGGGAGAAGTTCATTGAGGGTGCGAAGAAGAGGAAAAAGGATTTAAAACAGGTTGAGGAATTATTCGAACTTATGGAGGAATTTTCTAAGTATGGATTTAATAAATCTCATTCTGCAGCATATGCTCTTCTTGCTTATCAGACGGCGTATTTGAAGGCACATTTTCCGCTGGAGTTTCTCGCAGCAAACCTAACGGCAGAAATGGGAAACGCAACAAAAATAGCCGAACTTCTTGTAGAATGCCGCAGAAAAGGGGTTGAGGTTTTGCCACCGGATATAAATAAATCGGTCGAGTGGTTCACTGTTGAAAATGAAAAAATAAGGTTTGGACTTGGCGCAATAAAGAATTTAGGTTCATCAGCGATACAGTCGATAATCGAGGCTCGAAAAAGGCTCGGGAAGTTCGATAATTTTTACCAGTTCTGCTCCGCTGTTGATACAAGGAAGGTCAACAAAAGGGCTATAGAAAGCCTCATAAAATCAGGCGCAATGGATTCACTTGGCTCGCGAGCGGAATTACTTAAAGCACTCGATGATGCGCTTGAACATCCTTCTTCAAAGGAGTTCGCTTTAACGCCTTTCTTGTTTGGCACCGAACAGATCCTCCCTACATATAAACCTCTTCCAAAAGCTGAGCCAATACCAAAACTAACCCTCCTTGCTATGGAAAAGGAGGTATTAGGGGTTTATATGTCCGGGCATCCACTTGAAAAATATAAGGATGAGATAAAAGCAT
>JBAMLU010000062.1:4685-15826 GCA_039793385.1 bacterium
AAGCATTTACCGACCATAATATTGAGGAACTCGTTAAATCGAAAGATGGTGATATTGTTAAGGTTGCTGGTATAATAAGCGACATAAAGAAAAAAACAACATCAAAAAACGAAGCAATGGCATTCGGCACCCTGAGCGATATGAGCAAGATTCAGGCTGAGGTTGTATTTTTCCCGAGCATATACAAAAAAAACAAGAATAACATTGTTAATGATTCGCTTTTTTGGATTAAGGGAAGAGTGAGTTTCGAGGAAAAAGGGAAGCCAAAAATTATTGCTGAGGATGTTGTGCCGCTCGAGTTTGTTCGTTCAAAGATGCTTAGTAAGGTTCATATTAGGCTTGTTGTTGATGAAGTTAGTGAGGATGATTTGAAAAAGGTTAAAGGCGTTATCGAAAAACATCGCGGCAATATCCCCCTATGGCTTCACATAGTTACCGAAAAAAGAACTTATCAGGCAAGCTCATACGAGTATGCTACCGATGGCTCACAAGAACTAATTGATTCTCTCAGAAACATCCTCGGTGAAACTGAAGTTTGGATAAGTTAGCGAGAGATTTTTTATTTTTTGTCTAAATTTCCCCCCTTTATTTCCGATAAGATTTTAAAAAAAGGAGGATGTATGAGCAAGCACAAGGTTTTAGTGGTTGATGATGAACCATTTGTTTTAAATGCATTGAAAAAAGAGCTCGGAAAGAGCTACGATGTAAACACATATCTTGATCCTGAGGAGGCACTCGATAGTTTTAAGCCGAAGGAGTTTGATGTTGCTATTCTTGATGTTCGTATGCCAAAGATGAACGGGGTTGAGTTAGCGGAAAAAATAAGGCTTAAAGACCCCGAACTACCAATCCTGTTCTTCACAGGATATACAGACCCTGAGGCTTTAAGCTGGATACACAAAACAAAAAGCACTTATAGGATTCCAAAGCCCTGGGCAAATGATTTGGAAATCCTTGTTGAAAGAGTAATCGAGACCCAACGAAACAAGAACCTTTTCAACAACCTTATTCGCGACACAATCGAAATCCTTCGTCTCGGTAGAACCATATCAGACGAAAGTGTCACCGACATAAAGGAAAGAATGAACAATTTGCTCTCATTTGCAGCAGTCGAAATTTACAGAAGGAGAAGCGATGGAAAGTTCATGGAGATAGAGAATAAAAGGTGTGTGAATGGGCTTAAGGAAAATATGGTTGAAACTGTATGGGTTGCAAAAGAACCAAGAATATTGCGCGAGAATGGGAAATGGACATGGGCAACGAAATTTGGTGATTATGTTGTAGTTGTTTATCTTAAGGAGTTAACCGAGGAAACCCACAATTACCTTCAGCTTTTGAAAGAAATATTCGCTCTTACCTCTGAAATTGAAAGAAAAACAGAAGAAGAAAAAAAGAGAATATACTGGTTGTTTAAGTTGAACAGGGATTCGATAAAATCCTATGTGAGCCGTATATTTGCTCATCAAGCGAATAACTATCTTGGCGCAATTATAGGCAACGCTGATTATGGATTAATGTCCGGCTCCGCTACAGATACTCGAGCAAGCCTCGAAACGATAATAAATGCAGCTCAAGAATTAGCTTCTACTATAGAGCGGTACAGAACCTGTTTTAACGAAACAGAGGACAAGAATAAGAAACTATGTGATGTGATAAACAGTTGTACCGATATATTTGTAAATGAACTCCGTGACCACGGCATAGAAACTACATTTGAGATTCCCGAAAACACCTGCACAGTTTGTCCACCTTATGTATGGGAGCAGATAGTGATGAACGCATTTCTTGTCGCTCTCGATGGAATAAAGGAAAACGGAAAGGTGAAATTCACACATAGGCTCATCGAAGGCAAGGATGAAATAAGGATTACCTGGGAGGGCTACAGACCGACATTCGAAACAATCGACGAGCTTCCGGAAGGAGAAGAGACGAATCGTTTTAGACTATATATAATAGGCAAGCTTGCTGAGAACTACGGCGGAGAATACCAGTTTAAACCAAAACCTCACCCTGAACTTATACTAACATTTCCCGCTCATCCACATAACCCAATGGAAAATAGGGGAATGAAATGAAACCTAAAATACTTGTTGTGGATGATCAGGAGAGCATTTTAGAGCTTCTTAAAGCGATACTTGAGAGGGAGAATTTTGAGGTATTTCTTGCAGCGAACGGTTTCGATGCTCTTGATATCATCGCTCACAATGAAATTGACCTTGTTATTACCGATGTTAGTATGCCAGAGCTTGACGGCTTTACCCTTCTTCAGATAATAAAAAATAGGTACCCAAATTTACCTGTTATAGTTATGACAGGATATTACGACATATACACGAAAGAAGAGGCAATAAAATATGGAGCATCAAGGTTTTTACCAAAACCCTTCAGACCCGAGGAAGTCCTCAAAATAATCTCAAATGAACTGGGGGTACCACAATGAAACCCAAATTTGAGATAATAAAAAGTGAGCCCAAAATAATAATCGATATTGACCCAAGAGATTTGTTATTCCCCAGACTGAAACTCGTGAAAAGAAGGGTTTTCCCTCAAAAGCGAGAGCGTCCACGGTTATTTTATAACCCAAAGAACTTTTCGCATCCCTCAAGAGCTTAAAGGAGGGAAATTGAGCCAGAGCGAGGATTTTTTTAAGAGGGATATATATTGCCTGTGGTGCCCTCTTTTGAATGAGGCATTCTCTTCCTTTTTGCGCCTTAGCCCGAAAAAGTTCCTCGATAAAGTTTCGAATTTTATAAATGACTCTTTTCCTGGCGCACACTTTTTGTTTCTTGTATCGCTTCAAAAAGGTAAAATCTACATCGCACCCAGAGCAACTAAAATATATAACTCCAAAGAGATAAAAAGGATTATCGTATCGAAAGATACTGGGAAGTTAGAGCGCTTTGTAGAGCAAAAAGAAGGGAAAAAAATTGTAAAGGTTTTCCCTCTTGTATATAGGAAGAAAGGGATAGGGTATCTTGTAGGAATTTTTGATAATGAAAGGGTTTGTGAGGGGTTCGAGAAGATCGATGATGAATATCTTTTTTTGACCCATATTTCTTCTCTTTTGTGGGGAGTATTTCAGGGTGAAAAACTCGTAAGGGAGAATGTGGCACTCAAAGAGGCGATACGACGGCTCGAGAAAAGCTTAAAACTTCAAACTATTGGCGAAATAGCGTCATCTGTTGCACATGAATTCAAAAATATCCTCCAGTCGCTCGAGTCAAATCTTGAAATAGTGGGCTCGGAGCTCGAACTCGCTTATGCCCATTCCGACAGATGTTTAAATCTTCCAGCGGTTATAAACGAACTAAAAAAAGCAAATAAGGCTATAGATGAGGGCAATATGATAGTCGAGCGATTGAGAGGTTTTGTCTCACGAAAAGAGGAGTTCAAACCTGTGAATATACGGGTCCTTCTTAGCGAAGTCCTCGATTTTGTCAACCCTGTTATTAAGAATAAGGAAAGGAAATATCATAAGAGCATAAAACTTGAGTTAATTTCCGCAAGCGATGTTTATGTGATGGGCTCAGCTTTGAAGCTTAAGGAAGTTATCACTAATCTCATCTTAAATGGTGTTGATGCTATAAGCAAGGAAGGAGTGATACAAATAGGGACACAGGTGAAGGGTAAATATGTTACTATAATGGTTTCGGATAATGGCTGTGGTATGAGCACATCTGTAAAGAGGAGGGTTTTTACCCCATATTTCACGACAAAAAAGGATGGCACCGGACTTGGGCTCGCTCTTTCGCTCAGATTTATAAAAGACCACAAAGGTAAGATTGAATTCGAAAGCGTGAAGGGTAAGGGAACAGTGTTTAAAGTTATATTGCCTATATATAGAAAAGCAGAGGATTTAAAGGTAGAAAGGGGCGATGAAGAAAAATATAAAGTGGGAAAAGGCGTTATTCCCATAAAACCTGTAATTGGCAACCTGAGGTTTCTTATTGTTGATGATAATGATATATACAGGGAATCCCTCGCGAAACTTCTTAGTGCTCGTGGATTCTATGTTTTCGGCGCAAAAACGAAAAACGAGGCTGTTATGGCAGCATCCGGTATAAGCTTTGATATTGCCCTTGTTGATATTTCTATTCAAAACGATGACGGGAGAGAGGTGGGAAGATTCTTGCAAGGGGTTCAAAGGGATATTCTTGTTATTATGTGCACCGGATCTATTGAAGAGACGGATTATGAGAAACTGGAATTCCCTGTGTTAAAAAAACCTTTCAAATACCAGGAACTCCTTAACCTTATTACCGCGCTTATAAAAAATAGAGAGGCAGCATAATATGTATATGGAAGGCAAGGTATTTGAGATATTATCAGCATGTGGACCAAAAGGGATAAAAACCCTCTCAAATTTTTTCGAAAATGAAGAAGAACTCCTGAAAGAAGGATACCTTATCCTTGACGAGGTAAAAACACGCCTTGTCGATTTTAAACTTCTCCTCGAGAAATATCTCCCACCTGAAAATTATAGAAATATTTTTGCACCAAAGAAGAAAAAGAAGGTGCTTTTCGTTGACGATGATGATATGTGGCGAGCATTCTATGAGGAAACCGGACACCTATTAGGATATTCTGTGAGGCTCGCAGCTGATGCTACTAAAGCTCTCGAAATATTGTCCAAAGAAAAACCAGATATCGTTGTAACAGATATAAAAATGCCAAATATAAACGGTATAAGACTTTTAAAGGAGATGAGGATCAGAAAATACAACATACCAGCAATTATCATAACAGGATATCCATCAGAAAAAATCGAAAAAGCCGCCGAAAAAATAAATGTGAAAAAAGTTCTTGTTAAGCCAATAAGAATAAGGGAACTAAAAGAAACACTCGACTTATTAAACTAATATGTGGAAAAAATGCTTGCGCTAAACAAAAATGAGTTTAATTTAATTGCTCAAGTATGAAACCGGGTTATCTTGTGAAAAATGTTTCTGATATGGAAATATTCGACATATTTGATTCCATTTTCTTATTGTTTGACGAAAATGGCGAGCTTGTTAAGGCAAATCAGGCTTTAAAGAGATATTTCCCGCATATTAATGAGATCGAGTATAGAGATATTACAGAGATTCTTTGCTTTGAGTTTTTTGTGAAGGAGTATGAGATTGATAAGAAGAAGGTTGTTATTGCAATTGAACCTGTAAATTTCATAAGGACATTTATGCCCGAATTTTTCGCTGATATAATTCACAAACTTGAAAATCCTATATCTGGGGTTTTGGGATTTTTAGGACTTATGAAACTCAACCGCGATGACCCTGAGAAATTTATCGAATATACCGTGAAGGCTGAATCTGGGGTGAAGAAGATAGAGGAACTGATTAAAAGCCTTTATCCGTTTACAAAGCAGTCGTCACCGAATTTCAACAAGGGCGATTTTGCAGCTTATTTCAGAAGTATAACGAAGCAAATAGCTGATAATCCAAGGTGGAAAATAAGGAATATATTATTCAGCGCGGAAAGCCCGCGAGGCTCCATATGGACATCATTTGACCCAGTTAATTTCAAAATAGCTATCGAAAATTTCGTTTATTTCATCGAAAAAAAGCTGGTTAAAGGCGACGAAATCGAACTCGAGCTTAAGAAGGGAGTAAAGAGATTCTCGATTTTATTCAATATAAAAACAGATAAGGTTATTCGTGATATATTCATGTCGGATGGTCATAAGTCATTAGATTTGCTTATCGCATTAAAAATTATAAGGGAACATAGAGGAATGGTTATGCTTGACAAGGATGTTTTATCTGGCAAGAGCGTTGAGGTTCAGTTTCTTATCTTTTAGCCGATATGCCGAAGGTATCATTTGAGAAGAGGGTTCTTGTTGTTGATGATGATTCGCTTATGCGAGAGTTTCTGCGGGAATTTTTCCTTCAAAAAGGGATATTAGTGGATATAGCTGTTGATGGTGTTGATGCGCTGAACAAGGTTTTGTCAAGGGATTATCTTTTTGTGCTCGCTGATCTGCGAATGCCGGGTCTAAACGGATTGGAACTTCTCGACAAGATTAAGCAGTTGAAACCGAGCATTCCTGTGATAATTATAACGGCTTATGGGACAATAAGCAGTGCAATTGAGGCGACGAAGATGGGGGCATTTGATTATATTACGAAGCCTGTTTCACCTGAGGAGCTTGAGGTTCGCACGAAAAAGGCTTTGGAGTATGCACAGATTATCGCCGAAAACGAGGAACTTAAGCTGAGATTGTTTTTCGATGAATGTCGTATAATAGGGGTTTCGCCGGCTATGCAGAGGATTATGCGGACTGTTGAGGCTGTCGCAGGTAGCAAGGCAAATGTGCTTATAGAAGGCGAGAGCGGAACTGGCAAGGAACTCATCGCCAAAGCCCTTCATAGATTGAGCCCCCGCGCCGATAAGCCTTTCGTGAAGGTTAATTGCGCCGCTATTCCAGAAACTATTTTGGAGGCTGAACTATTCGGAACTGTTAAGGGCGCATTTACGGGCGCAACAGACCGTGAGGGTAAATTCGAGGCTGCTCATACCGGTACTATACTTCTTGATGAGATATCCGAAACGAGCATACCATTTCAAGCAAAAATTCTCCGCGTAATTCAGGAAATGGAAATCGAAAGAATTGGCTCAACAAAACCTATAAAGATCGATGTTCGGGTGGTTGCAACAACGAACAAATCATTGAAAAATGAAGTAAGAAAGGGAAGGTTCAGAGAGGATTTGTATTACAGGCTCAATGTTATTCCTATACATATACCACCCCTTAGGAAAAGAAAAAGCGATATTCCCAGCCTGGTCCGGTATTTTGTTAATAGGTATTCGATTGAGGCTTGTAAAAAGCCACCTATTATTGAACAGGATGCTATTGAGGTTCTCGTAAATTATCCTTGGTATGGCAATGTCAGGGAGCTTGAGAATTTCATCAACCGGTTGATCGTGACATCAAATAGGGATATAATTGATAAGAAGGCTGTCATTGCAGCCCTTGAAACCCCTGTTAATAATGATTATGGGACCCATACGGCAGAAAGTAACGAAATCCCAACATTATATGAGGTTGAGAAAAACCTTATTCTAAAAGCTCTTGAGCTAACAGCCGGCAACAAAATAAAAGCCGCAAAGCTTCTCGGTATAACACAAAGAACAATATATAACAAATTAAAGAAATACGAAGAAGAAGGTATTAAAATACAGAAGGACGGGAAAATAATCGAGAGCTAAATTTTTTGATTGACCTTTACAAATCTTTGCTCATATTCATACTATGAAGCGAATAATCTTTTTCATTTTTATAGGTTTTATTTCGGCATATTCGTTGAGTTGGGATGTTTATTTTTCTCAATCTGTGGATACAACATTCGCAACCACAACGAACGCAAGAGGCAATGTAGACCTAAGGCAAATAGTGAAAAACATTATAGATTCATCATCACTCACAATTGATATCTGCGTTTATTCCATAAGTTCTATCCAAATAGTACGGTCAATTATAAATGCAAAGAACCGTGGCGTTATGGTGAGAATTATCACTGATCAGTCTACCATTTCAGCTCCAGAAATTGATTCTCTTGAGGCAAGCGGGATTAGAGTGATAAGCCAGCTTTTCGGTAGATATACAAGTTCATCTTTGATGCACAATAAGTTTATACTCGTGGATTTCGGAGATACTACAAGAGAGGTTCTTGTTGTGGGCTCTTTCAATTTCACAGATATTAGAAATGCTGATAATATGATTGTTATAAGGAATGCGCATAGCCTTATGGAGAACTATTACAGGGAGTTCAATCAGATGTGGGGAAGCACGGTTGGTATACCAGATTCTTCGCGCTCCGTTTTTGAAAGGTATAAAAGCGAAATAACGCCACATATGTTTACTATTGATGGCAAGATTGTCGAACAATATTTTTTGCCCAAGGATTCGCTTGCGGAGGTGTTGAGGAGGGTGATAAGGGGAGCACAAAAAGAGATATATTTTTCGGTTTATGCGTTTACGCTTACAGATGTTCGTGATGTTATGCGGGCGATGCACGATTCAATTGGGGTTGTGGTAAAAGGCGTTATTGATGCCCGTAGTTTTAGCCTTTCTGTAGGACCATCAATGACCGGTTGGGCTTATGTCTATTCGGATTCAGCATATTATCTTCTTCACCACAAATACCTCCTTATAGACCCATCATACCCCGCATTAGACCCGGTTATTCTTACAGGCTCGCCGAACTGGTCAAGCGCGGCTGATGATAATAACGACGAGAATTTTCTCGTTATTCACAACCCTCATATTGCTAACCTTTATCTTCAGGAGTTCGCCGCGAGATTTAAAGAATCGGGTGGAAGTCTTGAGCCCGTTTCGCCTGAACTTGACCATATATTAATAAGTGAGGTGTTTTACGATACACCGGGCTCTGATGCGATAGAGGAATGGATCGAGTTTTATAACCCAACCTCAATAGCGGTGGATTTAAGTGGTTACACGATAAACAACAGGAACGATTTCGGCACACATTATAGATTTCCATCAGGCGCTACCATACCTGCCCGTTCATTTTTTGTGGTAGCAAAGGATTCGGCGGGATTTTATAACCTCAGATATGGTATTAATGCTGATTTGTATGCGAACTTTGGCACGCTCGCAAATACCGGCGATTGTGTAATTCTTAAAGATGCGCTTGGACAAGTTGTTGATTATGTCGCATGGGAGGGTGGGGGCGCATATGGACAACCCTCAACTTGGGGCTCAAGCTCACTCCCATACGCAGAAAGCGGAAAATCAATCGCAAGATATTCGGTAGTTATGGATACTGATACATACAGGGATTGGATTTCGAATGCTATCCCTACACCAAAAAATTTCTATCCTGTATATAATGAAAATGTTGAAAATGTTCCAATCAATTTTGATGTTTACCCGCTACCAGCGGTAAATAGACTGACAATTGTATACGGAAAGTATATGCCTGTTGAGCTTAAAATTTATAATATAGCTGGGCAAAGGATGAGCTTTTTGCCTGAATTAAATGGGAATATGGGATTATCGATTGATATCTCCTATTTTCCTGTGGGAGTTTATTTTCTGGTGGCTACATTCCCAAATGGTGCTCATGTTTTTAAAACTGTGCCTGTGATTAAATAGTTTTCCATGGAAAGGGTAATTATAACAGGTGCGTGGGGAAATCTTGGTAGGGTTGTGGTTCCTTTACTTGCAGGTTTTTTTAAGGTATTTCCGCTTGGTAGGAGGGATGGTGATATAACCGATTTTGAGTTGCTAAAAGCGATATTTAATGAGACACGCCCATCAGTTGTTATCCATCTTGCTGCTATAACAGATATTGATGTATGCGAGGAAGCTCCCGAGGTGGCGTATAATGTTAATGTTGAGGGCACAAGAAATGTCGTAAGGCTTTGTGAGAAATTTGGTGCAAGGCTTATTTTCACAAGCTCGCCATTTGTGTTTGATGGCAAAAAGGAAGGGGAATATATCGAGAGCGATATTCCAAATCCGTTAAACATATACGGAAAAACAAAACTTAACGCAGAGAAAATTGTTCTTGATTCCAGTGTGCAATCCATTATTCTAAGACTCGGCTGGCTTTTCGGACCATATATAAGGCGATTCTCATCAAAATTGATAAAATCTATTATCAAAGAGGAACCGGTTGAACTTGCTACTGATTCCTTTTTCAGCCCGCTATATACTATAGACTGTGCCCATTTTATTTTGAATGCGATAGTTGAACAAAGAACAGGGATTATTCATTTGAGTAACGACGGAATGTGTTCATCGTATGAGTTCGGCTGCTATTTGGCAGAAAAACTCAAGAAGAAAAAGCCTTTGACAACAAGATTTGAAAATCTTAAATTCAAGGTGCACCGACCAATAAACTTTTCAATTTCCTCTCAAAGTGGTCTAAAACTTCGGCATTGGAAGGAGGCAATTGATTGCTTCATAGAGGAGATAAAAGAGAAGCCATTTTTATTATTTTCTTAGCTATATTATTTTCGATATCCTTATATGGTTGGGACTTTATAGGTCCAACAGCTGAAAGCATCGATTGGGTTATTTTCGAGGAGATGAATCTTAGAGACCAGAAGATGCCGTTGGGTCCATTCATTTATCCGATTCCACCAGTTTATGTGTCAAACTTTGTTGCGCTTGAGCAAGGTTTTTTCAGTGAAAAAACAAAATACTTATTTGGCGGGAAGAAAAGAGAATGGGGGGTTGATATTTATCCACAGGGGAGGCTCGAATACAGGTGCTCACCACGCCCAGCGTTGCTTGTAGGTACTGGCGTGGAGTTCGAACGATGGGGTATCTATTCCTCGTATAAGGTTGATCGAAAATTAGCGAAAGATAAGGAGTACAGGGGCAAGGTTTGGCACGGGATTGCCGGTGAGGCTTGTGAACTCGGAATTTCTTTTGCCCCCGCTAAAAATTGGTACCTCAGGCTTGGAAGAACAGGACTTTCAATAGGAAGCGGACTTATTTTTTCCAGATATAAAAGACCAATCGACACTGCAGAGTTGCTATGGCTTTCACCATCATTTCGATTGCTTGCGTTTACATCATTTCTGGACAAATACCACAAAGACGACTCGACTATCTACCGATATCTTTCATCGCACAGGTTCGAATATGCGAACAGGTTTTTCTCGGCTGCATTTACGGAGTTCTCTTTATATGGTGGACCCAATAGGCTTCCGGAATGGTATTACATTATTCCCCTCTATTTTTACCACGGGGAGCAACTGAACAGAGAATACGATGATAATACGATTCTGTTCTTTGAGCTGAGAATGCGATATATCCCGTTTTATTTTGGATTTGAGTTTTTGCTTGATGATGTTCAGATAGAACACACGAAACCGGAAGAGAAAGCACCGATGTTTTATGGATTGAATATGGAGATGCGATTTCTTTCGCATATAAAGGAACATCTTTTGACATTGATAGCATCATATAAGCGTGTTTCAAACTGGACATTCAACCAGCGAAAGGAATGGAATAGATTTGTTTATGAAGGGAGACCGTTAGGTGACAGTCTCGGCAACGACTACGATAGAACAACCCTTTGTGCAAGGTATTTCTGGAAAGCTAACCTGTGGAATGAGCTCGTTTTGGAGCTCGCTCGTAAGGGCGAGGGGAGGATATTCACCGAGTG
>JBAMLU010000062.1:15836-23383 GCA_039793385.1 bacterium
CACCGAGTGGAGCATGCCGTGGGTAGATGTTGAGGGTGAGTACAGGGAGAAATTCCCGTTGGGTACTGTTGAGGAAAATTATATCGCTTTTTTCAATACTAACTACTTTGAAAAAAGGCTTTTGAGACTAAACGCTAAAGCAGGTTATATGTGGCGAAAAAATATATCGAATATAAGAGGGAATAATGATTCGGGTCCGGTATTAGCGTTAAACATATTGGTAATTGGCGAGTTTGATGGGTTTTTAAAAAAACTATTGACAAAATGAGAAGAGACCTTTTTATTAAAAAAACTTTTAAAGTTTTAGTTGAAAGGGAAATGAAAAAGGACTTGACAGGGTGATAAGCAAAAATTATGTTAAATCGGTGTTGTTTTAAGGGATTTTATGGGCAAGGAAAAGAAGGTGGCAGAATATTGAAAAAGGAGGCTGAAAGTGAAAGAAGGTAAGATGGGTTTAAGAAAGGGTTGGTTAGGTTGGTTAAAAGGAAGAAAAAATAACAGAAAGGAGTGTTGGACGATGAGAGGGAAATGGATGTTGGTGGCTTTGATTATGGCGGTGGTTGTGATGGGGTGGGGGGAGCTTTTGGCACAGGCTGGAAGTAGCTGGCAGTATTGTAATGCGTTCAATATGGTTCAGGGTTACGGAATGTCTGTGCCATCGTGGTATAGCCCGGATTATAGCCGCGTGACATCGTATTCTGATGCAACACCGAATGTGAGAACATCATTCGTGCTTTCAGGCGGTAGTGAGGTAGCAGTACCGCTCGACCATTCACAGGTGGTCTTGAGGCTTGACTTGCTGAACGCTTCTGTTGATGTTGCGCTCAAGGGGTTCACGATCACGATAAGAGGCAACAGGGATTTCGACCCGAATCAGGACCTTGCACCTATCTTTAGGGATAGCGCTTCTGCATTTTATGGTGTCCCAATTGAGGCTGCTGATACACTCACCGGTATCCAGATATATAAAGAGGCTGGATATTATGCTGGTAGTGATGTTAATACATTCGATAGGGCTGATATAATGGCGCTTCCTGAAAGGTTTTCGAGGATAACCGAGATTTATTACATTGATCCATCGGACACAACGGTAAAAGATACATTGAGACCATCGGTTATATGGGTTAAGGATTCTACTGTTGCCGGCTGGAATTGGTGGCACGCAACATTCTACCTTGAGGATGAGGCGCACCTTTCTGATGCTCTTCTGCGACCAGAATCATATGGTCTTCCATTCTGGAGGTTCTGGATTGTTTTGAGAACAATAGGTTGCCATTCATGCCATGATACTTTGAGAGGAGTTGAGGGTATATCGAATGCTGATAGTTTCTATGTTCAGATAGCTCGGGCGAACGATGTTATCTGCTACAACTATCACCTCGCACCAAGCTTTATCACAAGAGTGAATATGTCTGAGTATAATATACCTGTCCGGTGGAATAACCCGGTGCCATCAGACCCAGCACATATGAGATGGGGAAGGGCACCGCTTATGGTTGGTTCTGACCCGACACCTCCTTATATTAGTGACCTTTATCCTTATAATATTAATAACAGCAATGGTAGGCGAAGTGATATTAATTGTATGACAAATGAGACGGCAATATTCACTGCAGATTCTGTTCAGCCTATAGCATTTACGGTTGAGGATAGAGGGACATGTGTTGATTCGGTTGTGGTTTATATTGATTATATAAACTCGACAAACCCGATGCTTTTCCCACAGAGGCATGATGTTATTATATTCAGGAATCAATTGGAGTATAGTCCCGATACTGCTAACGGTGGACATGGGACAGGCTGGGACTGGAAAATCAATACATCAACTTTTGGTAATTGGAGCCAGGCAGGTGTGGTACCATCCTCTATTTGTGATAGGGATTCTTTCTATATTACTATAGGGAACACATCAAACGGGAATTATATATCGCCATTTATTGATGGTGCGGATGTTAGGGTTACGATAATCGCTTATAATAGAACAGATCATCACAGAACATCAGCTGGCAGGAGCACAGAACAGATAGAGTTTATAGTTGATCTTTCGGGACCGAATGCAACGCTCGTTTGTCCTGGTGCAGCAGGGCACGACAACGACACATATGAGTTCCGCGACAATCCGAGACGAGATACAATAGAGGGAACATTCGAATATTATCGCTGGGTTGCCGATAGCCTTCCTACATTCCAGATAAGGCTTTATGATGATTATGCGAGCGTTCATGATATTACAAATCATGGGACACTTTATTCGGCTGGTGAGGGTGGAAGCGGTATAAATCCGCTTACCGCAAGGGTGATATTCTATGTTAATCATCCGGATGGTTCTGTTGATACACTTATGGTTGATGGTCTTACGGGAACCGGTATTTATTGGGACGAGGACGACGAGAACTGGACTCAGGGTAATCTCTGGATAAACTTTGAGGAACTCGTCAGAATAGACTCGAGGTTTAATCTCCGTTCAGGCGATATAGTTTATGTTGTTATGGATAGGCTCTTTGATGATCCGGATTATGGTCAGGGTTCTCAGGGTGGTGGACCGGTTGATATGATGCTTCCAATTGATGATTGTCTGACGGACTATGCTTCTGACCCGAACTATGGTACTCGTTCGAGAGCGGACAATCATATACCACTTTGGTACATACCATGTTATTCAAGCCAGTATTCACCTGATACACTTGGAATAGTCAGGGTTGACCTTGTTGGTCCTACTGCACCGGATAGTTCGTTCTATCCTCCGATGCAGTGGGTAACATCAGATACATTTGAGGTCATAACGGTTGATTATTATGATAGGATAGGTGTTCCGGCGTGGGATGCTGACCCTACGAGCAGTGCATATCGTGACCATGTTGCGGGTGTTTATGGTGGAACAGGTGATGCAGCAAGGCTTTGCATGAATATAAAGGTGAGGGGTTGTGATGGTAGTTGGCATCCGTATTATGGTGGTGGTCCTGATGGTAGAACATTCTGCATTGGTGGTGCCGGTAGCGACCACCTTCAGATAAACAAGATTTACGGTGCATATGGTGTAAGATTAACATTTGACCCTCACCTCAGGAACCCGAGCTCCGCTCGATTCCGCCCCGGCGACAAGGTTTGTGTTACTGTTTATGCTTGGGATAACGCATATAATGAATGTGATGAGAGCTCATTCTCTGTGAGCTGTGGTGGTTCAACAACGACTATAGATATTGACAATCCACAGAGGAACCAGGCACGCGATATTATGGATATGGATAGTCTCATATATCGTGAGAGAAATGTCGCTCGTTGGACATTCTTTGTGGATCCTACCCCGCCGATTGCTCGTGAGGTTAATCTTAACTATAGCTGCAATTCTGGGATATCAATATTGCTGCACGATATAAGCGATCTTGTTGGTGATCGCTGGTGCGATGAGTGGGTCGCTGGAATAGGAAGTGCTGCGGCTCAGCTTATATTCCTTAGCGCAGCTGATGGTGGAAATCCGTCAAATCTAACGCCTGACACAGTATTTTTCGGTAATATAGGTTTCTATCCATCACTTACCCCTGGCGTTCATACTGAACGAGGACAAACATTCTTTGCGACATTGTATCCTGTTGCTGGGGATCCTCGTTCGGCGATTCTGAGCATATTCACAGATTCAACATCAGGTTCCTGCAGCTTCTTCCAGCCGGGTGACTCTGTGCATATAAGGGTATGGGCTGGCGATAGACCAACAGTACCATATTACCCAGCAACATCAAGGATGGGTTATGTCTGGAACCACTCATTTGACCCATATGCAAGTATCTACTGGAGAAGGAGCTTATATCATAGGTATAATGGTCTGAACGAGTGGCCAATAAATAGCAGACTTGACGGTTTTGAGATACTATACAGGGACTTTGAAAACCCGAACTGGGCACAGGTTGTTGGTCCTGAGGTATATGGAAGGACAAGGTTGCCATACGGGTTCAAGGTTAGTGGAAAGACTTACATATCTGAGGTTACCTGGTTCAATAATGAGGCTTTTGCCGATTATCAGTATGGTAGACCGTTTACATTCCCGCCCGACCTGAGAGGCGAATACAAAGATATCCTCGCAATCTCGGATACACTTGCTACAAATGTTCTTTCTGCAATGGGTCGCAGGGATACAACCCTTGGGAAATATGCTAAGGATTTGAATTTCATCATGGCAGTTATTGAGGCTTGTGAGGATTCGCTTATATGGGAGTGCCTTGATACAGTTACTGGTAGGAGCCCAAGGGTTACTATAACTCTCTACGACTCAACAAGAAGACAGATTTGGACGCACACAGAATACTATAATTGTCATTGTGCCCCCTGCTTCATAACATATGCTCCTGCTCGTCGAGGCTGCAACGATATGGGTATACTAACAATAGGTCCTCTTGACCAGCTCAATGAATGGCTAACAACGGTTAGAAGGACGATAGTTGTGGGCGAGGAAACAACAAGGGTTTATGGATTCCTCAATGGGGATTCGCTTGTAATAACGGTTGGCATCCATACAAGGACGCCGAACCAGTTCAATAATCCTGACCTTGCAACACACTATGTATTCCGCTGGGATTACAAGATCGATATGAAGCCACCTACAGGTAGATTTGAGCCATTGGCATCGAGGTTTGGCTATCCTGAGGTTAACTGTATTTCTCGTCACGCTGAAAACAATGCGCTTAGGGTAAGGCTAACAGGAATATCTGATGATGGGGTTGGAGTATCCGGTGGCGGTCCTGGTGGATGGTCTGCGCCCGCCCTTGTGCCAAATAGCGATAGGTTAATCTACCTTGGTGGAACAGGTCCTGATGAACCGCTTGGAATTACATATGATGTTGGTTCAAGGTACTCATTCACGAACGAGAACCACAGGATACTCAACTGCGCTGATGAAACGATGGTTGGACGCACAAGAAGGCTTACTCCATCGGTGACAATCTACTACGGCAAGGATTCAATGGGTCGTATAATTGAGGCTACAGTTTCATACGATACAATATATGTTGCTGATACAATGTATGCAGTTGCGACAATTCAGGATAAGCTTGGCAATAGAACAGAACTTGTTTCCAACAAGATAGTTCTTGACAATGGTCTACCCAGGCTCAAGGGGTTTGCATTCAGCACATACGACGACTCAACCGATAGGTTCACCGATTGGGATCCGAGAATAATATTCCGCCCATGGGAGAACCCTGAGGATTCTCTTGTTGGAGTATATAACTTCGCAGATCTTTGCACGGTATGGGTAAGGCTCTGGTTCAACGATAATATGGATATAAGAGAACCGAATCCGGACTACGGAATAAATGTAAGTTTCAGGCCTGAGGGGTGGACGAGCTGGTTGCCTGTTATACCGGTTGAGCTCCACAGGATGTATCCTCTTGCGCAGAGATATGTGAATTATGACTATGTATCGCCAAGAAGGAAGGTTGGATTTGATATAGTTTCACCGGCTGAGGCAGAAAGGGCAACAGAAACAGCTCTTCCTGGTATCCGCGGCTGGAATACTGATAGAGAATGGATTGGATACTTCTTGGTTTACGGCAATGGGGCTATGGACGGTATTGCAACATTGAGGGTTCAGGGGTTCGATGATGGCGCTGGAAACTATATGATTCCGAAGGAATATGCGTTCAGGATTCAAACTACATTCAGGAAGCCGGTTATTGTGTATCCAAGGTATGAGGAGAACGATACAGAGGGTAGGGACCCGTGGAGACCAGCACCGGGATATGATGATAGGCTTGTTATGACCGGGATCACAGCTCAGGGCAATGATTCCTCAGCTTGCGCTATGTCTACAGCAGCCGACCCAAGAAGATATAGCCTTTGGGCAAGGGATGTTGTGCTGGCGTATACTGACTCGGTTAGATGGCTCCTTTGGTGGCACGATACAACATGGGCTAGGATTCCTGAAGGAGAACTCGTTGACTTCAGGTACACAGTTGGAACAGTAAGCCCAATCGGTAGTCCGGAGAGCAGCTGGGTTGAGCTTCCTTCATCAATTATAGATATAGTTCACAGATATGCAGTTGATGGGACCGTATACAATCTGTCAAATAGGTCAATCTATCTGTCAGTTGTGTTCCAGGTATTCAGCAGGTTCTTCCCAACCTCTTATCAGGCGGACACGATGATGAATCTCCGCATCGTGAACGAGGGACTTGATCCTGCAACTCACTTCACAACCGCCGGTGGCGGCGCATTCACATCAGATCCCGCTATGGTGACATTCCCTGTCGGAACAGACCATATAAGAATAGCGATAACCGGTTCGAATATAGATAGGGTTGATGCTATCCTGTACTATCTTGTGAATATGATTACTGGTGAGGAATATCCAATATATCCAGATTCTGTGCCGCCTTTTGATAGGTTTGCTACAGTTGGTCGAACTGGTCCTGGTCCTTATTATAGTGTTCCAGATAATGCAATAATCTATGACTGGAGACCATCTGGCGGGCTTAGACCGGGACTTTACAGGATACATGCGAAGATGTTCGACAGGATTAATGACCTGTACATTGATACATCAACGCTGCCAGACTATGTTCTGAACCCGGTGAATAATATATACTATCATGTGATATGTATTAGCAAGGATAGCCTCTTTGTGCCCTATTCGGTATACTTCTCACGCGGAGGGGACTTTGAGAGCTCCATAAGGAACACATTCGGAGCGATCTACCCATGGCCTGGTAGCGCAACACTGCCTGATTGGCCAGCATGGGTGCAGTTCACAGAGGAAGGCGTTGTTGCTGAATATCCATCGATAACGAGGTTCCCGATAACTACATATAATAATGTTATAACTGACACGATGATTGATGCTCTTGATCATAACTTCCTCGAGCAGGGCGGTTATCCAGGCGATTCTATCTATGTATACTTCCCTCGTCCGGATACATTAACCGACTATATCACGCTCATTCTTGAGGATGAATTTGGCGGTAATATTAGCGGTTCCAACCTGAGGATTCAGGTTAATCTTGGTCCATCTAACATAAGGGTTGTTGATGGGGTTGAGTACTATGTGTATAGATGGACTGTGGATGACCAGGATAACAGGTTTGATGGTGCAGTTAAGGCTACCGTTATATTGTATCAGCACAGACTTGGGCGTCCGAGTGAGATAACCTCAACACGACATGTATCATACATCTTCCTCGATACAGCTGATCCGTCATACACGGTTTCTATGACAAGGGTCGCTACCGGTACTGCGGCAAGAACTGCTACAAATCCAGCGCTTCCACACGAAACTATATGGGTTGTAAATAATGATAGATATAACCTCGATATTCACTGGGATCAGACAGTCTATACAGGAATTCGTGATGAGGAGAGTTATAGGGTACTCGATCCAATTGTAAGGACCCGTCACTGGGAGATGCTGAGACTTGCTATAGATGGTCAACCGAACATTGGGCGATATGATGACCCTAACGACCATTATGATTCAAGGCTCTGGTTCAATCCGGTTCCTGCTGACCCTACCCATCCGTATTGGAGATTTGGTGATGGTACATATAGGTATGAGTGGCATG
>JBAMLU010000062.1:23393-28198 GCA_039793385.1 bacterium
GCACAGGGTCTTGCTGTGATTATGGTTAAGGGAAGGGACGCCGCTGGAAATATACTTCAGTATGATGAGGCGAGAAGGTCTGACGCGTTTGGTAAGTATGTGCTTATTGATGTTGTTCCACCGGTAGGCGATTCAACAAAGTTTCATGCAACAGCAACATCATTCTCAGCTGACGCTGGTGCAGTTTCCGACAATTTCCTCGGCGCAGGCTATAGAGACCTTGTACACAATAGCTACATCTATATAGTGATAAATGGTGTTATCCGAGATAGTAGCTTTACAACAAGCACGCACTGGGATTATATCTATGACACGCTTGGAGTGATAATTGACAGTGTTATGGTTGTGGATACGACCTGGACATATACCGAGAGAACAACAATAATAGACACAGTCTGGGCGAATGATGATGGTTCAGTGAGTTCAAGGGCTGAGGTTCTGACCCCGGGAACAACATTGAGGCTCGATATATACGACCTTGCGGGCAACTCGACATCAATAAGGGTTCAGGTTGAGCGCCATGTTGACAGGTTTACATATCACCTTTGCGCTGGGTGGAATATGGTATCGCTGCCACTTATAATGGATAACAGGACGGTTGGGGCGATATTCCCTGATGTTGAGGGTGTTTATCAGTATAATCCGACAACATCAAGCTATGTGCCACTAACATCAAGCGATAGGCTTGAATATGGCTTGGGTTATCTTGTATATACGACAACGCCACGCGACATTACTATTGAGGGCACTGCTCTTAACTCGTATACGGTTAACCTTGTGCCGGGTTGGAACCTGATTGGCTCCATCTATACACCAGTGAACTTTACCTCACCAAATACCACACCTGCTGGAGCAATCGAGCCGCACACAACATACTGGTTCGACTGCTACGGTTATGTTGCAAGCGACTCGCTCATACCGGGTCGTGGTTATCTTGTGCTTGTGAGAGAGAATGCAGTGCTTGAGGTTCCGGGCACCGGTAAGAGGGTTAGCCCGATACTAAAGAGCGACGCCGGAACCCCTGAGTGGCTTGGAGCTGTGATTGTTTCCAATAGTGAGATGACAAAGACACTCAATATAGGTGAGGCAAAGAAAGCTAAAGATGGTTATGATGCAGGGCTCGACATAATTGAACTTCCTATATTCCCCGGTCAGGCTGGTGCTTATCTCGATAGGAATATGTCAAGGAGCATAAAGGCTGGAGCCGATATTATGGAATGGAAACTCACGCTCACAGGAAATATGCCTTATACGGTTAATATCTCTGGTTTACCTGATGGTGGTAAGGCTGAGCTTATGATGGGTAATGATGTCATTGCTCTTGTGGGTGATGTCACAGTGGCGCCAGGTGAATATAAGCTTGTTGTTTACAAGTCTGTGAAGCCTACAAGTTATGCGCTGTATCAGAACTTCCCCAACCCGTTCAACCTTGGCACAACGATAATATATGCGCTTCCGGAGAAGGCAAATGTGACGCTCTCAGTATATAATATACTTGGTGGAAAAATTGCGACGCTTGTAAATGGTGATGAGGAAGCTGGATATAAGAGGGTTTATTGGAATGGCTGCGATAATACAGGTAAGCCCGTTCCATCCGGTATATACTTCTACAAACTTGAAACCAAAAACTTCACAGCAACGCAGAAAATGCTTCTTATGAAATAAGAAGCGATGTCGAGTCGAGTGGGCAACAGGTAATAAGCCTGTTGCCCACTATTCTACAAAAAAGTTAATAGAAAATTTTTTAGAAAAGTATGAACTTTTAATATGTTTGAGAAAATAAAAAGAGAAAGGGGTGATGAATAATGAAGGGGAAGTTTTTAGTGTTAGGAAGCATCATTTGTTTGATGCTAATTGGCGGAGTTGTAAAGGCTGAGGATTGGTCGCTAACGATAACAGTTTTTAGCGGTGATAGAACAGATAGTATGAACTTGACATTCGGTGTTGATAGCAGGGCATCAAATGGCTTTGATCGACTTGATATACCTGCATTTGCGCCGCCATCCGGGTTTTATGCATATTTCATATTGAATGACCCGGAAAATCCTGATGTTACGATGTTGTCTACGGATATAAGGAGTTCAAGAGAGAATATGGTTGAGTGGATTGGTGGTATTGGTGGGGATATGACATCCGGGAATAGATTGATAAAATGGAATTCTTCAGAAATAGATACGGAATATGGTAGATTCTCTATTGGTTCTGCTCCTATAGGTGGAAGTGTTTCGGTATGGACTGATATGACACTTGTAGATACATTAGCGCTTCCAAGAGGGCAAGAGTTCCATATAAAATTTGTAGTTGCTGGTGCAGTTGATAGGGATCCACCGGTTGTTAGGGACTGGAACCCTGCAAATGGTCAGGTTGGAGTTGACCCTAACACGAGGATATCATTCAACATAACAGATGATGTTAGCGGGGTGGACCTTGAGCAGACAACGGTTGTGGTTAATGGTGTTGATGTTACGGAGTTGGGCACATTCACGCCTATATTTGGAGGATATAAATTCGAATATATACCAACTTCACCATTTAGAGAAAACGACACAGTAAGGGTGAGGGTTTCATCAAGGGACCTGAATGAACCTCCACATATTATGGAGCCGGTAGAGATATATTTCGTTATAAGAAGTCCGCTTCCACCTGATGCATTTCCGCCAAGGGTTGATTTTTGGCAGCCTGGAAGGAATTCGACTGGAAATAGCCCATCAGTAGTTATTCGAGCACGAGTTGTGGATACAGGAACTGGAGTAGACAGGGAAAGCATATCAATGAGTGTAAATGAAATGGATGTTACAGAGGACCTTCTGATAATACCGACAGGTATACATCCGAATGAATATGATGTTTATTACGATTATCCGGGAGATTATCCTGAGAATTCGCGTGTTATTGCAATATTGTCGATGAGCGATCTTGCTGGCAATCCTGCGGTTGATACGCTTATATTCTGGGTTGGAACCGCTGGTGCGGAGGCTGCGTGGAGCGGGGATTTGATAGTATGGAGCTATTCAACAACTACCGATACGGTGAGATTAAGATTAACATTTGGAATGGACCCTGGGGCGAGAGATGGTTTTGATGCATATGATGTAGCTTTGCCGTTTCCACCGCCAAGCGGACCATATGCTTATTTCCCGCTTACGGACCCAGAAAATCCGCTAATTACAATGCTTACAACAGATATAAGAGAGATGGCAGCGGGGCAAAAACTCTGGGAGATTGTTTGTGGAAGACCCGGAACTGCAACTGGAGTTAGATGGACAGAGACAACTCTATCGGGAACAGGACAATATCATATAGGTGCGGCTGCTTCAGGTTCAATGCCGACAAGCTGGGTGGATATGAGGACTCAAACAAGCTTTGATTTTACGCCCGGGCAGGTTGTTTATATAAGATATAACACGGGTGGTCCTGATTCTACGGCACCTTATCTCATAAGCTCGACCCCAAGAAATGGTGAGACAAATGTTCCAACAACACAGATTATAACAGCTGATATTGGAGATGTAGGGACGGGTGTTAATCGCTCGTCAGTGGTAGTCATTTTTGACGAAGATACAGTTACTAGTAGCGTGAACTTTACACCAATACCAAGCGGATATAGGATAACATATAATCCCGGCAGATTGCTCGCATTCCATACATATTACATAACGATTGTTGCTGCAGATTTTGCCGGTAATACTGCTACGATAAGAATAAGCTTTACGACAGGGACAAGCGCTGGTGTGATGCCGTGGGAAATGAACATTACAGTATATACAATTAGCACCGCCGGCGATACGAGTACTGTTGGACTTACTTTTGGCGTTCATCCTGACGGTACTGATAGATTTGACCCATCACTTGATATACCAATACCAATGCTTCCACCAAGCGGGCTTGCAGCATATTTCCCGCTTTCAGACCCTGCCTATCCATATTATACAATGCTCAATAAGGATATTAGGTCATCAAGGGTTGATAGCGTGATATGGAAGATTGTCATACCCAGGGAGAGATTAGCATCAGGTGGAACTCATGGAGTGAGCTGGAATCCAGCGAATTTACCTGCAATTCCTGAGACGGAATATGTTATAGAAATAGGGGCGGCTGATGCAGGTAGAATGCCCACATCGTGGGTCAATATGAGAACATCGAATAATTTGGGGTTTACAGCAGGACAAGATGTATACATTAGGGCTAAAGCGACACCTCCACCACGATATAATATAACAGGAATAATAAGACTACAGGGCGCAACAGATTTCTCGGGAACGGTAGTCTCTATACCTTCACTTCTACTTGCAGATACGACAGATAGAAGTGGAGCGTTTTCTTTCTTGCAACTGGATAGGGGAACATATACTCTTATAATTGAAAATACAGGCTACTTCCCCGAGACCCTGACCGTGACGATAACGAACTCAAATATAACGATAACGGATACATTATACCTTATTACATATACAGTATCTGGTGTTGTGATGATTCAGGGGTTGTCATCCGGAGAATGGGGCGGAACGACCGTTAGCATAGGTGATTCAGTTTACATCACCCAGCCGAATGGGTCTTATATATTGAGGGGAATCTTACCCGGTACGCATACACTTGTTGCGTCACACCCGGGCTATGCCACAGTTGAGACAACGATAGTCGTTAACAGGGATATGACAGTTAACCTGACTATAAGAGCGGTAGGATATACAGTTAGTGGTACTGTTAATCTTGAGGGTGGAGGGAACCTTGCGGGAACAACAGTTCGACTTGGGACCTCGACTAAAACAACATATAGTACGTGCCAATATAGGATTACTAATGTA
>JBAMLU010000063.1:0-19752 GCA_039793385.1 bacterium
AACCTTTCTCTTTTCAGCTTGTTCTTGCACCATAATAGTTTTATCGGTCCAGCTGGGGTTCTAATTCCAACTCCTGCGCCATAACCCCAAGTAAGCTCATCAAATTTCACGCGCTCTTTTTTCCCCCAGGCATTACCCACTACTATACCGCTAAGAAGGTGTAAATTATAGGGGAGATTCAGGATAATGTCAATACCCGTTAATAATGTTGAATACCCACGAATTTCTCCCCCTCTGAAACCCCAAAATGGAGCATAATCGCCGAGCGCAAATGTCTCAGATAGCGGCAAAAATCCCCCGCTTAAGCCAAAAGATAGTCGCGGATGAAAAGATAGATATTGCCTGAAAAAGGAATAATACGATTCAAACAATAAAAATGTCTGCCAATAAGATGTTTGACTACCAAGGATATTCTGGCTTAGCTTCAGGTATGATGTATGGTATTTGCCGCTTGTTGGAAACTGGGCTCTATCATATGAATCCACAATTGAGCGGAATGTTAGCGTATGAGTTGCGTATCGCTCACGGATATTACCGAATTCTTTTAAAGTTATGTGCTCAGTTGAAAGTTCTACGAGGAATAACCCAAGCCGTGAAATATGTTGTCCAAAACGGATCGTCAATCCTCGCCTTTTCTCTTTAAGCTCGAGTATTTTAAAAGATTTGTCAAAGATATCGAGGCTCTTATTCCTATATGAGGCTAAAAAAGATGTTGTTATGTGTGTTTTCCATAGCCTATCGGTTACGAGCTCAACGCCAAAATAGTTCCTCCTTTCACCATAGATACATTTTGCAGAAAATCTTGTAGCGAGCCCGAATATATTTTTATCAACGATGCTCAAAGAGAGCTCGTTTTTCGAAAGAAGGTCATACCTCACGCCAACTCTCAAAAGACCTGGCTCGCTTTCCTCAAAAATAAGAATTATTTCAACCCCACTCCCAAACTCCCTTATTTTGTAATGCACAATCCTGAATAACCCCGTAGAATAAAGCCTGTTCACGCTCTCTTCTAAATTCTTCTCGTTGAATATATCCCCCTCCTTAAACAAAAGATAGCTCCGCACCATCCAGTTACGGGTGCGATTGTTCCCGATAAATGTTATCTTCTCTATTGCTCGCTCATTAAATTTAGCCTCAAGCACACCATCTTCTTTTATATTAACAGTATCAAAATCGGCAAGCGAATACCCCGCCCTTTTGTAGTAAGCAACAACATCTTCCAAAAAATCTTCAATCTCTTCCATATTAGCCCTTCTCCCAACTAATCTATCGAAGAATCTCTCAAGGGAATCACTTGGGAAAATGGTTATGCCATAAATATGCACCTCAGTTATAATCGGAAGCCTTTTGATTTCGAACGAAACATCCATTGTGTCACCTCTTATACTAACTTTAGCGCGAGGTTCATAATAATTGCCTGTCCTGTAAACATATTCGATAAAATCTCTAACATCATTGAGCGAGAATTTATATCCAACGGCAAAAGGATTAATATTCTTTAATTCCTCCGGGATACCATCAACCTTAGCGAGACAAAAAAGAGAATCAATAGTTTTTCCCCCTTTTCCTGCATTTATAATTGTGATAAGCTTTTTAACCGAATCAACAGCCTCAAGCCCCGCTTTATATCCTGCCTTAATAGCATCATCAATCCTGTTGAAATCGAAAGTACCTATATTATCAAGTGATGGTATAATGGTGAGGTGAGCCTTAGAGTTTTCCATCTCTCTCAGTTTTTCAGCCATGATAGTTGTTGTCTGGTCTATAACTTTTATAGGACTATCGATTTTATCGTATGGGTAGAGTTTTGAGGCTGCGTCAACAGCAATAACAATATCGCAATTTTTTTCAATAATAGCGGAAACTGGCACTGGAAGAGTAAGTCCACCATCAACGAGGTGGAGACTTTCTACAGCAACTGAGGGGAAAAGAAAAGGGAAAGCCATTGACGCAAGAATAGATTCAGGAAGACCGCCTTTTTCTATAAGAACAGGCTTGCCTTTTTCAATATCTGTTGCTACAGCGATAAAAGGAACATGAAGATTCCTGAAATCCTCCCTTGCAAGGAAGCTTGCTTTACCAAGGTATCGCGACAAAATAAGAAAAACTTTCTGCGAAGTTGAAATCTCTTTTGGCACAACAGGTGTAAAACCATGAAGCGGCAATGTTAAAAAATAGCCCTCCTCACCCATTCTTTGTGTAATAAAAAGCGATAGTCGCGATGGTTTGTTTGAAAGAAGTTCCGACCAGTTGACGCTTTTAACAATATGCTCAATTTCATCTGGTGTATATCCTGCAGCATAGAATCCACCGACACACGCCCCCATACTTGTTCCCGCTATAAGATCGACGTTAATTCCGTTTTCCTCGAATGCTTTCAAAACCCCGATATGCGCAAGCCCTCGCACGCCACCACCGCTTAGTGCTAGCCCAAGCTTCGCCTCACTTTTAGATTTAGGTGATTTGTATATATACCGAAAAGCCCTGCTTATTTCAATGGTAATGATTTCTGAATTTAGGGGGAGAAATAGGAGAAGCAAAAAGCTAATTGCCCCTGAAACGCTCAAGCGCATTTCTCGCCTCCATGCTCACAAAAGGGCTTGGGTCAGCAACCGAACGCTTTAATGCGTTTCCGACCTTATAGTTACCGCGGTAGAATGAAAGTGCCTCACATACAATTCCCCTTTCAACACTTGATGAGCTTTCAAGAAGCGATAGCAAGCTCGGGAGAGCCTTGGGAGAGGCGAAGAAACCAAGAGTTTCTATTATGTGATACCTCAACACCCCGCTTGATTGGGGCAAAATAACAAGAAGAGTATCAACTGTTTCTGGGGCGGCAATGTTTTTTAAGGCATTTGAGGCGGCATAAGCTACCGAATAGGATGAGTCACCGAGAAGTGAAACGAGCTCAAATACTGCATCACGGCATTTCAGTTTACCAAGTGCATTTGCTCCGTTTCTTCTCACCGCGGGAATTGAATCCTTTAATGTTTTCATTAGCTTGCCAAAAACAGTTCTATCACCTATTTCGCCGAGCGCAAAAGCAGCGTTAGCTCTTACAGAGGGTCGAGGGTCATCAAGAAGGATTAGAAGAGGCACAACAGCTTTCCTGCTTTTCATAAGCCCGAGCCATCTCGCAGCTATAGCTACCTTATTTTCGCTCGTATCACCAAGCAAATAAAGAAATGGGTCCTCAGCATATTTCGCAAGACGCGGGATAATAGTCTCAAACATATTAAGATAACCCGGATTAGCCCACTCAAGTTCTGAACATATATACTCTACAGACGCACCTTTTAGAGAAACGAATTCCCTTATAAGTTTCTTCTTTTTCGAATTATCCTTTTCCTTTAATGCTGTGAGAAAAATATGCCTTGCTCTGGATACATTTTCGCGGGGATAATCCTTTTCTTCAGGATAACTCGGTGCAACCGCAAAAAGAACAAACAAAGGGAGTAGCAAAAGGGGGGTTCTTTTCATAATATGGTTCATTTTTTCTGAATAGTCGGGTAGTCAATACCTATGCCATATTTGCCCGACATCCACTCGCTTTCATCTTTACCTTTTCCTATATATCCGTCCTTCCCGCCAAGGTCAAGCATAAGTCCAATACTTCCGTACTCACGCCTGAAATTTCCATAGCCTTGAGTATTCTCAGTCTCTCTAACAATGTAGGAATCGTTACCTTTTTCATCGATAAATATTCCTATTCCATTAGCATTTCCCGCGCCTTGAGAAAGGTCATAAACGAGATAATTGTCATCGCCAGCCCTATCGTTCAACACCCCAAGAGCAATATCGTGTCCGCAACCCTGCGAGACAGAGTGTGAGGAATAATTATCATCACCGGCGTAGTCCAGAATTAAACCGAGCGTGAAATGGGTTCCACAACCTTGAGCATACTGATAAGCGGTATATGTATCGGACCCACCCTTGTCAATAAGAGCACCGAACGCATACCAATAGCTTGCTCCCTGCCCAAAAACATCACAAACATAGTTATCACTTCCATCACCATCATCAACAAGTATGCCAAGTCCGCCTGAAAAATTTGGGCGAGAACCGAACCCAAATCCCTGTGCCATAGATAGGTAATGATCGCTTCTTCTTATCCTATCGGGGTATTTCCCCTGTGCGATATAAATATCGTTCCCAGCGCCATCATAAATGGCACCAATTCCGCCAACAAACGCAAAACCTTGCGAAGCGAAGTTCGCAATGTAAATATCATTCCCTTTAGTATCAGAGAGAATCCCAAGCCCAGCATAACCTGCGCCCTCACATCCAGTATCCCCCCTGTATATATCATCACCATCAATATCGTAAAGAGCACCGAACCCACAAACACCAGCCCCAAGGCTGAAATTTCTCCCATTATAAGAATCGTTACCGGCGCAATCGAAAAGTATTCCTACCCCTAAAAATCCGCTTCCAAATGCATAAGGTTCTCGAGAGTTGTAGATGTCGTTTCCGCTTAAATCTATTGCTATAGAGATGGGCTTGCTTGTGTCTGCGCCACCTGCAGAAAATCTATATTCGTCATCGCCGCCAAGGTCAACAATCAAAAGGAACCTCCCCTTGTAAACTGTCCTTCCTGGACCACCAATTACCAAAGCCCCATAAGGTGTCTCGGTATAGTAGAAAACATCACCAGAAACATCTGAAATGGTATATCCTTTCTGGGAAGTTAGCTTATCAACCGAGAGAGCCGAAAACGAGACGAGAGCGAGCTCGCAAGCGTTTAGAAGGAGAAGGCCTGATTCAATTATTTATGTTCTATCAATTTTCGCTACCAGACTCAATACACTATTTGTGAGCCTGTATTCCTCTTTCCAAAGGCTATCTTCTTCCTCAACCGTAAGTTCCGCTTTTTTCTCGGCATCATCAGCATCAAGCTCCAATATATATGTGACGAAATTAAAAAGGGAATCCCTTTGCTGTGGCGTGAAATCCTTCTTTATAAAGCCAAGGATCTCATTAGCCTGCACAATGGCATCATAAATAACATTAAGCCCCTCTTTGAGCTTCGGGGTAAGTCGTTGCTCGTTTTTCCAAGGGTATTCCTCACCGCCCTTTTTTATCACAAGAACAGGCTTTCTGGCGAATGAGGTAGAATAAAGTGCATAAACTTGTTTTGATGGTTTATTTTCGGAGGAGATATTTTTCGCGATTGTATCAGCAAAATCTATCGCCTTAAGAGGATGCTGCAAAAGATAATTAACAAATCTGAACCTGAAAGAATCGATGTTTGTAAATGTTAGATTAAAACTGAGTTTCTGCGGATTAATCTTTAACCGCTCAAGCGCTTCACCAACTGATTTATCCCTTTGAAGCTCTGCTTTCAAGCCAGAATAGAATAATAAAGCGAGTATCACAAGTGTAGAATTTCTGATATTTATGGTTTTCATTCATCTCCTTTCAATGATAATTATTATAAGTCACGCAAGGGCTTGACGCAAGGAATATATGTTTAACTATATGCTTTAATGAGTGCAGCGAGAAGAGGAAGCATTATCTCGTGATGTCCTGTAAATGTGAACCCTTTTCCGCCACAACTTGTTGGTCTTTCAACAATATTTCTATTGGGTCTGTAATGTTGAATCATATCGAAATTTGCGGCGGTGAATTTGAAGACATTGTATCCAAGATTCCTCGCCATAGAAATTGCCTTTAAAAACACCTCAGGCATAACAACAGTAGAGCCGAAATTCAAAATCACACCCCCATCAAGTCGAGCAACACGAGCCGCAAATATCCTGAAATCCCTTGTTGAAAGTTCACCTGCCGCCGAACCATCAAAAGTAGGATGCATATGAATTATATCCGAACCGATAGCAATGTGAACAGTAAAAGGCACACCAAATCTATATGCTGCCGCAAGGACAGAAAGTCCGATATTTTGGGGATTAGTCTCAATAAGCATTTTCCCCACGCTCTCACCAAACCCGAGCCCCTCAACCTTTCCACATCTTATTGCCTCGTTTATGAAATCAGCCGTATCTGATGCCATACCAAAACTTCCATCTTTAATAGCACTGTCAACCTCCTCTGATGTTGCTCCCCATAATGCAAGCTCAACATCGTGAATAACGCTTGCTCCGTTTGATGCTATCGCAGTTATAAAACCCTCCTCCATCAAATCTATTATTATCGGTGAGAGTCCGCATTTTATAGGGTGCGCTCCCATAGTTAATATTATCTCCTTATTCTCCTTTTTCGCTCGAACAATATCCTCAACAAGTTCCTTTAAATCATTTGCTTTTAGTACTTTGGGCAGTCTCTCCGCGAATTCCTTTAAATCATTCCACTTACCCGGCGGCTTCCCCAAAAAATCCTTAAAAACCTTAGAAACCCGTTCCGAGGCTTTATAGCGGTGAACTCTTTGGGGGTCGAGTTCCTCGTATCGCCCCATACCCTTACTACCTCAAATATATAACCTTAGCCGTCGTTTCGCTCTCGCCCTGTTTGATTCTCAAAAGATAAACTCCACTTGAAAGGTTTATGCTCCTTCTCGATGAAAAATCGATACTTATCAATTCCGTTGGAGCAAACTCGCTTCTCATAACCTCTCGCCCAAGCACATCATACAAGAATATTTCTATTCGCTTTTCCCCTTTTATGCCATTAAGCTTTATCTTAAATGAACTGTTGAATGGATTAGGGTAAATAGAACTTATTGAAAGTGAGAGGGGTTTTTCATAAAAAGGTTCAGAAATTGCGAGCGAATAATCGGGGCTCACAACCATAACATCATCAATATACCAGCCTGGGTACCTTGTGTATGCATCAGAACCAAAGTGTATTCTTATCGTGATCGTATGCCCGACATAACTTAAAAGATCAAATATCACCTCACGCCATCCGTTGCTTGAGCCACCAAATGCTCGCTCTCCACCCAAATATGGATTGGATGAATATATTGTACAATTGTATCCTCCAATAGGAGTAATAACATTATATGCCCCGCCATCAACAGAAATCTTGACATTCCCGCCATCATAGTATCTCCCTGTTGATGAGGAATACTCGAATGAATACCAATGCCAAAACTTAAGCTTCGGATTACTCCAGTCCGGAAGAACTATTGGTGGAAGTTGTAAAATTGAGTTAGAGTTGTTAGAGTAGTTGGAGTTCAACTTTGTAGCCCATAGTTTCATGCCGGAGTGAGCGCTTGGTGGTCCTACTGTTGGGGTTCCCCATTCCCAGTCTGAGCTCGAACCAACAACATTAAGACCACCATTATTCGCCTCGAAATCCGACACATATAAGTATGCATAGGGATACAATGCAAAGTTCAAACTATAGCTTGACCGACCTGTAAGGTCAACAATGAGAGCTGTATCGGCATATCCAGATTTTGACACAATTATTTGCCATTCACCGAGCGCATATACAGAGCTGAATTCGAAATAGCCATATTCATTTGTTGTATCGGTAAATGTTAGAGAGTCATTCCTGCAGATAACGATTGCCCCTGAATCGGCAGGAGCACCGACAATATCAACATAACCCGAGACAACACACGAACCCACAGGATATAGCTTAAGATCAACCCTAACAGAACCACCTGAGGGTACATCTACAGGCAGAATGCGAGAATAATAACCCGGCGCCGAGTATGTGAAAGCATAGCTTCCGGGGTATATTATCCTGTGATAATAGCCAGTTACTGAATCAGATATGACAGGTTTGCCGCTTATATTCATCGTTATTGTAGCCTTAATAGGGGCGTTTGTCAAGCTATCACGGACAAACCCATAAACCCCTTTTGACGCCCAGTTCAAGAAAGCTAACATAGCATCCCTGTTGTAGTTCCATAGTGAAGGCAATAGCGAGGCATCAGGCCACTTTGTATCGTAAAGTTCTATTGTAAAATCGAGTTCGGCGCGGTCGTAGAGCCAATCCTGAAGGCTCCCGCGTACCTGATACCAATCATACCCATTTGTTATCCCCTGCGGAAACTCCGTTGAATTCCACATCAACGAATTAAGCGATGAATATGTAAGCGCAATCACTTTCAAAAGGGAATCGTCAGGGGCACGAACCGGTGTATAGTCCCAAGGATAATTAACAACCGTTGCACCACCATGGAAATTAGCGGAAAGGATAAAATTTTTCGGCAGAGTGAAATCTACAATCGCTTGAGTTTCAGGTTGAAGAACATATGTGCCATCATCACCGATTGAACCGTCAGGCACCGGATAATTCCTGTTTAAATCAACCCCGTTGGCATTCGTCCTTTGCCGTGCAACATAGCCATCAGGATTAAGAAGCGGTATTATGTAAATCTCGCAGTTGTTTACAAGCCTTTGTATAAGCGTATCGGTTGCATAATTTGAAAGAATGTGCTCTGCAAAATAGAGACACATCTCCATACCCACCGGTTCATCACCATGTATTGTCGACATAAACCTGAACTGTGGTTCCCCCTCATTCGCCACCACATTATCGCTTATTTTTAAAATCCATATCCACCTGCCAAGAGCAGTGGGACCAATTGAATCGAACTTGCATATCGAACCATATGTTGATTCATAACCCCTTAATGTTGTCCTTACTTGGTCATATGTATGATACCCATCAAGCGAGCCGGGATAAAGCCTTCGCCCAATAGGACTTTCAGGTTGAACAATATCAAACACATACCCTGCTTTTTTAAGCCAATCCTTATCCATCTCATTTACATATATATAAGCCTCCTTCCTTATGAAATCGTACCTATCCACGATCATCCCAGAACCTATAAGCGAGCTCAACTCCTGCCTCGAATCCACTCGAACAATAGCCCACTTATATCCACCCTGAGCATAACATAAACCCAATAAAAAGAGCAAAATTGCTTTAACCCCAAAAATTCCTCTTCTCATCTTAAAAGCACAACCTTTCCGTAAAGATTTCTTCCTCCACAATTTATCTTATACAAGTATATCCCGGATGGTAAAATAGAACCGTGCTTATCCTTACCGTTCCAACTGACTATGCTCGTTTCCTTTGAAACTCTGCCGCTTTCTCCCCAGATTATATGTCCCAAGATGTTGTAAATAATTATCTCGAACCTCTCGCCTGGACGAGCTATAAGCGTGAAATTAGTTGTTGAGTTAAACGGGTTAGGATAAGGCGGGAATAGTTCTATTACGGGCAAAAAAGTGTCGGTATTTTGATTTTCATCGGCGCTTGTTGAGGTTAAGCCGAAGAGCTCCACCCTGTTTATATACCACCCAGCATCATTGTTTCTTGATGAGCTACCGAAATCGAAGTAGAAACTAACCCGCCGCCCAATAAGGTGCGAAATATCGAAAACATCATAGTGCCAGGAATTTCCATTATCGTTATCAATGAACCCCTGTTGATAAGGAATAAACAGATTATAACTCGAGATTTGACCATCATAATTTCTTGGCGGATAAAGAATAACAAGGGTATCACCCGGGAGAATTGCCTTAACATTACCACCATCATGCCCTATAAGATTATCGGTTGACTGGAAAGAGTACCAGTGAAGGATTCTCAGATAAGGGCTGGAAATATTGGTTAAATCAACCTGAGGAGTGATAAGCCTTGAGCTCGAGCTATCCCTGTAGTTGTCGCTTATCCGGGTTGCCCAGCAATTAGTTCCGTATGGGACTGATATCGGTCCAACATTTGTTGGTATACCATATTGCCAGTCGTTCCTTGTGCCTGAAGTTGTGAAGCCAGATGAAGAATAGCCAAGGTCATACACGATAAGAGGCTGCCCTACATATGGACCTACCCTGTCTGTATACTTTGGGAATCTTATTTCCCGCCCATTAACCGTTGCAACAAAATAATATCTGTGAACACCTGCTGGAAGATTAAGATATCGCGAATAAACCTTCCCATCCGTGAGTGTTCCGCTCTCGAAACTTAGCTCATACGGAAGACCATCAATAACAACCGAAACAGTTGTCGCTTCAATCGATCTCAAGCTAACATAAGTAACCCGAAACTTGTATGATACAACTGTATCACCGGCTGGCGGATAGACATCTCCAGCACCAAGTTCTCCATCAACAGGCGGACCAACATAAATATCATCAACAAACCAGCCCTCATTCCGCACACGAGGATCGCTAACGAGCATAAATCGAACCTGGCACTCTGAACCCGCCGGAATAGAGGATAAATCATAACTAGCAAACCTGAAAACCCTACTCATCCCGTTAAATGCTCCAAGCCGTATCCAGCTTGATGTCCCATATTTTATGTGAACATAGCAGGTATCATAACCAATTTCCGTTGCATAAAGGTGCCAGAATGTAAGATAGGAATTAGGCAGGAGAAAAAAAGTTGGTGTTATCAGAATATATGTTGTTGTATCAAGATAAGTATGGAAAAGTTCTCTACCAAGATACCAGGAATGGGTTGGTGAATTTGCTCTCCATTCTGTTATATGCCAATTTGTAGCGCTCCAGCTTCCACTACCAGCCTCAACATCATCAAAAAACCCACCGCTACCAACCATAAATCTTATTGTATCCTTCACAACCTGCGCAAGCGAATTAGTAAGCGTGAGCTCAACCGAGACATTTGTTGGATTGGGCGTCGATGAGTTTATACGAACTGTAAATGATGGTGTGCCTTGTTTAGTGGAATCGCTCATTATATCCCCGAAATTGCTTATCCCATTAACCACATCAACATATGATGATAGTGATGTTATCGTTCCACGAACGGTTTTGGCTCTCTCTCCACCAGAATTTCTCGTGCTAACAGTTATAGTTGCAACCTCACCCGGCTCAACGAATCCATCACCATCACCACCAGGTGCAATATCCGAAACGCTCTTCCCCACAACACTCATAATAGGAGCATATGCTCTTATCGTAAAATTGCATATCCATGTTGAATCACGGGAATCGCGCAGGGTCAATCTTAAAGGAATATCATAATTGTTAGAAACCGAAGGTAGAATCTGAATAACAAAATATGTAATATTGCTTAATGTCGCCCCGACAGGAATATTTCCATATGATGATGTTCCACTTACAATAGTAACAAAAGGATTTTCTGAGCTAAGAGTTCCGGTGACATTTTGAGCTGTCGCTACACCGGCATTTGTCACAGAAACTGTAAGCTCGAGCCTTTCAGAAGCGTCAGCTCTGCCATCGCCATCCCCGGATGAGCTTCCAACACTATCATCATTTACTATTGATGAACTATAAATAAGGTACGGACCACTTACCCCAACTATCATATAACTTTGATAAGGAACCCGATTGTATGCTGTAACAGTTAACCTCAGGGTATCGCCTGCTTGAGCGCTCACAGGTATACGAATTGTTCCGCCTGCCGCAGTATATCCGACAACATGAATAGTAGAATCATTGGTCACACATACAAGAGCGGAATCAACTGGGGTTCCACCTGATGTTACAGTTATGGTTATCGTGTCGTTTCCTGCTCGCACCACCGAAGGATAATTGACATTCATTGTAGATGCGGGTTTTATCCAGAGAGCAATTGATGGGTCGCCAAGGATATTATAAATGTAATAATAGTATTCAGCACTCGATGGAATTGCCACATAAACTCCATAAAGTCCTCTTTGAGCCATCCCACCAATTATGTAATACCTACTGAGAAAAATCGAATCGAATAAACGCCTTTCAAGCGTGTCATCCTCTTCCCAGTATGTATAATTTGACGCACCCCAAAAAGCGAGTGCTGCCTTGTTATCGTTTCTTATCCAGGTTTCACCGAAGCACTCCGAGTTGGAAAATGTGTTCGTCTGACAGGCATTAGAGATAACAAAAGGATACATATTTGCATTTGATAGCGAGCGAATATTTGTTTGAGAAAGTGATGGACCAACCCAGGCTGTTGTGGTTCCGTGTCCGGAATAATTCACAATAACGCGCCCGCTATTGATACCATTTATTATATCGCTCGTTGAGCCACCCGAATACCCCCATATGCTATCGCAACTCATCCCGAGTGGTCCGAGCCATCTCTGTATAACATATCGGTGTGTTCCCTCAGCTTCAGACCAATATGTTGGGTCATCAGAGGCTATAAAACAGGCTCTTGAAAGCCATGATGTTGATGGGAATGTATATTTTTCGTATTGAATTATCTTTGCAATAAGTCCCTGAAGCTGCGAGGCGCTGGCAACCGAAAGCCGACCAATAATAGCGTCAGGAAGGTAATCTGAGCCTGAAAGAAGGGTGTATGGAAGGTCGCTTGCGGGAGTGCTTGATGGTCCTGTAAATGTAGGTACATCTGCCACATCACCAACAAGGAGGATGAATGTTGGCGACGGATTCCCACTATTATACGCTGTTTGAAGATACGATCTTATTGAACTTGCTGTCCCACCAAGTTCTGATGGTGTCTTTGTAATGACCTTATATCCCTTTCTCCTCTTCCACTGAATGAAATCACCGAGCAAGTCAAGGTATGATGATGGTCCTATTATGTAATAACCTATTTGCAAAGGTGGAACCCATTCAGGGCGAAGGAATTCGGGATTTATAATGTAGCCATTGATAATAGCATCAAATTCGGGGCTCGCATATTCAGCCTTGAGCCTTTTCGAAAGTTGAGCATCACCCCCAATAAGGTTTATATTTATCCTCGCCTCCCTGATTATACTCAATTCCCCTTTTTTAACATTATAATTTATCGGACGAAACTCTATAAATATCACCCTGTATGCCCTTATCCATGCCTCACCTTTAACCTCAACAAGCCTATCAAAAACATTCCCACCTGTAGAGTAGAACCATTCATCTTTTACTATTTTATTGAATTTACCAAAAGGTGTATCCTTCCTTACCGGTGGTTGACGGGGGAAAACAGGTTTTTCAACAGTAATCTTCTCAAACACAGGCTCAACAATTTCAACCTCATATTCAGCGTTAGCGGGAATCTGAACGAGCGCCCTTATAACAGGAAGCTCAGGATATCCAACCTTGTCTGATGGTACACCACCATCAAGCCTTATCCTAACATAATCCCCGTAGTTATCGATCGTTGGCAAATTCCCCGAATAGATAAGAACAATGGTTCTTTCATTCTCACTCACAACCTCAAGCGGAGCAGAATAGACAAAAGATAAAAATAAAACCATAATTACAAGAGCAGTTCTTACACACATCTTTTCTCCTTTCATTAAGATTATATCAAAAAGCGAATTTTTATCAAGATATTTTTAAAATTCTGGTTCATACAGTGCTTCATTTAAGAGAAAAATCCAGTAACCTTTAGTGGGAGCAAAGCCTGAAACTGGCTTATATCGTTTATCAAGCGGGTCATATTCATATGCTGTTCCAGGGAGGAAAGAAGAAAAAGGATAGATTACACGCTCAAGCTTGCTAACAAATCTTTTTCCGCCACCTCCAATGAGGTTCCAGCCAGCCCTCAACGGTAATGATAAATCTGCGCTCCTTTCTCCGCTAACTAAGCAAAATGTATCCCTTTCGATAAGAACAAAATACCCTATACCCACATTAGGCGTTTCAGTTGTGGTATAACCTGAACCGTTATAAGCATAGAAATTCCCAATCTGCCCATCAAACCTGAATCCTGAGCCAACCCTCACTGGCAAAGAAACAAGATTCCACCCTTCAAATAGAAAATAAAGATAAGTTGTGGAATCATAGAATGCTGAAGCAATAACACCGTTGGGCTTTCCCCAGCCATAATCATTGTTTGGGTAATCAGAATTTGTAGCGGAGCGTTTCAACATATCAATTATTTCCATAGGTGTTTTGTATGGATAGAGCTGGATAAGCAAGCCCGCAAGGCATGCTAAAAGGGGTGTGGCAAATGATGTTCCGGAGCCTGCATAATATGCTGTTGTATCAATTGATGATGCGATGTAAATATTCATACCGGGTGCAACGAGGTCTGGTTTTATTCGCCCATCAGCGGTTGGACCACGAGAACTGAATATCGCTACATAATCTCGAGTGTCAATCGCTCCAACCGATATAATTGAATCAGCATCTGCAGGTGCAACGATTGTCATTGGTGAAGGACCGCTATTTCCTGCGGCATTGCATAAAAGAACACCAAGCCGTGCAAGCCTCGATGCACATATGCTTATGGGTGCAGTCCTTCCATCCATATCAGATGGTGTATACCACTCCCAGTATCCAACAGAACTCGTTATTATATCCACCCCCAGGGATTCTGCCCATTCGCTCGCTCTAATCCAATTGTCCTCCTCAATTGGTGTCTCCGAACTGACATCCTCGGTCTTTGCAAGCACAAATGTCGCACTATAAGCACCACCTATATATCTTCCCGGCGCATATCCTCCAATTATCGAAAGAACTGCTGTCCCGTGCTGGTCCTGCCCGAATGGGTCAATACCGGGTTCGTCGAAAACTATAGTGTCATTATAAATAAAATCGTATGTAGCAAGAAGATTCATCCGAGAAAAAACAGGGTGAAAGATATTGAATCCCGTATCAAAAACGCCTATTATAACACCATTTCCAGTAAAATTAAATCGGTGAATCTGTGGAATACCGAGCCGCACCAACTGATCGTAGCTAACTCCATATGTTGGATCAACGATAAGATTCGAACATTCTCTAATAACATCAGGATAACCTCGCCTGAAACCGGGAACCATTCGTATATCTTTTACAAATGGTAATCTCGCAAGCTCAATAATCGAGTGTGTATCGGCATATACACTTACCCCATTGAGCCACCTTGAAACAGCATGAACCCGTGCACCACATTTTTCTGTTTCGGTAATATAATTTTTCGATACAGGTAGGTCATGCCAATCAAAAGCTGCCCCAACCTTAGCCCGCCTCTCTAAACAACGCACCGGATATAATTTCGCAAGCTCGCTTAAATCCAAATATTCACATTCTCCCTTGTCAAGGAAAAATACCCAGTACCTTTTCTCTTTAGCAAGAAGGGGAATAACAAAAAAGCAGAGCAAGAGTATTAGTCGAGTCATTAAGCGCTACCTTATAATTGTCATCCTCCCGATTAACTTTTTACCATCGAGCTCAACTGCGTAGAAATAAACCCCGCTCGACAATCCATCAGCATCGAATTTAACCTTATTAAGCCCATATTTAAGTGGTCTCTCTTCCCTATGAACTAGCCGTCCACTTATATCGAAAAGTGAGATCATACACGCACCATCAACAGGGGAGACAACCATTATTGTGGTTGCATCATTGAAAGGGTTCGGGAAATTGCCGTAAAGAGCAAATGTTGATGGTTTTATTGTTCTTATTACATAAGTTCCGGGCAAGAAAAAGCGGCGTTCTCCATCAGCAATCTCAATCTTGTTGTCAAGTATAAGTCGATAACCTTCCTTAATTGAGAATTCCAGCTGGGTCAATTCATTTATCGTAAGGAAAATTTCACCGTCAGTAAAAACGCCAATTGCTGGAATCCCGTTTTTTACAAGGTAAGCCCGTGGTAAAACTGATGGTGGATAAGGCGGCATTGGTATAACAAGTTCCCTTGATACCCCGAGCATAAGCGATGTTTCTGGTCCGGTGAGTGTCGCAACGAATTCGTCCGCCCTTTCAGACTTCTCGGTTCTCCCCGATGATGGGAAAATAAGCTCACCTGAACCCATTGCAAGAACCCAATAACCTTTACCTGGGATAATTGATGTCACAAGGTCATATCTCCTTGTTGAGGGGTTATAGTTATAGACCTGAGGCAACAATATTCCTGATGGATGACTTCCAAGCTCCGCAGTCGAAAGCGTATCAGAAACGGAACCTATCATATTCCACCCGGGCTCAACTGAAACGGTACAATTTTCAACAGGCACTCCTCTTAAAGTAAATACCGTGTCCCTCATAAACAAAACGAAATATCCCTTGCCAATTTCAAGCGTATCTGCGCGCTCGTATACCTTTCGAGATGTATTATATCTGTAGACAGGAGGAATTATCACACCAGGCGGAAAGATGTTTCCATAGTACATATTATCAAGCCTAACGGGGATAGAAACCTGATTCCAGCCCGTGTTAGAAGAATAGGTGATTTCGAGCTCTGAAGGCGGGTAAAGGACGAAGAAATCGAAAAGCATTTTTCTCAAAAACTCGCGCCTAGTCGAACCTGGTGGCATATCAACCATAGCTATTAGCGGAACAGTAGAAAAAACAAGCCTGAAATTGGGATTAGATACCTGAACAGCCGGGAAACCTGTCATAGCACCTGTTGGCTGATTTATAGAGAAAAGCGACAACCCAAGCGTCGAAATATTATCCGGATATACAGCCCAACTTGGATAAGGATTCCTTATTCCGAATCGCATACCCTCAGCGATAGTTGATGGTTGTCCGACAAGGGTCATATTGGTATCTCGAGGAAATTCCCACTGGTCCTGAACAACCCTCGTAATAGTGAGATAATCATAAGGAAACTGCCCAGCTGAAAATGTTGTTGCACCGAGATACTTATCCCACAAATAATCCTGCCCATCAAGGAATAATCTTCCGCCACCGTGCAGATATTCCGCAAGCGCATTCTCGTCATTTTCAGAAAGGGTAACACCACTCGTATAACCAATTCCAGTCCACCACAGAACAGCACGATAATTGCGCAACTCATCATAGCCAGGACCATCCTCACCATATAGAAGTTCAACAGCTTTAAAAGGTACGCTAAGTTCATTCATATACTGTATATAAGCCTCACCCTCATCAACTGCCCGTGTATCGTATGCGCTTCCATCATCATCCACCAGTAATACCCTCGGCTCAGTAGATGATTCTACCGGTTTAGCCGACGCTAAATTGCTGAATTCGCTTTCACCTGTTGAATATATTGCCTTAACCCGATAATAATACCTTGTCCCATTAACTACAGAGGTATCAATATAAAATGTATCCGATGTTTCTGCGAGATAGGTCAACGATGTTGATGATAAACCGCGAACGATATAGTAGCGCAGAAGAGCCTCAGGATGCATAGTTTCAAGCACTGATGGTATTATTGCTGAAATCACCGGTAAACGAAGTCCTGCAAGATAACCCGGTGAGAAAGAACTAATCCTTCTCTCCTTGCCTGATGGTTCCACAAGTTTGGTCAAACCGTAGTATTTCACTATGAGCCTCGTCATATAGTCCGCTCGTTCCTGCCAGGTCCTAAGACTCGCTACATATAGATTACTCCTTGATGGACTTTCTGAAGGAAGAGTATCTGTTATAAGGGCTGGGGGAGCGTTAATATGGATATATGAGATGTGAATATCAGTTCCTGGAGCCAAAACGATATTCCTTGCTCTAAGGTCGAGTATTGTCCACTGCACTCCTTCAGTAGGGCTGAACGGAACGGGGGTTGTATCAATTTGTGTTGTAAATCTTGCTGTTGTGTCAGGGTAGCCACTCCCATCATCGCCGAAAATTCCTATCCTCACTCGTGGGTATCTTCCTAACGAATCGTAAAACGCCATAGCCACATATTGAAGAGTACAGGGATAATGGATGGTAAACCTTTTATCCTCGATATCACCAATAGCTACAGGATAGTATAATCTCTGGCGACCATCATCATACTGTATTTCCTCAACAGTACCAGGCTGTCCATAAGGACGATGCCAGTAAAGTTCCACCCTCCTGTTAAGATAACTTCGTGCCTGAAGAAACCTCGGCGGAGTAGCAGGCGCTATATAAGGCATAAGCATAAATGACCGATAGATATTCGAATAAATCGCAATCTCGTTCGTATAAGTTTGATAACCCGGGTGAGTTATTTTCAAGGTATATATTCCTGGTGGGATACCCCGTATTTCAAATTCTCCGGCGTTATTCGTCGTGTCAACAAACGCTGTTGACTGAAGCTTAACTATGGAACCTGCCATTGATGGTGGCATATCAGCAAGATTAACAATACCGCTTAAGATATATGTCTCGCCGCTCGTTAGTTCACGAACTTCAACACGAATATAATATTTTGTGTTTGTTGCTATCCATGAACCACTAAAATAGTCCCAACCAATACCCTCAACATCAGTAGATTCTGCAGCAAGTGCAAGGGTTGTGTCACCGAACCCATATGAAATAAGAAAATCGCCAACTACATAAATATCATACATAGAAACATCAACAACTGTCCACCCGCCATTGACGCCACGAACAGGCTCGTCAGGAATATATTGTGAGCCAACAGTTGTGCCGGTGAATCGGTATATGTTTGGTATAAATTGACCCTCTCCCGCCGTAAGATAAAATAGCCTCAGCACCTGACAGGGCATATCCGTATGGAACTTATTCGCAAATTTACTTCCTCGAGGCGCCCAATAAAAATCAGGGCGGGGATTATTATTGTCAACGATTAATGTATCGGTCATTGATGATAGAGCCCCCGGTGTTGCTGCGGCTTCATTTGTTGGTGATGATAATCCGCCCCGATAGTTCGCCCTCACAACATAGTAATATGTTACCCCATCCGTCACAGACCTGTCCGTATAGTTGGTCACGCTTCCGAAAACATTGGCAAGAAAACTATACGGTCCACCTGTTATATTCGAACGATAGATGAAATACTCTAGCGGCTCATCATAAGGACGAGTTGAAACAAACGGGCGAAGGAAAGAAGGAATGCCTGATGGTCTTCGGTTGAGATTTTCTATGGCTAAAGATGAACTCCTTTCAATAGTGGATGCATATTTTTTCATCCTTGATGAGATATATTTCACGCCAGCACGGATCATAAAATCGCCTGCAACCGAATAAAAATTATTATCGCTTGCCTGATAATAAAGGCTTCTTGGCGGCATAGAGTCATCATAAGGCTCAGCATCGGTGTAAATTGATATTCCATCCGATGGGAACTTAATCCCTATATGAAACTCCATAGCTGGGCTTATAACAACCGTGGGTGAATCAAGGCTTATTGTGGTCCAATCAACAAGCGTTATTGATGAACCACGAACAAGAAGAGGTGTTATAAGGTCAGATGTGAAATCGGGGAAACCACTTCCATCATCAGCCCATATGTGAAGTTCAACATCGGGATAAGGAGGACCAGACTCCGCTACAAACCATACCTTTACCTCCTTTAGCGTGCAGGGGTTGGCGGGCGTAAATCTTACACTAATTATATCGTTTGATGCGGTTGGATAATAGTACATCGGGTTACCATCATCATAAGCAATCTCCTCAAACCCCATGCCCTCAGGTGGGTCCCACTGAAGCGGCACCTCACCCGAGATACCTGATGTTGCGCGAAGGTTACGGGGCGGCGGAAGGGTTGGGGTTATTGTTTCGAACGCCGCAGAGTAAACATAATCCACATCTTCACCCACTGTTGAAAGAAGAGTTGGAATCATAACGATTCTATCATATGATGACCAATCATCTATCTCCAACTGCCCGTAGCTCGCCAAATTGAGCGGTATCGTTTCGAGGTCATACGAGAGGTCAGCACGAAGTTTTAAAACCTGCACATTCCAGATATACCCATCAGCACCGTCAAATGTTATTGTAAACGGTCCTGATGCACCAGCTGGGTAATTAAAAACCACATAATTACAGGCAAGCGCTGAAGGTGGGGCTGATGAATGCCGTCCTGAAACTGGATAGGTATTGTGTGTAGCCTCTATATGAACAAGAGGATAATCCCTTGCATCATCGTAGCTATCGGTCCTGGTGCGCGAGGCAGTGAAATAATTAACCCGCACGAACTCGCTAAATGCACCGTTCCTGCTCGAGCCCCTTGACGATAGCGCATTCTGTGTAGCCTGAAGAATCGTGGTCGTTCTCGCATTCTCCCATATTATCTTTATTATCGATGATG
>JBAMLU010000063.1:19762-28140 GCA_039793385.1 bacterium
GATGATGACCACCGCATCGTGAGAAACTTCGCCCATACAAAAGTTGAATACTGATGCATCGAACTCGTCTCATCTGTAAGAGAAAGTTCAGGATTATTGAAGAATGTCGACAGATACTGGTAGCAATCGTTCACGCTCGGATAAACCTCCTCCTCACCCCAAACTCCGCAACACTCCATAAACCATCTATCCGCATAGACATTATATGCAAACTGAATTGCATGATGAAATTCGTGAGCTGCTGTAACTTTCATAGCGTTGTCGCCCGTTGTATAGAACCCGGTATAGTCGTTATTTACAACGATGAAACTTGTATAATCGTTCCACACCTCAGGACCGGGCATTTCAGGCTCAGTATATCCATAAACATCAAGCCGCTTGATATAAACATCATAAAGGCTATTCCCGCCCGCTGGTCCATCTGACGGTGGAGGTGTAAAACCAAGAAGATCAACATAGTGCCTGTACACCTGCTCAAAATACTGGGCAAATTTACGAACATAGGTTTCATTCGGTACCCTATCTGTTCCTGTAAGGGTGTAATGAATACGAAAATGCAATGTATCAAAATGATTTGGTAAAGTCGGTCGTGCAAGAGTGGTTAAGATTGTTCTTCTTGCGTCTGACGGTAAATCATCTGAATTGAAAAGCAATTGCAACACTATAGGTGTTCCGCATTTTTCCCTTTCAGGTGAGCGAAATTCAAGTGGTACTCTTGATGGTTCTGTTAGCGCATAGGCGGAATAAATATATGCCTGGCTCTTGCTTATCCTGCCTTCTTTAAGTGCGGTGGCAATATTAGAGAATGTGCTTGCCCGAGCCATGCTTAATAAAACCAATACAAGCATAATCACAACAAACCTATTCCTCATTTTGTCCTCCTTTTTCTTTTTTGATCCTCATATTATTTAAACTACCTTTTATTATGATGGCAACAACATAAATTATAATCCAGTTTTGTTATCAAAGCAAAAGTTTCATAAATAAAAGTAAGATAGACTAAAAACGGCGAAAAAATCTTTACATAAGAATAGCATGCTTTTTGAAAAACAAAGCTTAGCAATCTTATTTTGTTTTAAGCATCTTAATTATATTTTCTGCGAACCTTGATGCGGCTTCAGGACCATTTGCCGTTATAATCTTTCCATCGATAGCGACAGCGGTTTTCTGATATCTTGCGCCCGCTTTTTCAAGTTCTCCTTTAGCTGACGGGAAAACAGTTGAAACTTTGCCATTCAATATACCAGCTTTAGCAAGAATCACCGGGGCAAGACAAATAGCGCTTACAACTTTACCATCACCAACCATCTCCTTTGCGATTCTTTGAGCATCGGGGTTATCGTAAATTGCAGGGGTACCGGGACCACCAACGAAAACCACAGCATCATAATCCTTTGTATTAAAATCCTTCAAAAGAATATCAATCTTCGCAATCGTCCCTGAAACCCCCTTTGCCTCACCGGTAACTGTTGATGCTGTTGTAATAACAAACCCTTCCTTTGTTAGCATCTCCTTTGGAACAACATATTCTTCATCCCGAAAATCCTTCGGTGCTACTACCATAAGAACATGTTTCCCCGCGCTCACCTTCTCCAACTCCATCACCTGAATAGAAGCCCCAGCTTTCTCCTCCTTTTTCTCCACCTTCTTACAACAAAATAGCACCATCAAAATCACCACAAAAAATAATCCCCTTTTCATACTTCCTCCTTTATTATATCAACCCGCTCATCTTTAACCCTGCATACAAAAATGCAAGGCACATTTCAATTATAAGCCAAAATCTTAAAATGTAAAGTCTTTTCTCTACATTTTGAAATAATAATAAAACTAGAACAGGGAAAGATGATACCCACAACCTTTCCCACACATAAGGTATTGAGCTCTCAATAAATACGAGGACGGCAAGAGCAAAAAACAAAAAGGAATTCCTCATGTTGAAATTCAAAATGGCTCTGAAAATAACAATTACACCTATTATGAAGAAAACGAAAAGGAAAATGGTACCAAGTATCGGCGAAAATTTTTGAGAAATGATTTCTGATATTCTCAATATTATTCCCTCACCCATACCCGATTTAAATCCGTGGAAATATCTTGGTCTGAAGATAAAAAACAGGGGCAAAAGCGATATAGCTACCAAAGTGCAGGCACGGAGTGTGCTTTTCGATGGAACAACGAATAATGTTACCCAGAAATAAAAACCAACAAAAATGAAGAAAAAGGTTATGTGTACAGGTGAAAAATGGAGCTTATATGCACCCGACTGAGAAGGAGAAACAAATCCACCCCAATAAAGAAAAACAGCTGCAAGCACCATTATTGGCAGCAATAAAATCAGAATCCTATTAACCTGCTCCCTTCTAAGTCGTTTGGCTATAATAGCTTTATAAAGCTCTACGAGAATTGCACCTGCGGGATAAGCAACATAAAATTGCCTCGACAAAATGGCGAATGTTGAAAAAACCGAGGCATAGATAAGATTTGAATTTTTTTCCTCCTTTTTGAAGTAAAACCACAGGAAAATAAGCCCAAACGCAAGCCCATAGTTGATTGTATAAATTGTAAAAGAATGGAGAAAGATATATGGGAAGAAAACAAGAGCCAGTGTGGCTTCTAATGGATTAGTGGAATTTAGTTTTTTGGTCAGGCTGTAGAAAAAGGTAAACCCGACAACTGAAAGGATAAGAGTGAGAGCCCGAAGAGCTAAAAAAGTATACCCGAAAATCCTGCCCCAGAAAAACATAAGAATATGAGGCAAAGGTGGTGATGTTATATTATATTCTGGCGGCAAAATAGCCTTTACAGACCCCTTTAGATTAAGCACCACAGGCAAATGAAAATGTGCTTCGTCTGTAATGGGTTTGAAATCCAGCCCAATAAAAACCAAAATTAAAATAAAAGGCAATAAAAAGAAAATTGTCTCACATTTCTTTAACGAAAAATTCATTTATCTTTCTGAGAATTTGATTTTCGCTTGATTGCCCTAATTTTGCCTTTTTAACAGCCCTTTCAAGGATCTCGATTGATTTGTCGTAAACCTTTCTATCAACGGGATAAGGTATTCCATCCTTTCCGCCGTGAGCATAACTAAATCTTGCCGGGTCGTCCCAGCTTGGTGGAACAGAATAAATAAGTTCAGATATAAGAGCAAGCGCCCGAATTGTCTTCTCACCAACACCTTCAATAGCAAGAAGTTCCTCAAATGTTTGAGGTTTTTGCAAGTAAGTTTTTAAAAGGATTCTTTCAAGTTTATTGGGATTTATGTCCTCAAGCAGTACCATGTGATGGCGGCTCGGCATATTGAGTGATTTGAGCTTATTGAGTTCCTTTAAAACAACTTCCGCTTTTTCTTTAGATAAATCCTTTATTATTTCTTGTGCGTGCTGCGACTCTTTTGCGACAAGGTTCAAAACATTCTCAAAAAAGAGTGGTGTAACAATAGCCTTATGAGGTTCGAGCGTAAATGAAAGTCCGGGCTCGCTTTTCCAGTGATATCTTCTTGCAAGCGAACTCTTCTCGTTCATCCCCTGTTGTATAACACACCAAGACCCGCTTTTCGTGAAAATAAATGTGTGATGATAAATGCTAAACCCATCCTGAATAGCAGCAGAATCGACCTTGGCAACCATACGGCTCGCATAAATTAATTCCCTTGCCCTACTCTCTCCGATGATATCAGATTTAGATTCAATTTCTGAGGGTGTTTTACGGCTTGAGCTACCTTTCCCGCCCGCAACAAATATCCCGAGCTCACTTGCGCGGGCGTTCAGTGCTTCCTTTATTGCGCCGCAGGTAGTTGTTGTGAGCCCGCTCGAATGCCAATCGAAACCCAATAGTGCACCAAAAGCTTGAAACCAATAAGGGTCTGATAGGCGCTCAAGAATCTCGTCCTCACAAAGCTCAATAACCATAAGCTCAAGTATATATCCGGCAAGACGCGTCATCCGCTCAAACAACCATTTCGGCGCCTTACCATAATGAAGAGGAATGGTTGCTACGCCTTTTCTTAACATAACTTCACCTTTATTTATAATATTCAAACTTTTCACAAGGTCAACAAAAATCTTCTTGACACCGTGAGCTCAAAAATTAAATTTACCCTATGAATATAAGGCAAATTTTTATAGTTTTATTAATCTTTGTGCTACAAATTCTTTTATTCGGTGACGAGAGAGAAGTCGATGAAATAATCAAAAAAGCGGCGAGAGTCTATGATGGACTTGGTTGTGTTAATGGTCGAATAAAAAGAAAAATAGAACTCGAGAATCTCGACATTGAACTTCTTGGAAATTTCTCCTTTTGCGGGCAGGATTCGTTTGAGATAAACTACCTTGTACCATATGAGAAAAATGTGATTATGCAAAACGATACGCTATATATAAGCTCGCCCATAGAGAACATTACATTAAAGAAAAGTGCAAAGGAATTGGGGAAAAGCGAGCTCGAGACAAACGGACTTTTAGATTTCCCGTGGGCGTTTTTAAGATATCTTTCTGACAGGTTCAATTTCGGGTTCGTTTATAAGGGCAAAATTGAGAGCTATGATTCGGTTATCGTTTTAAGTGGAAGGTCGAAATTTGATTATGAGATACCTTATTCTGAGATAATGGTCTGGATTGACCTTTCAACTTATCAGCTTTTGAGGGTTGAGGGCTATGAGAAAGGGGAAAGGATAATTTTCATCCTTACAATAGACAGGTTCGAACGCCTTATTTCATATTCCATTCCCACCGAATATACACTTTATCTTCAGGCGGCGGACAAGCAGGGCAAAATAAAAACAACGCTTTCTGCCCTTAAAGCAAAATTATTGGAGCAAGAGGAAAGAGAAAAATGAAAGGAGGCAAAGATGAGGAAATTTGTTGCGATGATGCTTGTAGCTACACTCATTTTAGGTATTGCTCTTCCTGTGGTTGCACAAGAGAAAGCACCCGAAAAACCCAAACGAGGTGGGCTAACATCATGCCTTATAGGATGTTGTTTCGGTTCGAGGGTTGGGTATATGTACAATGAGGGTGTTGGAATAAGAACCTGGGAAATCCTTGAACGATTAACAAGTATTGCGGTTATTATTTCGCTTATCGAAATATACAACGGTAAAACCTGGACAGAGATAGAAAAAAAGGAAGGACTTCGCGACCCCGCTTTCGTGGAATGGCATAAATGGCAGGTAATACACTAAACCTTATTCTCCTTTTAATAATATGTAGCCCCTTATTATCATCTTCCAAATCTCCTAACATAGCCGAATTTTTCTTCAAACATATAGTTGCGTCTGATTATTTTTCCATTCCTGAAGAATCAAATTCCTTCGGTGATGAACTTTTCAGGGCTGGAGAGTACAAACTGGCTTCAATCGAGTATTTAAGGGAGTATTCTTTTACGATGGATGACAACACAAAACTGAAACTCGCCTTAAGTTACATAAAAAATTGTGAATACGATAAGGGTAAATCGGTCCTTAGCGAGATTCTCACATCGGAGATACCGGATATACGCTCACAGGCTCAGAAATTGCTCGGTTTTTTGTATATGAGAGAGAATAATTTTTCTTCTGCAATGTTTGAGTTTTTAGATTTGAAAAAGAGAGAAGAAAACCCGCTTGGTAAACTTGAGCTTTCTTATTGGCTTGGATGGGTTTATCTTCTGCAGTTCGATTTTCAGGATGCGGAGAAAGAATTCTCCAGTGTGGCAAGCGAGCACTCCTACGATAACCCGTTTTATACATCAGCATATATACTCTCCCGTGAGATAAAGAACAATGTGGATGAGTTTGACTATAGGTCGCCACAGCTTGCGCGATGGCTCTCGGCAATCCTGCCTGGGGCAGGACAGATTTACACCGGAAACTACATTGATGGTGCAATCTCTTTCGTTATAAACGGAACATTTGGATATCTCACATTCTCATCCCTTCTTGCTAAGAAATATTTCCAGAGCCTTGTTTACTTCTATTTCCTCTTCGCTCGATATTACTTTGGTAGCGGTGATAACGCATACAGACTTGCTAACGAGTTCAACAAAGAAAAGAAAGAATCCTTTGTGAGAGAACTTATAACCGCACACCTTAAATGGCAAAAAGACTGAAAAAATTAGTTTTTCTGATTATAATGGTATATGCGTTTATTGCGGCATTGCCCAACCCGTTTGAAGAAACCAATCCTTTTAAGTTCCTTTTCAAAGTGTTTCTTTATATTTATCAGCGCTTTATAACCACACAGGACAACCAGGAATGCCAGTTTAATCCGTCCTGCTCGGCATTTGCTGTTAAAGCTCTTGAGATTTCGGGTCCAATTCAGGCACTACTTATGACAGCCGATAGGGTTCAAAGATGCAATCCGTTTGCTCACTACTATTACCGCAAAACCCCGGATGGACTCTATCTATACGACCCGCCAGAAAGACACAAGCTCTGGGGTAAGGGCTCAGTTAAAAAACTCTACTTGCATTGGAACAATCAAGCGGACAAGGAGAGAAAATGAGAAATCGTTCTATCCTGATCTTGCTCGTCCTTATCTTATTTTTCTCAGTTGGAAATGCACAATTAGATTCTATAAATGAGGAATTCCCCAGCGAAAGCGACACAAACAATGTCGATGAGGAAATCCCGGAATCAACTTCTTTAGAGATTCCACCCCAGCAATACCTTTCAAGAACATTCATTTTAACATTTGCTGAGAATCTATTCAAGGCGAAAGAATACGAGAAAGCCTTACTTGAATATATGCGGTATAGGTTCTATTTCCCGAGCGACACGATAATACCATATATTGAATTTCGTATGGGGCTTTGCAAGGAGAATCTTGAGGAATATGATGCTGCACGAGAGATATATGAGTCACTCACTCGACGATTAAATCCCACACATCAACTCTGGGATGAAGCTTACTATCGATACCTTTTAACATACCTTCTTGAAAAAAAATATACTGAACTTTACAGCAAAATAGATCTTATAAAAAAGGGGCAAATCCAATTTCCAGAATATACGGTGAGTTATTTACAGAGCGTATCATTATTTATGGAGGGTAATTTCATTGCAGCCGAAAGCCTTCTTCAAACAGCATCAAAAACGAGTTCCTTTTTACAGCCATCGATGAACTATCTTCTTTCAAGATCTAAACAAGCGAGATATATTCCGCAAAGAAATCCGTATTTAGCAGGGTTTCTATCTGCTTTTATCCCAGGGGCGGGGCAGGCATATTCTGGGCGATGGGGGGACGCTTTTTATAGTTTCGCGGGATGTGTCGGCGGAATTGGCTCTGGACTATATTTCTGGGAAAAAGACAAGGGATTTGCTATTCTCACCCTCTCATTCGGAACCATCCTCTATTTCGGGAATATCTATGGAGCAATCAACTCTGCAATACTTTACAACACCGACTTTATAAACGATTTTATCTCGAAAACTGAAAGGGACCTGCCTCATAAACCACAAGAGATATATACAGGGCACTAAAATGGAACAGGAACTCAAGAACGAGCTCATCAGGAAAGGAATTCACCTTTTGATGATTGCTGTGCCTATAGGATACAATTATTTGACATCAGCAACTGTAATTCCCGTTTTGAGTGTGCTTGCATTTTTTTTCGTGCTAATAGATATTCTTCGAGTTCGGGTTCCACATTTTAAGGCGAAAATTAACCAGTTTATGGGTGGGATATATCGGATATATGAGTCGAAAACATTTTCAGGTGCAAGTTATATATTATTCGGGGCGTTGCTTTCTGTTATAATATTTTCTCGTCCGGTAGCCCAGCTTGTGATAACATTCACGGTGCTTGGCGATATTTCAGCTGCTCTTGTAGGCAAGAGGGTGGGCAGGCACAAAATCATCGGCAGTTCAACCATTGAAGGGTCACTTGCATTTTTTATTGCATCGTTTATAGGTTCGATTTTTATAACGCCATTTCCATTCTGGTTAAAACTCATAGGTGCAATAGCTGCAACAATTATCGAAATGTTGCCGCTTAAAATAGACGATAATCTTACCGTACCAATTCTAACTGGAGCATTTATAGTTATTATAGAAATAATTTTTAAAAATCCATTTTAAAGTTCACCCTGTGAATTGGGGTTGGTCCATAAATTCTTATGAGATTTTTGTGTAGGTTGGTTGGATAGCCCTTGTGCTTTTCGAATGAGTATAAAGGGAAAATAACGCTTATATTGTTCATTATCCTGTCGCGCAACACTTTGGCGACAATAGAAGCTGCTGAGACAGCAGCGTAGATGATGTCACCGTGAATAACCGGAACCTGTGGCACATCAAGCCCGGGGATAGTATCAACACCATCAACGATAATCTTATCCGGTCTCACAGAAAGCGATTCAACCGCAACTCGCATAGCAAGTAGGGTTGCCTTGCGTATAT
>JBAMLU010000064.1:0-27929 GCA_039793385.1 bacterium
GAGAATATCTGAAAGAAAAAGAGGCTTAATGAGCTCGCCTGATTTCCCGGGGCTAACGGTTCCAGCAAAACCAGCCATAAAAATGGAATAATTAGTCCACCTATTGATATAAATCGAACTCTGTCTCAAAAGGAAATCCCATTTAATAAACCTTAAATTATAATTCAAAAGCGAAAGCAAGAGGATAAAAAAAAGAAAGACAATAGAAAATTCACGAAAACTTCTAACAACATCACCAATATCACCAACAACAGCGAGAACAAAATAAAAAACAAGCGCAAAAATTATCATCCACCATAGACCTTTTGATAAACTTACTCTACCCATCTTTTTTAAATTAAAAATATAACACTTTTCGTCAACATAAAACCCCACGGTAAAAATTTTTTCAACGGGCAAAAAATTAGAAAAAATTTTCAAAAGATGAAAAATACCCTTTACAAATGTTTCTATTTGAAAAATAATATAATTAGGGGAAGAGCCGATAAAAGTTGAAGGAAAACTTAAAGAAAGGGGGCAAAATGAAAAAGATAATTGTTGTAGTATTATTATCATTGATTATTCCTCTCTATGCGTGCTATGATTACGATTCTGGCGAGATAAGTATGTACCCGCGAGACCCGCGAGTCTCCGGTGGCGAACCGTACGCGGGTTATCTCTGTATCTGTATGTATCAACCGCCTATAATAATTGACCTTAACCTTCCACCTGGTTTATATGATGTTTCATTCTATCAGTATTTGAGCAGGCAGGATTGGTCAACGATGACAGTGGCAGTCGGAGAGGATTCAGTTGATGTGCCTGACCTTGGTTCAGGTGGACCACTATGGACAAATAACATAGGCGCATGTGGGTACAATTGCGGGATATTCCAGTTCACAGCATATGAGGGTAATGCGGATGTTATTATTATTGGAACAGGGTATAATCTTTATTTTCAAAGAGCAAGGATTAGAGGAAATATTAGACCGGTCGTCACCTCTGTTAGCCCGAGCGGGGGTGTAGTTTCAAACCCGATAACGCTTAACTGCTTAAGCTACGATCCTGGTGGAGTTTTAAGAGAGGAATATCAGTACCAGATTCAAGGGGATACACTCTGGCGCTCTATAGGTGTTGATAACACACCAAGCGACCCATACATATGGAACTCCGGAATTGAGGGGTTAACAATAAGAATAAGGGCAAGAGCTGCTGATGAATATCAATGGTCAGAGTGGTTTGTCGGCGATTGGTTCACTATAAGCTCAACACCACCATCAGCATGCTATGACTACGACTCGGGCGAAATTGACCTATTGACAGACCCTCGGGTCTCTGGTGGCGAGTTCTATATGGGCTATAGGGTAACCTGCCGATATCAACCACCGATAAATGTGGACTTAAACCTTCCACCGGGAAGATATGATGTTAGTTTTCTCGAATATAATTCACCTGAGAGATGGTCAACAAGAGATATAATTGTTGGGAATGATACTGTGAGCGTTCCAGACCTTGGAACTGGTGGACCAAGATGGTATTATAATCTTGGCTCATGCGGCGAGAACTGCGGAAACTGGATATTCACAAACACTCTTGCATCCGGGGATATAACGATAAGAGGAACCGGTTTCAATGTATACCTGTTGAGGATGCGAGTTAGAGGAAATATTGCGCCAGTTGTTACATCAGTAAATCCAACAAATGGAGAATATCGAGACCCGATAGAAGTTAGTGCAACTGTTGTTGAGCCTGGGGAGGTCGTAGCAGTAGAGTATCAGTATCAGGTTGAGGGTTCAAGCGAATTCGTGAATATCGGGCGAGATAACACACCCGAAACCCCCTATGAATGGGCAACTGGGCTCGCAAACGCAAGGATAAGGATTCGTGCAAGGGCAGTCGATAATTGCGGAGTATGGAGCGAATGGCTCACAGGAGATTATTTCATTGTCGACAACCTCCCACCTGTAACAACCGACAATATTCCTGATGGATGGCAGAACAGGAGCATAACTGTTGTGCTCACGCGTGATGACGGTCCTCTTGGAAGCGGATTCGATAGAAATGGAAGAACATACTATTCTACGGATGGAAGCGAACCTACTAATATCGGAACAACTTTCACTCTAACCGAGAGCGGAATTTATACGATAAGATACTACTCTGTTGATGATGTTGGTAATGTTGAACCTGTACACACGAGAAATGCGTATATCGATAAAATTCCACCCATCTTTGGCGCCTGGAGCGTTCCTGATATCTCAGACACAACAACAGGCGGGGTGAATATATCGGTTGTTGTGACTGACACCCTTTCCGGATTGAACACCACAAGAACAAGACTACAATATGGAATAGGCTCATCAAGCTCTGGTGAACCGAATGTTGTTGGTTGGACCGATTTTGCAACTGGAACTAATGGCACTCTCACGCTTAACTGGAGAAGTTATGGCACAATGTATCTCTATCTTCGCTGCATAGCGGTCGATAATGCTGGAAATTCAGCAACATCGCCAGTATATGTGGAATATATCCAGAGGATCAATCGTGCACCGATTTGCTATGATATGCCTGACCAGACAATATACGAGAAGATAAACTGCGGGGCGAGCTGCGAGTTTATGCCGGGGGCTATAGGCTACTATTATAATCTCCCCGCTGATCATCCTGAGGTTGAGGGTCCTATAACAGGGGTTGTAAGAGGAGATAATCCATTCAATCACGACTGGTATAGTCCGAGATATTTCGTTTTTAGCAGGCTCGACAGAAGCCTCAACTTTGGCGATAGCTGGTGGCCTGTTAATACAGGCTTACCTGGTGACCCGCAATATTTCGCCGTCCACTGGGTTACAACGCTTTTTGCTCCGGCGACAGGGACATATTCATTCAGGATTGTATCGGATGATGATGCCTGGGCTTATATTGACGGCAGGCTTGTTGCGGATAATGGCGGGATCCATCCGATGACGGCGTGCTACTGGTCAACAACGCTAACAAAGGGATATCATACATTACACATATATTTCGCTGAGCGACACAGGGTTCAAAGCGGGTTCATATTTGAATCACCCGGGCTTATATATGGAGTGTTCCCAGATGAGTGCGTTTCTGCGGGAGAGCCAACAGAATTTGCTTGCATAAACCTCGATGACTATGTCTCTGATGATTCTCCGGATGAACTCATTCGCTGGTCAGTATCCGGTGGAACAAATATAAGGGCAACAATCGACCGCGACAGGAGAGCGTGTTTTACCCTGCTCGATTACAACTGGAGCGGTAGCGAGAGTTTCACATTCAGGGCGCAAGACCCGCAAGGATTATATTGCACAGAAACCGTAACACTAACAGTTCTTCCGAGAAACGACTGCCCCGTTATCGTATCGCCAATACCAGACCAAACAATATATGAAGGTGGAACATTCTCAAATATCCTTCTCTGCGGTCGAGCCGTTGACCCTGATAACACCGAAAGCGAACTCGTCTGGACAACTCATGGAGGAGAAAATATAATAGTCACAATACTTGGCTGCACAGCAACTATAACATACGCCAACCCCGAATGGAATGGAACAGAAAGTATATGGTTCATAGTGAGCGACCCGTCAGGTGCGGCTGACTCCCAGCTCGTGAACTTCACCGTGCTACCTGTTAACGACCCACCAAGTGTAAGAAGGATACCGGATCAAACAATAGATGAGGGTGGGAGATTTGAGGATATTAATCTCGATGATTATGTTACTGACCCCGATAACACGGTTGACGAAATTACCTGGACTATAACTGGGGCGGAAAATCTTATCGTGACGGTGGTCGATCACATTGTGCACATTGAGGTTCCGGATGATGAATACTCTGGGGTAGAGATATTGAGGTTTACCGCAACAGACCCGGGTGGGCTTTCGAGCTTTGTTGAAGTCACATTCACTGTGAATCCTGTTAATGATCCTCCTTTAGTTTCATCGATACCGAACCAAACAATAAATGAGGGCGGGAGATTTGCACCGATTGAACTCGACGAATATGTTAGCGATGTTGACAATACAATCGAAAGCCTCGTATGGACATCCTCAGGCGCATCAAACCTTGTAATACACATAATCGACAGGGTTGCATACATCACTGTTGCTGATAGTGAATGGAACGGGAGCGAGACGATAAGATTTATTGCCACAGACCCGGGAGGGCTTTCAGGCTATACAGAGGTAACATTCACAGTAATGCCTGTGAACGACCCACCGATAATTACTCCACCTATACCTGATATTAGATTCTGGGCTGAGGAGACGCCGGAGCTGAATCTTTTGGATTATGTTGTTGATGTTGACAACAGACCGAGCGAGCTCAGCTGGTCAGTAACTCCGCTAACAGAGCTCATAGGATACACCCTTGAGGACGCAAGGCTCACATTTGCCGGGATAGAGGGACACTGTGATATTAACGGAATATTTATTATCACCGTGGCAGATCCATCTGGCGAAACAGATTCTGATACAATTGAGGTCACGGTTAGGTGCAGTAATCCTGTTGCAACGATAACAGAGGCACCTGACACGGTCATATGGGGCAATAGTTTCAGATTCTGTGCCAATGTTAATGATGAACTAACGGGTAACTCCGATATAGTTTACATCGAGTATTTCATCGATGACCTTGGCGAACCTGGTACAGGAATATCAATCCCAATAACCGAAGTGAGCCCTAATGTGACGGTTTGCGTAACTCTTAATTCTGCCGAGCTTTCACCAAGAAAACACAGAATTTGGGTTCGCGGTCGTGATGCCTATGGGAGCTGGTCGAATGTTGCATGGAAGGATATTATCATAATCGACAGGACACCGCCTGTGAACCCGAGCCACCTTGATGCTGAGGCTTGTGGAAGAGATATCACACTTACTTGGGACCATGTTATTGCACCTGACCTCGATGGATACAACATATACAGAAGGTACAGCGGTGAGGAAACTTACATCAAGATCAACACTGAGCCCGTGTCGGTTAACTATTATTTCGACCGTAACCTTCCGTTTGACACAACATTTTTCTATGTCGTTACAGCGGTTGATACGCTCGGAAATGAGAGTAGATATTCCAATGAGGATAGTGCTTATACATATGAGGTTAAGGTAGACAATTTCTCGTATAGATTGCTTGGACATGCGAAGGTTAGGTTCTCGTGGAGCAGTAGTCCTGAGGATAGCATATATTACATATATTATGGTGAGGGGGACGGACCCATTGATTACAGCATCCCGGTTGCAGTTATTTATGCGCCCACTACGACATGGCAAACACCGAACAATATGCTTGAGGCATATCATAATTATAGCTTTGCGATACGAGTGCTCGCAAAGTGTGGGTATATGGATGAGAGCACCGCAACAATCATAAATGTTACACCATTACCTAATCCTAATGCGGTTGAATGCGAACAGGTATTTGTCAAGATACCGAAACCGGGTAAAAGGATTGATGGCAACTCGGTTCTCGTTATGGCTGATACTTACTGTGACCCGTCAGGTGGTCCAAGTGGTACTGGTGATAGATATGCGAACATAGCTGCGGTGCTTTTCCAGTATAGGTTGCATGGCACAACAGAGTGGATAGACTTCCCACCAGAAACGCACTGGTCAAGCTCACCCGAGCATGGCGCTAATCCCGATACAACACCACCATTCTTCATCCACTGGGATGTTACCGTTCTGGATGAGGGTATATATGATATTCGTGCGGTTGCAATCAACAGGGCAGGCGTTCCAGACCCAACACCATCTTATATAACCGTGATTATCGATCATCATCACCCTGACTATATCGAAAGTGTAACACTCGGCGGAAGGAAGAAAGGCTATGAAGGATATCACCATATAACAACGATTAAGCCTGGTATCCCATATGAGGTTGTGCTTACGGGCATAAATGGTTCCTATTACAGCAGTATCGAAATTCCTTCCAATGCTTTCTCCAATCCAACATCAGCCGAATTCTGTATTGGTATGCCACAACTTAATACGGTCGGCTATATTACAATAGGCGACATTGTTAGTGTGAATCTCAAGAATGAAAGGAATAGGTTAGAAAATGGTGCGAGAATGGCTGTGATGATGATATATCCTGATGAAGAGAGAAATGGCGTAGTTGACGGGTATTGCGTTAACACAACTGAACTTGGACTTTACAGATACAACGATAACACGGGCAGATTTGAAAAACTTGACGAGTTCGAAATAAGCAAGGAAGAGAACTCTATATGTGGATACAGTTCAAAGGGTGGGTATTTCGCGGTTCTCGCTAAGGTGAATGCTAACATAACCAAACCAGAAAGGTATATGCTAAGAAAGAACTATCCTAACCCATTCAATTCGGCAACGGTAATAAGTTTCGAGCTCCCGAAGGAAACGGATATCACCCTTGAAATATATAATGTTGTTGGCAATAAAGTTAGAACCCTTGTTAACAATAAACTTGGTGCCGGCATATACACCATAACATGGGATGGTAAAGACGACTCCGGAACCAACCTGCCAAGCGGTATATATTTCTACATTATGCGCACACCGGAATTCCAGGCTACAGAAAGAATGCTCCTCGTTAAGTAAAACTAATACCCTCATATAGAGAGCCTAAACGGCTCTTTGAGAAGGGCAAGTGATAACGCTTGCCCTTTTTCATTTTTTTCTTTAATTTTATAATGGGATGAGAAAAATATGCTTCTTGGTTCAGGCGATTTGTATAATGTTTGCGTTCTCTTTAGTCTACGCTGATTTTGAACAGGAATTGACATTTGAAAGAACGAGGTTAAAACTCATTTGGGCGGGTGAATTCACAAAGATTATTTACGATGGTTGCGAGCTAATAGGAGCCCCAGGCGAGCCAGAACTTCCAGTGCTTCCAGTATCAATACTCCTTCCACCATATGAAAAAGCCTTAAAAGTTGAGTATGAAATAATATCTCAGGAGGAGATAGAAGGCACACACAGGATTTATCCTGCACAGAAACCTGCAATATTGCCAATTCCTGGGCTTCCAACCAGAATCCCCGATTTTACTCCGCCTGATAAAACAATCTATTCAAGCGACCGGGTTTTCCCCGAGCAGATTGTGAAACTGGGGCAAACCAGTTTCCTTCGGGGAAAAGGAATCTGTGGACTCATAGTTTATCCAGTATATTATAAACCCCTCAAAGGGAAACTATTCTTTATAACAAGGTTAAAAATCAAAATACAGACGGTAAACGAAAACATAAACCTGCCAAGAAAAGAATCATTATTATCGAGAAAGAGAACTGAAAAATTTCTCGATGAGCTCGTTTATAACAAAGAAATGGTCAGGCTTTACGAAAACCTCATTCCCGTAATTGAGAGCGCCTATGATTATCTCATAATAACGGATGATTCTTTTTACAGGATGCTCCAACCATACCGCACTCTTCTTCACGAAAAAGGTTTAAACGATACAATTATAACCATAACCATGATAAGCCGAGAGGGCTCCGGACGAGACCTCGCAGAGAAAATGAGGAACAAAATTCGTGAGATATATGAAAACTTTGGAATTTACTATGTGCTATTATGTGGTGATGTTAGTCTTGTGCCATCAAGGGTTGCTTTCGCTATGGATTGTGAGGCAGGATATTTCAGCGATGAGAACGATATCCACACAGATTATTATTTTTCTTGTCTTGATGGTAACTGGAACTACGATGAGAACGACACATTCGGTTCGGTTAGCGATTCTGTTGACCTTTATCCTGAGCTTTTTGTTGGTCGTATACCCGCAAGCACACGAGAACATATAAACACATTCATCACAAAAAGCATAACCTACAACAATTCACCACCAGTTGGATATTTAACAAAAAGCCTTTTCGCATGTGATATTCTATGGTGGGACCCGTATACCGACAGCGGCATCGGAAAGGACCTCGTTATGAGACTTTTCCCGCCCCATTTCGAGATAGAGCGACTTTATGAATCGATTGGCAACGAGAACCTTTCAAATGTGGTTTCATCAATCACGAGGGGCAAAGGGGTATTCAATCACTATGGGCATGGGTTTATTCACATTATGGGTGTTGGATCTGGCGAATACCTTGACTCATACACAGCGCAAACACTCACAAACAACGATAAACTTGGGCTCGGTCTATCGATAGGATGCTGGGTTGGCGCTTTCGATTATTCAAATTGTATAGCAGAGGATTTTGTCAACAACCCAAATGGCGGAACAATCGCATTTATAGCGAACAACCGATATGGCTGGGGTTCGCCAGGAAACCCCGGATTCGGGTATTCCGAAAAATACGACTATTGCTTTTTTGACGCTGTTTTCAAAAAAGGGATAAAAACATTTGGAGAGGCTCTTGCTTTTTGTAAGGCTTATTATGCTCCGCTTTCTGGTGAGGCAAATCTTTTTAGATGGCACGAGTATCAGATAAATCTCCTTGGTGAACCATCAACAACCCTCTGGACAAACGAACCCGCAACAATGACAGCAATTTATCCGTCGAGTGTTCCTCAGACAATAAGAACTCTCACGGCTATTTTGAAGGATGAAAGCGGCGCCCCTATCCATAATGCCAGTATAACATTAATCCAGCGAAACACTATACTTGGCAGGGCAATCTCCGACATAAACGGAATCGCAACAATAGGAATAAGTTCACCGCTAAATTCGGGAAATGCTTATATATCATGCGTAAAAGAGGATTTCAGAAAAATCGTTGATACTATAAATGTTTTATCTGATGATGCCCACATCTCAATGGGATATTATATGGTGATATGCGAAGATGGTATCACAAGAGAAACCGAAATTCCAACCGGCACAACAGACACGCTTTTTTTCTCTATTGTCAATGATGGCACAATTCCAACTGATAGTGGAACAGTTGTTATAGAGCCTTCAAGTCCTATATCGATAGAACCAACATATTTTACTCTTCCGTCGCTTGCACCATCAGAAACCATATTGTATAAGGCTGCGCTTACAATTCCAGTAAACATGAGAAATCCTATAAGAATAGTGGTGTACATAACAACTGGATCGAGCGTTTTTAACCAGTTCATAAGCCTTCTTCCGATATATCCTTATATCCGGGTTAAACATTACCTTGTTTACGGAAGCGAAAACTATCTCATACCCGGAACAGTGTCCTTAATAAGGTTCCTGTTTAGAAATGATGGGCAATATCGCTCGCCTGGGTATGAGGTTTCAATAAATCCTTTATCTTCGCATATCTCGCTTCCTGTGAGGAATATAACCCTTGGTCATGCTGCTCCTTTTGAGGTTATAACACACGAGCCTATAGAAATTCATGTTTCGGGTGATGCTTTTTCAGGTGATATTATCCCTGTTGAATTCATTTTCACAGGCGATGATGGGACACGATTTGCAGACACACTTGACATTGTGGTTGGAAGGTTCCTGTTCTTTGATGATGCTGAGGGTGAAAGCGAGCTTAATCATACAGGAAGTCCGGACCTGTGGTCAAAAACCACAAGGTACTCCCACTCAGGAATATTCTCCTACGGATATACATCAGAAAGAGGCTACCCACCATTTGCCCGTGCCACTCTTTTCTTACCGCCACTTACGCTACAACCGGGAGCAATCCTTTCTTTCTGGGTTTACTATAATGTTGCGATATATGGTAATGACGGTCTTTATGTTAAAGTTGTGCATGAAATAGGCGATACGACAACAATCGATTACCTTGGTTCAGGAGGTGCGTTGCCAATTCTCCCCGGTTTCAGTGTCGGCTGGAATGAACTCACTTACGAACTTCAGGGAAGACCAGGCGAACAATTCCAGATTCTTTTTGAATTCGTTAGCGATAGCGGACAAAGCGGCGAAGGTGTTTTCATCGATGATATAAAAGTTTATGTCCCATACGAAAACGCCTCATCAATAAATAACCCCCATGAAACTCCACAAGAGCTCTTCAAAATCTACCCCAACCCATCAAATAGCGCTTTCACTATAGAATGTCATACAAGCCTTAACTCATTACTTGAAATATTCAATATAAAAGGAGAAAGGCTAAAAAGAACCGTAATTTTACCAGGAACGAACAGGCTTAAGTTCGGATATGATTTACCAAGCGGGATTTACTTTGTCAGGGTATCAAATAATAAAATTTATCAAGTTAAAAGATGTACAATTTTAAAGTGAAAAGGGGGTATAAATGGAACGGAAGAAGATAGCCGTGCTTCCGGGGGATGGGGTTGGGAAAGAAGTTATAGAGGCTTGTATGATTGTTCTCGATAAGTTGAATCTGCCTTTTGAATATACATATGGTGAAGTTGGGTGGGAGTTTTGGAAAAAGGAGGGTGATGCTCTTCCGCAAAGGACTATTGAGCTTTTAAAGAATAGTGATGCCTGTTTGTTTGGAGCGATAACATCAAAACCCAAGGATGAGGCTGCACGGGAACTTGCGCCAGAACTTCAAGGCAAGGGTTACGAATACCGTTCACCTATAGTAAGACTTCGTCAGCTTTTCAACCTTCACACAAACTTCCGCCCCTGCAAAGCATACAAAGGAAACCCGCTCAATTACCGTGATAATATTGACATTGTGGTGTTCAGGGAGAATACCGAGGACCTTTACGCGGGGGTAGAATTTCGCCCTATGCCTGATGAGGTAAGAAGAGTTGTGGCAAAGTATAATAAGGCATTTGAAAAATATGTTTCAACCCCGCCTATGGAGCTTGCAGTATCTTTCAGGATCATCACGAGAAACGGCGCATACGCAATAATCAAGGATGCTTTCGAGTATGCAAGAAAAGCGGGGCGAAAAAAGGTGACACTTGTCGAAAAGCCCAATGTCATTAGAGAAACTTCAGGGCTAATGATTGAGGTTGGGCGAGAAATAGCGCGTGAATATCCGGAGATACAGTATGAGGAAGCTAATATTGATGCTATATGTATGTGGTTAATCAAGAACCCTGAGGCGTATGATATAATCGTAACATCAAATATGTTTGGCGATATACTTTCAGACCTTTGTGCTCAACTTGTTGGTGGTCTTGGTTTTTCGCCAAGTGGGAACCTCGGCGATAAACTCGCTCTTTTCGAACCAACGCACGGAAGCGCACCAAAATATGCAGGACTTTACAAGGTAAATCCTATAGCTATGATACTCACAGCAAAACTCATGCTCGATTGGCTCGGCTTCACTGATGAGGCTAAAAGAATTGAAAATGGTGTCGCTGAGATTATAGCTGAGGGTAAAGTAAGAACATACGATATGGGTGGCACAGATTCAACACTCGATATGGCAAGGGCTATCGCAGATAGAGTTTAATTTATATTCAAAAGGGAATCAGGTAAAATTAGCGTAGGTTTATCCTTCTCATTCTCGAGCTCTTTTACCCTCTCATTCATAAACTCTATATCAGGTGCATCATTCGGAGCATTCTCGATATATTTCGAAATCATCTTTGCCGCTTGCTTGTGGTAGCCGAGATTTTCGTAGCATAATCCGAGATTTACCCAAGCTGACGCATAATCACCTTTGAGCCTTACAGCCTTTATTAGTGCGCATATTGCCTTATCGTATTCGCGGTTTGCTGCATAAGCCACACCAAGATTATTCCACCCGTTAGGGTTTTTGGGCTCAAGTTCTGTTGCCCTCTTGTAATACGGGATTGCATCACCATACCGTCCCTGGCTAACAAGGCTATTACCAATTGAATATAGGATTTTAAAATTGTCGGGCAAAAGGGAGTCAGCTTTCCTCTAAAGGCTTTCAGAAGAGGCGTATTTCCCTTTTCTATCAAGGCAATCGCCATAAAGAATATATGCTCCGGGGTCATCCGGCTTCAACCCGAGCCCCTTATTAATATATACGATTGCAGAATCGTATTCTTTCTTCTCAAAAAATGATTTCGCAAGATTGAAATAAGCCTCAGGATAATCGCCTTTAAGTTTCAATGCGTCGCGCAACACTACAATAGCAGAATCGTACATTCCTTTTGAATTAAGAGCAGCGCCCAAATTATTTCTCGCCTCAGCTGCCTGAGGGGCAAGTCTAATAGCATTAACGAAACAAGCAATAGCACTATCAAGAGCACCGAGCTTTGCGAACTCAGTCCCACGCCTGTTTAACAAAGAGGCATCATGAATTTGCGAGAAAGTTTTCCCTTTTTGACCCCGCAATGTGTAAAATAAAGCGATAGCGAGCAACACTGTAAAAATAATGAGAAGAATCGGGTATAAAACTTTTTTCATTTTTCCACAAGCTTCTTCAGGATATCAAGGTTCATCTTATCGAATTCAGTTCCGCCTCCTTGTGGGGTCTCAATTATTTTGGGGATAGATTCAAATCTTCTATCATTGAGAATGAATCGGAAAGGTTCAAGCCCGAGCTCGCCTTTGCCGATGTGTTCATGCCTATCTTTACGGGAACCTAAAGGATGCTTTGAATCGTTAAGGTGAATCACTGCGAGTCGTTCGAGACCGAGTATTTTATCGAATTCTCTTAAAGTTTTCTCATAGTCAATTTTGTTTCTGATTTCGTATCCTGCAGCAAATATATGGCAGGTATCGACACAAACCTTCAATCTATCGCCATTTGCTGAGTTTTCAATAATAGTTGCGAGTTCCTCAAACGAAGAGCCAAGATTATCTCCCTGCCCTGCCGTAGTCTCAAGCGCAAGGTTGACGATAAATTTCTCGCTGTAAAGCTTATCGATTGAACTCGCTATGAGTTTTAACCCTTTCTTTCTATCCTTATGCGTACCGGGATGAAAAACCAGAACCTTTATCCCAAGCCTATCGCACCTCGACATCTCATCAAACATATCATTAAGCGATTTTTCAATGATCTCGCTATCTTCGCTCGCAAGATTAACAAGATATATATTATGAGCAACAACAACCTCTATGCCATCATTCTCCATATAAGTTTTAAACGCCTCGATTTCATCATCAGTATAAGGTTTGCTTTTCCATCCCCTCACATTCTTTGTAAAAATCTGTATTGATGTGCAACCGAGCTCCTTACCTCGAACTAATGCATTCTGAACCCCACCTGCGATGGATATATGTGCGCCGAGAAGAATCACTTTTAAAACCTCACCTAAACCTTTTCAATGTTCGTCTCTACAATTGGACCTGCGAGAACTATCCCAATACAATCGGCGGAATAAAGATAATCCAGAAAAGATTCTTCAACAACCTTGCCCTTCTTACTTGATGCATGCCGCAAAATATAATCTCTTCCCTTCCTCACGCAGAAACCCATATGCTCTACATCAAGGTCATCCCTGCCCGAGACGAAAAGAACGACATAAATCTCGCTAACAAGCGTTAGAAGCATAGCAACAGGTATATATGAAATAGCAACTTCCTCAACGGGTTTCAAAAACGGTGGAATCTTTATATTCTTAGAGTCGAAAAATGCCTTTCTATTTATCACCTTAATAATCGTTGCAGTAGCGCCTTCAAACCCATTTTTTTCCTTAAGCAACCAGGAATTTGAACGAAGCCAATCCGCATAAGCAAAGTGCTTCCTGTATGCGGGTGCTGGAATGGAATCATAATACCTTATAGCAAGGATGTTCCGTTTATATTCCTCAATAGAACTCGACAGGGCAAGCGCAAGCGAAACCTCAACAAATGTCATACAATCAAATCCATCAAAATGCTCCCCAGCCTCATCAGGTGATGGAATTATAGTCTGCTTAATATAAGGGTAACCTAAAAATCCCCCGCTTATCTCAACAAGCCTCTTCTCTATCTCCTTGGTCTCCATAAGTAGTGTAGCCACAATTTCCCCATATAAATATTAGCAATTTCTCGATTAAGTTTCAATTTTTAATTTAATTAGACCGTTGCTAAAGTCAAGATAAATTTTATATTATATATATGAGAACATATACAACAAATATTATACTTTTCTTTTTAACGATTATAACGACTACATTTGCAGGAATAGCGATGTCTTACAAGGGTGAGTTGAACTGGGTATTGGTAGCTAATGGATTTTCGTTTTCGCTTTCGCTTATGTTTATATTGGGTGTTCACGAGCTTGCGCACTATTTTACATCAACCTCACACAAAGTTGATGCCACATTACCATATTTCATACCTTTCCCGAGCCTTATAGGAACATTTGGCGCATTCATCAGGATAAAGTCTCCCATAAAGGACAAGAAAAGCTTGCTCGATATAGGCATATCAGGACCAGGTGCAAGTTTCCTTTTGTCCATACCAATATTTCTGATAGGGTTGAAATTGTCTCGTCCTTATCCGGTTTCCGAGCTTCCTCATGCGGTATTAAGGCTTGGCGACTCCATAATCACCTGGAGCCTCACGAAACTCGTCTTTCCGAATATTTCAGAGGGATATGATATAATCATTCATCCTATGGCATTTGCGGGCTGGATAGGTTTCTTCGTTACATCAATAACTCTTCTTCCAATAAGCCAGCTTGATGGTGGACATATAGCATATGCGATTCTGGGTCGGCGGATCCACGCGATAATATCAAGAATCCTTGTACTCTTACTTATCCCACTTGGATTCTTATGGCCTGGCTGGCTTCTATGGGCTCTTCTAATAGTCCTCTTTATAAGGCTTGATCATCCTGCACCACTTGAACCTTACTCTATATTAGACAATAAGCGAAAGATACTCGGAGGTTTGGCTCTTTTAATATTGATTCTCACTTTCCTTCCCGCACCGTTTAGAGAATAGAAAGGGTAGATGTGATAAGCAGGATAACGATAGTTGAGGAGCTTTGTGTTGGTTGTGGGTTGTGTGTTAAGGCTTGCCCGTTTGGTGCTATTGAGATAAAAGAGGATATTGCTTTAATTAAAGATAATTGCACACTATGTGGAGCTTGTGTTGAATCCTGTAAATTTAATGCGATTATCCTTCGCGAGGAAAAAGAAGAAACCGGCGTTGATACAAGTAGTTATAGGGGGGTTTGGGTATATGTTGAGGAGAATAAAGGGGAAGTTGCTTCAGTATCGCTCGAGCTTATTGGTAAAGGTAGAGAGCTTGCCGATGAGCTTGGATGTGAGCTTGCTGCGGTAGTTTTTTGCGAGCCTGGGAGTTTTAGGGCTGAGGAATTAATAAAAAGGGGCGTTGATAAGGTTTATCTTGTTGAGGATACGGTATTTGCAATTCATGATGAGGAGTGTTATGCCACTATGCTTGAGATGCTTGTCAGGAAATACAAGCCAGAAATACTCCTTGCAGGAGCGACATTGTGGGGTCGTTCGGTTATCCCACGGCTCGCTGTTAAATTGAGAGCAGGGCTAACCGCTGATTGCACTGGGCTTTCAATCGACACGGAAAACCGCCTCCTTCTTCAAACGAGACCCGCTTTTGGCGGAAATATTATGGCAACGATAACCTGCCCATCGCACCGCCCTCAGATGGCTACAGTGAGGCACAAGGTTTTCCCTTACCCACCTTTAAATGGCTCAAGAAATGGCGAAATAATCGTTGAAAAAGCACCAAATAATTTGAAACCAAGGGTAAAATTGGTAGAGCGAATTGAGGAACTCGAGGCTGTGATAAACATTGCTGATGCTGATATCATAGTCTCCGGTGGAAGAGGGCTTGGCAGTAAAGAGAATTTTAAGCTAATATGGGAGCTTGCGCAAAAGCTTGGCGCTGCTGTCGGAGCATCAAGAGGGGCGGTTGATCTCGGTTGGTGCCCCTATACTCATCAGGTCGGACAAACAGGAAAAACAGTTGCCCCAAAATTATACTTCGCTATAGGCATCTCCGGCGCTATACAACACCTCGTCGGTATGCAATCATCAAAATGTATAATAGCAATAAATAAAGATCCTAATGCCCCTATTTTCAAGGTGTCTCACTATGGAATTGTTGGAGACCTTTTTGAGGTTGTACCCGAACTTATAAAAAAACTGTAATTGAACAAAACTCTTTATGATTAAATCATAGCACAAAATAACCTTATGGAATCAAAACAAATAAGAGAGACATTCATAAATTACTTTGCATCGAAAGGACACACAATAGTACCTGGCTGGCCCGTGGTTCCAAAAGGTGACCCAACCCTTCTTTTTACAAACGCCGGAATGAACCAGTTTAAAGATCTTCTTTTGGGCAAGGAAATTCGTAGCTACAAAAGAGCTGCAAACTACCAAAAATGTCTTCGAATTTCAGGAAAGCACAACGACTTAGAACAGGTGGGCAAAGACGATTACCACCATACTTTCTTCGAAATGCTCGGAAACTGGTCTTTCGGCGATTATTTCAAAAAGGAAGCGATAGAATTTGCCTGGGAACTTTTAACAGAAGTATACAAAATAGACAAAAAGAGGCTCTGGGCTACGGTTTACAAAGATGATGATGAATCAGAAAACTACTGGATAACCAGAATCGGTCTTCCTCGTGAACGGGTATTGAGATTTGACGAGAAATACAATTTCTGGGAGATGGGGGATGTTGGTCCTTGTGGACCTTGCACTGAGATACATTACGACTATGGAGAAGAATTCGGTTGCGGTGAACCCAACTGCCGCCCTAACTGCGGTTGCGGAAGGTTTGTTGAGGTCTGGAACATCGTGTTTATGGAATATTTCAGGGACGAAAACGGAACCCTTCACCCACTACCACAAAAAAATGTCGACACCGGCATGGGGTTTGAAAGGCTCACATCAATCATTCAAGCCAAAACCTCAAACTACCAAACAGACCTATTCCAACCGATAATTAAAAAACTTGAGCAACTCTCCGGCAAGTGGTTTTTGGATGAGAAGAACAAAATACCTATGCGTGTGATAGCTGATCATATAAGGGCGATATCGTTTGCTATTGCTGATGGTGTTATCCCTGGCAATGAGGGAAGGGGTTATGTTATTCGACGAATCCTCCGCCGAGCCTCAAGATACGGACGAGAACTCGATTTCCACACCCCATTTCTATATAAACTTGTAGAACCGCTTGTCGGTATTATGGGTGATGCCTACCCAGAACTCGAAAAGCACAGAGATGAAATAGAAAAAATCATCGCTTCTGAAGAAGAAAGATTTATCCAGACGCTTGACAGAGGAATTGAACTATTCGAAGATTATGCGGAATCACTTTTGAAAGAAGGCAAGAAAATCCTGCCCGGAAAACTGGTATTCAAGCTTTACGACACATATGGTTTCCCCGTTGACCTAACAGAACTAATTGCCGGTGAAAAGGGACTTTCAATAGATATAAAAGGGTTTGAGGAGGAACTTGAAAAACAGCGAGAACTTGCGAGGGGCTCGCACAAATTTGTCCATATTTACGATAAAGGCAACTGGAAATTCGATAGCAAGTTTAGCGGTAAGGATTCGATTTTTGTTGGTTACACCGAAAAATCCGTAGAATCAAATATTGTCGGGTATAAGATTGAGGATGACAAATACTATATAATCCTCGATAAAACACCATTCTGGGGGGAAACAGGCGGACAGGTTGGAGACACAGGAACTATTAAAGGAGAAACATTCGAGCTTGATGTTATTGATTGCAAACGAGATGGCGATAGAATAGTCCACATAGCGAAAGTTAAAAGCGGAAGTATATCATTTGGGCGGGTATTTGCGGCAATAGATTTCGAAAGGCGAATGAATATAGCGAGAAATCACACAGCAACGCACCTTCTTCACGCAGCCTTAAGAAGCGTGCTCGGTGAATATGTTCGTCAAGCTGGAAGCCTTGTTGAACCGACAAGATTGAGGTTCGATTACACATCATACGAAAAACCCACAGATGACCAACTCGGAAAAGCCGAACTTCTTATTAACACCTGGATTATTCAGGACCACCCGGTAAGAACATACTATATGAAATATAAACAGGCTTTAGATGATGGTGTTATTGCCATATTTGAGGAAAAATATGGCGAGGATGTTAGAGTGGTTGAGATTGAGGGCATAAGCAGGGAATTATGCGGCGGAACACACCTCACAAGAACCTCTCTCTGCGGCTCTTTCACAATTATTAAAGAGGAAGCTATTGCTGCAGGTATAAGGCGAATCGAAGCCCTCACAGGGATAAAAGCATACGAATATAATTCGTCGCTTCGAAAAAATATGCACGATATTGCTCAAAAATTAAGATGCGCCACACAAGAACTCAACCCACGAATTGATGAACTTATCCAAGAGAACAGGAACATAAGAACAACGCTTGAGCAATACAGAAAAAAACTCATCAACATTTATGCCCGCGAACTCGCTGAAAAAGCCGAAAAAATTAAACAGAGCACAATTATTGTGAACATACTCGAGGCAATAGGTGAGGATGAATTGCTTGGTTATATTGATGCTATAAAAGAGAGGATAGGTTCTGGTTGTGTTGTGCTTTTGGGACAAACCAATAAAAGGATAATATTCGTCGTTTATGTGACCGATGACCTCATTAGTAAAGGTATCCGAGCAAATGAACTTCTCAAAGAAATTGCGGCTCTTATTAATGGAAAGGGCGGTGGAAAAGCTGACCTTGCAAGAGGGGGCGGGAAATTTGAAGGTAAAATTGAACCTACGATTGATAAGGTCAAAAATATTATCATTGAAAAGCTCAAAAGCATAGTATGAAAAGGGCTATCTGGAACCGTATAAAAAGGTGGATAAAGGAAAAGGGGGCGCTTTTTGCCCTTCTTTTTGATCCCGATTCCATTCATACGAGCGAACTCGAACGATATGTTCAGGATGCTGAGGGAGCTGGAGTTGATTTATTCCTTGTAGGTGGAAGCCTTATATTTGATGCGGATTTTGCAAAAAAGGTTAAGATGCTCAAGGAGAAGGCGAATCTGCCATTACTTCTTTTCCCTGGAGGCGCTATGCAGATAACGGGTGATGTTGATGCTATACTTTTTATGTCGCTTATATCGGGGCGGAACCCGGAATATCTTATTGGCGAGCAGGTGAAAGCGAGCCCCATAATAAAGGCACTTGGTATTGAAACCATCCCAACTGGTTATATTCTTGTGGATTCAGGTGCGCCGACATCCGTCTCTTTTGTATCAGGTACAATGCCAATTCCCGCTGATAAACCCGATATTCTTTGTGCTCACGGGCTTGCAGCGCAATACTTAGGTATGAAACTCGTTTATATTGATGCTGGAAGTGGAGCAAAAAAACCCGTCTCCACTCAAATGATTAAGGCTTTGCGAGATTGCATTGAAATCGAGATCTTTGTCGGCGGCGGAATAAAAAATCCAGAAACAGCCTCAAACCTCGTCTCAAGCGGAGCTTCAACTATAGTTATCGGTAATCTATTCGAAAAAAAATGGGATTTGAAACTATTACGAGAATTTGCTCAAGCAATTCACAAAAATAAACTATAAAGAGTTATCTTTCCAACTTATACTCGAGCGTGAATGTTGAGTTTCCTTTGAGGTCTGGATGCCTTAGATAGGTAAAATTGAACAGAAAATTCATAATTTCAAAGCTCGTTCCGAAAGAGAAGGATGTTGGTTCGCCACGAAGACCAAAGCTAAGGTGGAGAATATCGTAAAGTGTAACATCCTGATTGAGCTTAAAAATGCCGTTTTTTTCTTCCTCTTTCTCTACGGAAAGTGAAAGTTCATACCAGTTCACGGGAGCAAAGGATATTCCTGATGCAATAATTGGGGAAAGTTCATCACCACCAAGACTCATCCTATTGATTCCCTTTGCAACAAGCCCAATATAAACCTTCTTCTCGGGATGAAATATAACTCCAATGTCAATTCCAATTGTTCCCTTTGCGCCAAACTCATCACCCATAGAAAGATAAATATACTCAATGCTTCCACCGCCTGAAAGCCAACGCGTTATCTCACGACCGTATCCGAACGAGAGTAGATTCTCGAGATAAAGCCCTGATGTTCCGAAAGAAGAAAACAATAAACCGAAACCATTATCCCTGTATCTGTATATCGCAGAAACCGCCACCTGATCGAGTTCTTTAACCCCCCACCATCTACAGAAATTCAATCCAGCATTAAGTCCCTTGCCATAGCCGAGTCTTGCAGGATTATTATTCCAGAACGCCCCTTCAGGCGACGAATACCCCCTACCCGAAAAACCTTCATAACCAATCTCCCCGCGATAATCATAAAATCCCCAAGCACTAAAAGCGAACAATAAAATTAATAATAGTTTTCTCATTTTCTTCCTTTCTTTCCATAAAATTTACATCTCGATACTTAAATTGGCAAGTTATTTTATTAATCTTCAAAAAGTTCGACATTAGCCCGGGGTATAATAGCTCGAGTGCCATCATCAAGGAACTCTGCCTCAAGCACCCTTGTTTTGCTTTCGGTTTCGAGCATCTGAAGCTCGGGAGGGAGGGATGTGACCCGCGCAATCCTTCCGAAATAGGGCGCCCTTATAACCCTCACAATTGCCCCGACGAAAAGCCCTGGATTGCCCGTCTCTTTCTCTTTGATCTTTTTTAAATCCTCAGGTGTGAAATTTTCGCGTGGGATTATAATCTCCGGTCTAATAACCCCGGCACGGATCTGAGTAGCACCATTTATTGAAACTAAAGCTCCATCATATTTTTTTAATAGTTCGAATGTTCTTGTTGCCATCGGCAGATTACCAAAACCTTCGGTAACAATGATTGTTGTTGGGATATCCTCGTGTCCTGTTATAGCAACACCTATATCATATCCGAGAAAATCCCTCAAATCCTGGTCATCAAGCCCACCCGTAATAATCCCTTTAACGCCTACTGCAAAAGCTTTTTTAATACATGAAGCGGTGACATAAGAGCCACCGACCACAATCATACCTTTATGTGATTCGTTTATTCTATGTTCATCGAGAGGTTCATTTGGTGTTGAGACGGCGATAGACAACTTTCCATTTCTTTCGCCGCCGACGCCGAATATGCCCTGCACAAAAGCGCCCACAGTCTCAACAACGACGCCCTCCTCAGGGATAATTTCAACCACCCTCCCCTTAACATAAGCCCTTATCTCAACAGGAATAGGCTCCCCGCGGAGAATTACCTGACCTGTTAGTTCTGATATTGACTCTATCCTTGACCTGAATTTAGCCTTAACCTGAGTCTTGATAAGTCCAAAAAATCCTTTTGATTCGGCAAAAGTTTCGCCGGATTCGACCCAGTCGCCAACATGCTTGAGCATAAAATCTGGCAACTCTTTAGGTGCAACCCCGAGAATTCCTGCGGCATTGTATATTTCCACCCTGCCAGGCAAAAATGTCCTCGCAACAACATCATCAGGACCCACAGTATCCCCAACTTTAACAAGAACCTCCCCCTTAAGCGGAAGGATCCTTCTTTTATGTATTATCGAAATCTCACTTACCTTGAGCCCCGGCGTATATACATGTGCCATCTCTATCCTCCTTATAGTAAAGATGATTCAGGGTAAAGGTTCATAATTCTGAACCACTCTTTTAGTTTCGATATTCTGAGCCCTTTATCTTCAGGAAGTTTCAATGGTCTTCCACGCCCGTCGAAGATAATTCCGACAACTCCGCCATAAACCTTTTCGTTTTCAATCTTCTTCCCCTTGCCCTGACCAATGTCAAATCCCCTTGCAGGTTCGAGTGTCACTGTAGCCTTATTTCCGACCCCAAGCTCATAAACCCTCATCTCGCCAAATTTCAATATCCCCTTCTCGCTTCTTCCATCCTCGAAATTTATCGTATATTTGAGTATTTCTTTCCCTTCTTTTTCGAGCCCGACAGGTACAATTGATGTGCCAAGGTGAATAAGGCAATCCTTATCGAAAACCTCTTTAGCAGCCTTAGGGTGAATAGTGGATAAAACCCCGAGTTGCGGCATCATAAATATAGAGTCGACAGCGAGTCTCGTTATGCCCTCTGGCTGGAATGCGTCGAGAAGCATCATCGCTGCCTGATTCCGTCTCGGCGCATGTGAAAGGATTCCACCTGAACCTATTATCATATTAAGCGAAAGCATATTAACAAGCGTGAGGGTAGCCTCTTGTTCGAATGCCTCTGCAACCGTTTTCACCCTTTGAACACCTTTCAATGTTGTTGCAAATGCTTTATGCTGTATGAATGCAAGCCTTATAGCTTCCCTTGCAATTGCCTGCTCAATTATCAATTCTTCAAGTGTCTGCGGGATTGTTGTTGGACGGATCATCTTGTTTTTTATCCTGTTTCGAAGTTCTCGGCTATCGATATCGAAAGGAACCCAGCGCATAATATTTTCGAGCCCGGCTTCAGTAAAGACATTAGAAATTGAGTAGCTCATTCCCAGGTTTGCAGATACTGTTCTATTGAAAATTCCCTTGAAAACCGAGAAAACATCAGTAGTAGCGCCGCCTATATCTACCCCAACTATCTCAATACCTTCAAGGTCTGCGACCATTTTCATAATAAGACCTACAGCGCCTGGTGTTGGCATAATAGGTGCATCAGTCCAGCTCATGAGTTTCTTGTATCCTGGCGCCTGTGCCATAACATGCTCCATAAATAGGTCGTGAATCTTCTCCCTTGCTGGTCCGAGATTCTCAAGCTCGAGCACGGGACGAATATTATCAACTACAAACAAATCAACCTTATCAGAAAGTACTTTAGAAATTTCCTCACGAGCATCCTTATTACCAGCATATATTACAGGAAGTTTATAGGCAATGCCGAGTCGCGGTCGAGGATTAGCGGCGCGAATGAGCTCTGCGAGTTCTGCTACATGGGTTGTGGTTCCTCCATCAACGCCACCCGAGAGAAGAATCATATCGGGTCTTAGCTGGCGGATGCGTTCGATTTGTTCGTGAGGTAGCCGTTTATCGTTTGATGCTATAACATCCATAACAATAGCACCGGCACCAAGCGCAGCCCTTTCAGCAGATTCCGCTGTCATCGTGCGAACAACACCAGCAACCATCATCTGAAGTCCACCGCCGGCACTTGATGTTGAGATATATATATCGCAACCAGCACTATCACGCGTAGGACGGATTAGCTCTCCATTCTCGTTTATAAGTTTCCAACCCGATAACTCAGATACCTCAGAAACCGCATTTAATACCCCCATCGTAACATCCTCAAACGGAGCCTCAACTGTTGTTGGCGCCTCACCCCTTACTATGAGCCTATACTCATCATTTATCTTCTTTATGAGTATCGCCTTTGTCGTTGTTGAACCACAGTCGGTAGCAAGTATAATATTTATATCTTCGCTTTTCATCATTTCTTCTCCCCTTTTTCTTTTTCAAATCTTTCCATCTCGCTTATCAAATATTCTATTCCATCCCTCTTGCCAATGCCACTTCGAATGCATGATGTAATCAATGTTCCCGGTAATATCCTTATAAATGGTTCAACAAAAAGAAACGCCTGACTACTAACAAATCCAACTGGTTTCATTGGTTCAAGAAACATTATTGCTATCGCTGTGAGCTTCTTTTTCACTATCCATTGTGCTACTTTTGTGAGTGCTTCTTTTTCTTTATCTGTTAGTTTATCTGTGAGCTCGTTTTCCGGGATAAAAAGTTCATCATTCATATTTTTTGAATTTTCTCTTTATAAATGCGATAATCAATCCATTATTATCCTGAGTTGGGAGCTCGAACCCTCGAAACTTCTCAAGAACGCTTTTACCCTTAAATGGTGAAAGCAAAATCCCACCCTCGAGCTTGTAAAATGACCGAAATCTACCCCATTCTCTTCTATCCGTTAATCCCAAAAACCTTCTTTCAACCCCAATTCTATCGAGCTTATAGGTTGACCTTATATAATAGCTCGAGATGCTAAGAAACCCAACAAGAAAAAGCACTACCCCGTTGAATAGACTATTTAGTTCAGAAGCGGCAAGGTAAGCGAAAAGGGCAAGCGCTAAAAACGCCAATATCCCTCGTACTGGGTTTTCATTGAAAGGTTTGTATGAGTATTCTATTGATTCGATTTTATCAAGAATAACATCATCAGGTTCCATAAAAGAAGCGATGATTTTATTCTTTTTGCTCAGGCTTCTCGAAACGGTATCTTTCTTTTTCAACAGCCCGAAGTTCATCTAAGAATTCCTCGGGCTTTACCACTTTCTTTCTGACAAGGATCCTTAAAAGAGACTCAAGCGCTGCGTTGTTAACTAAGGTAAGTTCCTCGAAGCTAACATCCCTTTCCTCACCAGCGATATGCAATTTTAAACGGGGTTTTGGTTTTTCATTCACAAATTCTCCTTCTATTTTACCCTTACCACCCTTTTACCCTCTATTTTCAATATTTGAACATCCTCAGATGCACCATACAAATTAAATGATATATTCCCAGAAACACCCTGATAATCCCTTATTCCTGCGATAAAATCTGCCATCAATGTTGGAAGTATCGCTTTTTTCTTTAGCCCTTCTACTATTATCTTTCCTGCATCATAACCTAAAGCGGAAAAGCGGTCAGGTGTTTCAATGTACTGTGATTTATACTTTTTCTCGAAATTTTTCCAAAGCGGGGTCGAATTATCAAAATAGAACTCATCAGGAACAAAGAAAGCACCATCAACATAATCCTTCACAAATTTATTCGTAATAAGTTCATCTTTCCAGCCTATTGCACCAAGGAACTTCGTATCGATATATCTGAACTGAACCTGAGGAAGGATATTCTCGAGTTCGCTTGTATAAGTTGGGATGAAAAATCCATCAATATGAACTATCCATTCGCTTGGTGGTTTAAGCCTGCCGAACCTATCGTAGAATACGGTATCTGTTGAGTCGGTTTTGGTGTATGTGCTCATAATCTTGACAATAGGGGCTCGTATGGAATCGAGATATGCGGTCAAATCCATTGTCCCTTCAGGATAATATATCTCCTTCACAATAACCCCGCCAAGCTCGGAGATTTTTGAAGCAAAACTTTTTCCTGCCTTGAGTCCATACTCATCGTTAACGGCAAGAATAGCGAAAGTGGAATATCCAAGTTCACCAATGGCATATGATGCAAGCACACGGCACTTCTCCTCAATGCTAGGCGAAAGTTGAAATATGCCGTATCCAAGCCGAGAGATTCCATCTTTGTTTGCTGATGGTGTTATAATTGGAATACCGAACTCAAGGGCAGTAATACCCGCAGGTATTGCGCACTCGCTTCTAACAGGACCTATTACTGCAATGGGTTTTGTTTTTTTAAGAGCGTTTTTGAGCTCAAAAACGGTCACAAGTGGGTCGCCTTTTGTATCAAGCTTCTCAAGCCTTACCCTCTTTCCGCCAGCCTGCCTGTATTCATCAAAAGCAAGTTGAATACCTTTATAAATCCTCTCACCATACGATTTATAAAGCCCGCTAAATGGCAAAAGAACAATAATAGTGAGCTCTGATGTAAGCTCTTCCTCAAGCTTACGGCGACTGCTTTCAAGTTCAGATTTATATTCCGAGTAAGGATATCTTTCAAGGAAATTCGTAACCTCCTGGAAAAGAGCAGAGGTGGCCTTTTGGTTTTCGAGCCTCTTTATAATATAATACGAAACAAGCTCGCCGGCTTTATCGCTTATATGAAGCCTCCTTAAGCGGTCGAGTTCATCAACGGTCATATATCCCCATAGAAGGTTTTCAATAGAGCTTTTCACGAGAGGTTTAAGCTTATTGTCATTGGTCTCGATAAGTTGAACATAATATTTTGCAGCATCACCATAATTACCAAGTTTAAAGTTGGAATTTCCAATATAAAATCGAGCCCAATCGCTTTCAGCAACATCAGGTGCCCTTCGAATGAACTCGTTGAACTGGATTATAGCATCATTATATCTTCCCTGTTTGTACAGGACAAACCCAAGCAAGAAGCGGGACAGGATTCCTATATTAGAAGATGGAGTTATGGCGACAAGTTCTCGAAATATAGCCTCGCCCTCCTTGAAATCACCCCGCTTTATGCTCTCACAGCCAATACTATATTTATGTCTGAATAGTTCATCTTCCTGAGCTGGGTGAAGATTGGATAAAAGAGAGAAACTAAACAGAATGAATATACTTTTTTGCAAGTTCCACATATATCTTTGCCGATTCCTTAATAGCCTCAAATTCTTCATCAGTGACATTTCTTTTTATTTTTGCGGGGACACCAGCCACAAGGCTTCTTGGTGGCACAATCATTCTTGGGGTAATTAAAGCCCCTGCAGCAACAATAGAACCCTCACAAATCCTTGCGCCGTCAAGAATTATAGAACCCATACCGATAAGAGTTCTCCTTTCAATAAAAGCCGCATGGATTATAGCGCTGTGCCCAATTGTGACCTCATCCCCGATTATAGTCGGTTTACCCCTTTCAATGTGAATTACAGCGTTGTCCTGTAAATTTGAGTTCGCACCTATTTCAACCCTATCAATATCAGCCCTTATAACCGCCCCAAACCACACCGATGAATTCTCCCCCAGAAAAACATTCCCTATGATAACCGCATTTGGCGCTACAAAATTTCCTCCCTTGAGAACCGGCTTATTTGAATTGAACCCAAGTATCACAAATACCCCCTTTGGTTTTAAAAAGGGACAACATTAATAAAAATAATATGTTTGGGGTTATTTGTAAAGGCTTTAAGATGGGGAAATTTTACTCGCCCAGTCCTAAATCCTCAGGGCGATATTCCCGGAGTCGTGCGCGAAGTTCTCTTGCTTCTTCTGTGTCGTCCTCGAATTTGAATGTTGGAATATTATCTTCAACAAATATCGGGCACTTTGCCCTAAGCGCTATAGCAACAGAGTCGCTCGGACGAGCATCAATAACCACCAGTTCATCATTAATCTCTATATGAAGAAGAGCATAATATGTGCCATCACGAAGAGCCGATATAATAGCCTTCTTTAGCATACCACCAAGCCCTGTAATAATAGAGATGATAAGGGCAAGTGTCCTTGGTCTTGGCGGCTTGACCATAGAAAGCTCAAGTGCAATATCATAAACCTCGGCTGGTCCTATCCATATCGGAAGGATATCGCCATCAGCTGACTCCAGAAGAAGCACGGGAGAACCATTCTGATATGTATCCCCAGCAATGCTTCTCACTCCAAATTCTTTCATCCTCCTCCTATGCCGGTTCTTTTCAAATTAAAGTTGCTCTGTATACGAGCGCCAACAAAACCGCTCCTATCCAATCCCATATTGGGATTTTTTCCGATTTTGAGTTCAAAAGAATAAATACCCTCGGAAGGATCCCTATTGGAAGAAGCCAAAACCATCTACCACCAAGCGCAAGTGCCAAAAACAAAGTTCCTCTCTCCCAAAGACCAAATCCATGATGATGTTCTTTATAATACTCGTATGGTGAAACCCTTGATTTTCTAAAAGCATTATCAAGAAAATAAAGAAATATCGGAGTAGCCCACATAACACCGATAACCCAGCACAAAAGAACCACAACATTAACATTCTCATCGTAGCTTAGTCCGGGATAAATCCTGTAGCCAATGTATATGCTTGCTAAATGTAATGCCTGGTCCACAAGAAAAAAGAGAATCGAATCATATCCAAGTTTTAAAGTGATATATGCCTTAGCAAGGTCTATTACGATATGTGCGAGGGTTATATAACCGAGAACAAGAAGGAGGCGTGATGTTCGTGCGATTTCAAAATATGGGAGGGTGAATACAAGTGTTATAAAACCAACTATTAATCCATGGTAGATTCTTGCGAGGTATTTTGAGCGGAGCTTAAATAGCCATTCACCTTGGAAAACGAAATCCCCTAAAAGATGACCCAATAGGAATCTGTAGAAAAGCCCCATCTCACGCCTTAACCACCCAGAGCCTGATGCTTGAGCTTATCTCTGGGCTGAATTGTATCTTTATAGAATAAACACCGAGATGCTGGATGGGTTCGTCAATAATAATCCATTTTTTATCGATATCAAATCCCTTTTCGCGCAGCGCATCTTGTATCATTTGGGATGTCACTGAGCCGAAAAGCCTGTCCTCTTCATCAACCTGAACCGCAATATCAACCGATAGACCATCAATCTTCCGTGCAAGTTCCTGTATCTTCTCCTTCTTTCTTTCTTCAGAGCCGATCATCTGGTTCTTT
>JBAMLU010000065.1:0-16436 GCA_039793385.1 bacterium
GGATTTTGTATATAGCCTCGATTATCGATGGTTGTGTAAGGGTTAAAGTTGTATTATGGTGCTGATAATTATCAATAGGCACATATGGCGTAGGTTGCCATATCAAGAATATATATCTTCGCCTTCCATCATAAATTGTATCATCTGTTGATATATTAACGCGTGAGTTCTCATCCCACCAGCCCTGACCAGCGAGATTTGGCAGGTGCCCCTCAGTATTCGAATATGTTAGCCGAAGGTAGTACTGGGGTATCCAGTTCCAGGTTATCGATGATGGTTGATTTATTGTGAAAGAGACCGATAAACCTGAACCAGTTGGGCAGGAGCCAGTTCCTGAGTACCCGGTACATCTATATCTAACATTGCCGGACTCATCGCAGGGTGAATTAACGGTGCAGGTTATATTTGTTCCGCTGTCGTACCAATGTTCGCCATAGGCTGGATTTGGGGAATCGTGTTGCGCTGGTGAAGCCTGAACGAGCAAGCGATACTGTGGTATCCAGTTCCAGGTTATCGATGATGGTTGATTTATTGTGAAAGAGACCGATAAACCTGAACCAGTTGGGCAGGAGCCAGTTCCTGAGTACCCGGTACATCTATATCTAACATTGCCGGACTCATCGCAGGGTGAATTAACGGTGCAGGTTATATTTGTTCCGCTGTCGTACCAATGTTCGCCATAGGCTGGATTTGGGGAATCGTGTTGCGCTGGTGAAGCCTGAACGAGCAAGCGATACTGGGTTCTGAAATATGCGGTATAGGTTGTTGATGATGTTGGAGCGACAGTATGTGTTTGAGCTCCACCATCACTCCAGCGGTCGAAAATATATCTTGTTCCACCGCTTCCCTGAGGTGATGGCACAGAAATAGTATGATTGCTCCCGCTTGTCCATTCTGTTGTATATGGTGCTGAACGATTGATTCCATCAACTGTGACACTTCCGCCGCTAAAGTTTGTGGTTATGGTAACTGTGATATTTGGTGGCACTCCCCCGCCTTCACCTCGAGCCTTAAAAAGAGCACTCAACCCAAGCATTACATGACCACTATTATATCCAGGCCAGTCATATCTTGCACCACTCCCGTTATATTGTCCCCACGGGCGAGTATTGGCATCACCATACGGGTCATTGGATATTATCACATGATTAGGTTCGTAGCCCTTGAAACATTGAATATGTCCATAACCTAATGTCGTGGTTGATGCCACAACTGGATAGCCAGCATCAATTTCGGCTGTAAAAAGCGACCAGCTTACAGCAAATTGCGATGATGAAAGCGTGTGCTGATTCATAAACTGAATCATATAAGACCAATACGCTGCACCAAGGTCCCTACAGATAAATCCGTGGGCTCCCTGAACCCAACCACTCGGAGATATCCCCCAAACATCATATGTATACCCATTAAACGAATACAAATTTGGAATATACCAGCCCCAATGACTTATATGCGGATACGGGTAGCTGCAGGTTATATCGTGGTCGGGGAGTTTCCTATAGTATTGAACTGCCATAACACATGATGTTGGACCGCACGACCAGTTGCCATCGAACCAATCCGGAGTATCATAGAGTTGATGCATATAAGGAACAGCAAGTTCAACGAGCGAGTGTCTCGGTGCCATAAGGATTTCATCTGCCTCATCCGTGGGTATTTCGTCACCTCTTACCACAACCCTCATTCTTGAAATGCTCCTTGTGCTCGAATCGAACTCAGCAAGTATTATATCACCGCTTGTTAGTTCCACAAAACTGATTAGCGAGTTATCGGGGCTTATTGATGGATAAGATAGAAGTTTGTCATTGCCGCCGGCTATGTGATACTCGCTCCCACTTTCAAACTCAAAAAGTCTTATCTCGGCGCTTAGTATGGTGTATCCTGATGTATAAATCCTGCTGAATACGACACCCTTCTCATTGTACAAAAACTGTGGTTCTATTGCATTTCTGAGCTCGAATCCCCTTTGAGAGTTAATTCCCTTTATTTCAATAATCTCATCAGCCCGTTTATATAGAACGAACCTTCCTTTAGGTGATATAACTGGCTCAAACGAGCCGACCTCATCTGGGCTCAGTTTTTCTTTCTTTGCGGTTTGAAGGTCGAGCAAAAATAGTTGGTCATCGTTCGAATTGTATACCACAAATTTGCCGTCGGGCGATATGGGCGTAAGATTTGCATAGTTACCGAGATTCATGGATTTTCTTGTACCACCATCAAGAATTATAAGCTCATTGTCCACGCTTACTGCAATTTCCCCATAGGAGCTTTGTGATGGGTTCCCAACAAGGTCGCTTTGAACAAGTATCTCGCGTTGCATACCGTAAAGATCAACTCTAACAGCCCTTTGAATAATCCGGTCGGTATCTCTTACTACCTCTTTAAACAACAGGAACCTGCCATCAGGTGAAAACCTATAATACCTTCCAGCCCCGCAAGCTTGACTTACAGTTATGCTCCGGTTACTTTCCAATTCGTAGAGAAATAATCCTTTATCATTCCAGGTTGTGTAGGCGATGTATCTCATATCGGGTGAAAAAGAGATATTCCGTGCGCCTGACTGAAAAATTTCACCACCAAACGCATTTGTTATGAAGAAAAAATATAAAAAGAATTTCTTACACTTATTCATTAGAACTCCCCTACCAATTTAAATGTATGAATTTGAATTTTTAATGTCAAGGATTTTTTTATTAAAAATTGCTTGAAATGTTCTTATTTTTGTATATATTAATTGTTAAAAAGCTGGAGGCAATATGAGTAGGTTTTTGTTATGGGTTATAGCGATTAGTTTTATGGTTGGTTGGAGGTTCTCTTTTTATATTGATACCGATAGGCAAACGGAATTAACAATAGGGATGGAGAAAGGAGCTACAGATGGATTTGATCGTGAACTTGATCAGGTTGCGCCGCCTCTTCCGCCCGAGGGTTCGCACTCATTTTTTCCAATAAAAGACCAGAGATACAGTTTTATTGAGGCACTATGGCGTGATATACGGGCTCCTCAGGAAAGGGCGGTCTGGAAAATCACAACTGTTAATCTTGAAAAAGAAATAAACATAATCTGGGACCCAGATTCACTTCCTCAAGGTGATATCCGCTATAACGACTCCATTTCCCTTCAACAATACCAAAGCGGCAAGCTTAATATCGGAATGGCAAAAACTTTCACCCTTGTCTACTATAGAAAACCATTACCATCAAGAATTTCTGAGCCTGCGTCTTTTGAATCAACATTTACTCTTGAAAATCCATCGCCTAACCCGTTTAATGCTGTTGTGAATATTAATTTTACTCTTCCGCTTGGAAAGCATGATGTGAGGATTAGTATAATAGATATAACGGGTCACATTGTTAGGGAGCTTTACTCCGGGAGGCTTGACGGTGGTAGGTTCAGGATTTTCTGGGACGGGAGGGACGAGCAGAACAAGAACCTCCCAAGCGGTGTTTACTTTATAAGCCTTACAAAAGGCGATGAGAAGATTGTCAAAAGAATCGTTCTTATGAGATGAACGGAGATTCCAATGATGTATGAGGAACTAAAACGAACACAACAGGAATTAGAAGAAGAGATTCTAAATATCTGGGATAAGGAAGATACTTTTAGGAAATCGCTAAAGCTTAGGGAGGGTGCTCTGTCGTTTGTCTTTTATGAGGGTCCACCTACAGCGAATGGTAGACCGGGGATACACCATATCTTTGCAAGAACGCTCAAGGATATTGTTTGTCGATACAGGACGATGAAAGGGTTCTATGTTGAGCGGAAAGCAGGCTGGGATACTCATGGTCTTCCGGTTGAGCGCGAGGTTGAACTGGAATTGGGGCTAAAATGTAAGGCGGATATAACTATGCTTGGCGTCGATAAGTTCAACAGGTTCTGCAGGGAGTCAGTTTTCAAATACAAGGCTGAATGGGAAGCGATGACAAGGCGGATTGGGTATTGGCTCGATTTAGAGCATCCATATATAACTTGCGATAGAAATTATATCGAGAGCGTATGGTGGCTTCTTTCTGAGATATGGAAGAACGGGCTTATATACAAGGATTATAAGATATTGCCTTATTGTCCGCGATGTGGTACGGGGCTTTCTGACCACGAAGAATCGCTCGGATATGAGGAGGTTGAGGACCCGTCGCTTTTCGTTAAGATGGAGCTTGAAGATGAGGCGGAAACATATTTCCTTGTATGGACCACAACCCCCTGGACCCTTCTATCAAATGTTGCACTTGCTGTACATCCTGACGCTAACTATGTCAGGGTGGAATTAGGGAAGGAGAAATTTATTCTTGCACGCCCAAGGCTCGAGGATTCACTTAATAATGTTAATTATAATATAATCGAGGAATTCCAGGGTAAGCTTTTATTGGGCAAATGCTACAAACCTCTTTATAGATTTGCCAATTTTGACGAAAAAGCTTATTATGTGATTGGCTCGGATTTTGTTTCTATGGAGGATGGAACCGGCATAGTTCACATAGCGCCAGCTTTCGGGCGTGAGGATTTCATTGAAGGGAGAAAGAATAATCTTCCCTTTGTTCAACTCATTGACCCGCAGGGGTTCGTTAAGGATGAAGCAAAACCTTTCGCAGGTCTCCACTTTAAAGAGGCTGATGCAAAGATTATAGAGGACTTAAAAAGTAGGGGTTACTTGTTCAAGCTGGAGACCATAAAACATACATATCCATTCTGCTGGCGATGCGGTTCTCCTCTTATGCAGTATGCACGTACATCGTGGTATATAAGAACAACCGCATTTAAAGATAAACTCATCGAGAATAACAAAAAAATAAACTGGATTCCTCCAGAAATAGGTAGAGGAAGGTTCGGTGAATGGCTTGAAAATAATATAGACTGGGCACTTTCTCGAGAACGTTTCTGGGGTACACCACTCAATATTTGGATATGCGAACATTGCGGAAAAGAATATATGCCCGCAAGCTTTGAGGAATTAAGAAGGATGTCGAAAACGGCTTTACCTTACGATTTTGACCCGCATAAACCTTTTATCGATACGGTCATTCTTGAATGTCCTTATTGTAAAGGTGAGATGAAACGCACGCCTGAGGTAATCGATTGCTGGTTTGATTCAGGTGCTATGCCTTATGCTCAATATCATTACCCATTCGAGGAGGTTGAGAAGTTCCCGTCAAGATTCCCTGCGGAGTTCATATCTGAGGGTGTAGACCAGACAAGAGGGTGGTTCTACACATTGCTTGCTATCTCCACGCTCGTTTCCGGAGTTTCTTCTTATAAAAATGTTCTCGTTGTCGGGCTAGTGCTTGACAAATATGGGATGAAGATGAGTAAATCGAAGGGGAATGTGGTTTTTCCGGCTGAGGTCATTGAGCGGTATGGCGCTGACCCCCTTCGATATTATCTCATAACGGTTAGCCAGCCCTGGTTAAATATAAATTTCGACATCGAGGAGATACCAAAACTCACCTGGAAATTCTTCGATACATTGCGCAATATCTACAATTTCTTCTCACTCTACGCTAATATTGATCGCTATGAATACGGGAAATTCCCCGCTAAAAAGGAAAATTATACGCTAATAGATAGATGGATAATCTCGAGGGTTGAGAGCCTGACAAGGGATGTCGATGAGATGCTCGAAAATTATCAACTGACCCGCGCGGCAAGGTTTATCCGTGATTTTGTTATAGATGAACTTTCTAATTGGTATTTAAGGCGATGCAGAAGAAGGTATTGGACAGAAGGGATTGATGATGATAAGAGGGTCGCATATGAGGTTCTCGTGCGCGTTTTCGAAAGAATCCTTCACTTGCTTGCCCCCTTCGTACCTATGACAGCCGACTACTACTACCGGGCACTACGCTTAAACGAATTGCAGGGATACCCAGAATCAATCCATCTTTCCAATTTACCACGCTACAACCCAGAACTCATAGACCCAGAGCTTGAAAGAAAATTTGCATATGCTATAGAATTAGCATCATATGCTCGTGCAGCTCGTGCAAAGGCAGGAATAAAGATAAGACAACCACTTCGCAAGATGTTCGTTATCCATAAAGAACCTGTGCCACTTTCAGATGATATAAACGAAATAATTAAGCAGGAACTCAATATAAAGGAAATCGTTTATACAAATGATAAGTCAATTCTTTACAGCCCCCGTCCTAAATTGAATTTCAGGGTAGCAGGAAAGAAATTCGGGCGACTCACAGAAAAGATTAAACAGATTCTCAATAACCTTGATCCTGATAGGATTAAGGAATTAGAATCTAAAGGCGAGCTCACGGTTGAAATAGATGGTAGTGTGTTTAATATCAAAGGAGAGGATGTCGTTTTTGAGGATGTTGTGAAAGAGGGGTATTTTGTCGATGTGAATGATGATGTTATAATCGGACTTGACATAAGGCTTGATAATAAGCTTTTAGCTGAGGGTTTTGCTCGGGAGATTGTGAACAAGGTACAGGTTGCAAGAAAAAATGCGGGATTCCACCCTGCAGATAGGATAGAACTTGGAATTGTTACAACTGATAAGGTAAAAAACATACTTTCTGATGATGATATTTCTAATATAATGAGGGAAGTATTAGCATCAAATCTTGTTTTCAATGCTCTCGATAAGCACGAGTGGAAAGAAAAGGTGGATATAAATGGTGAGGAAACAGAAATTTACCTTATTCGAAAAGGGGTTAAAGATGAGAGAAAGGGATAAGGAGTATTTGAGGAAAAAATTGCTCGAGAAGCATGCGGAGATAATGAAACAGGTAAAATACTATGAGGAGCACCATTTTAAGACGAGCCTGAAAGATAAAAGCGGGGAATTAACCTCATACGCGACTCATCCAGCTGATCAGGTTCTATCGGAACTCGAGCACGAAAATGCTTATTTTCTTGCATCAAAAGCAAGAGAGACCCTATATGCTATAGAGGAGGCACTCGCAAGGATGAAGGACGGGACTTACGGGATATGTATGATATGCGAAAAGGAGATCGATGTGGAGCGACTTAAGGCTGTTCCCTGGACAGAACTTTGCATCGATTGCCAGAAAAAGCTTGAAACACAAAAGAAGGAAGGGGAAAGAGAGAATATATAAGATGGCTCCAAAGATACCGACCAATAAACCATCGCCTCTTGGATGGATAAGAGGTTTGATTATATGGACAATGCTTATAACATTGGCTCTTTTTTTGGCACAGTATGTGTTCTATGATAAGGTTCACACATATTCTATAACATATAGCCAGTTTGCTGACCAACTGAACAGGAACAATATAAAGGAAACGAATTTTAAGGGAAGGAAGGTTGAGGGTGAATTTATTGAGCCCGCTGAACTTACAGTTGAGGGGAGAAGGGTATTTGTGAAGAGGTTCAAGTTTCAGCTCCCATTTGATACACCTGCTCTTGTTGATTCGCTTGTTGCTAAGGGGGTTATGGTTAAAGCGAGCGAGGAATCTAACTGGTGGCAAGGATTGCTCATAAATGTTCTCCCTTGGTTCCTCCTTATATTCCTTTGGCTTTTCCTTTTGCGTCAGATGCAGGGTGGGCAAAAAGGTGTATTTACATTTAGCAAAAGCAGGGCAAGAAAGATTTCACCCGATAGAATAAATGTGACATTTAATGATGTTGCGGGTGCTGATGAGGCAAAATTCGAGCTTCAAGAGATAATCGATTTTTTGAGGGACCCGAAGAAATATACAAAGCTTGGCGCAAGGATTCCAAAAGGTGTTTTGCTTTTAGGTCCACCTGGAACAGGGAAAACCCTTATGGCAAGAGCAATTGCTGGCGAGGCTAAGGTACCTTTCTTCTCGATGAGCGGAAGCGATTTCGTCGAGCTCTTTGTTGGTGTCGGCGCCGCAAGGGTGAGAGATTTGTTTAATGAGGCAAAGAATAATGCCCCTTGCATCATATTCATCGATGAAATTGACGCTGTAGGCCGTCAAAGAGGCGCAGGCCTTGGCGGTGGACACGACGAAAGAGAACAAACACTGAACCAACTCCTCGTTGAAATGGATGGGTTCGATGTCAATGAGGGAATAATCATTATGGCCGCAACAAATCGACCAGATATACTTGACCCAGCACTTTTGCGACCCGGAAGGTTCGACAGGAGAATCATCATAGATATACCTGATGTTAAAGGTAGGGAGGAGATTCTTAAGGTTCATACAAGAACATTGCCGCTCGATGATGATGTTGACCTTAAACGAATAGCACAAACCACTCCCGGACTTGTTGGCGCTGACCTCGCATCAATTGTTAATGAGGCTGCTCTTCTTGCAGCAAGGGAAAACAAAAAGAAGATATCAAATCGACATCTCGAGGAGGCAAGAGATAAAGTAATTATGGGTGTCGAAAGACGCTCACTTGTTATAACATCAGAGGAAAAAAAGATTATAGCATATCATGAAGCTGGACATGCCCTTGTTGGAAAGCTTTTGCCAGGTTCTGACCCTGTTCACAGGGTCTCTATTATCCCAAGAGGAATGGCTTTGGGGCTTACAAGCTTTATGCCTGAAAAGGACAGAAGAATATATTCAAAAAGCTTCTTGTTCTCAAAATTGGTGCATCTGATGGGAGGAAGAGCCGCTGATGAGTTGGTTTTCAACGAGCAAACCACTGGCGCCGCAAACGATATCGAGCACGCAACAGAACTCGCAAGAAATATGGTCATATCGTGGGGAATGAGCGAAAAAATTGGTCCCATCCATCTTGCTGAGCGTGAAGGTGCTGTATTTTTGGGAAGAGACCTTATTCGAAGTCGGGCTGAAAGCGAAAAAATGGCTGAACTTGTCGATAGCGAGGTTAGAAGACTTTTAGCAGAGGCTCTCGAAAAAGCCAAGGAAATTATCTCCTCTAATCTCGATAAACTTCACATTATAGCCGAAAAACTCCTCGAAAAAGAAACACTCACGGGAGAAGAGATAGATGAAATCATCAGCGAATCCTCAAAAGAGAAGCTCTCCGCAGCTATGGGGAATACTAAACATAACTGATGATTCCTTTTACGACGGTGGAAGATATAATTCGTTTGAAAAAGCTGTAGAAAGAGGAATAACTCTTGCCGAGGATGGCGCAGATGTTATTGATATTGGCGGGGAATCAACTCGACCGGGGGCTCAACCTATAACACTCGAATTGGAACTCGAAAGGGTTATTCCGGTAATAAGGGAGCTTGCAAGAGCAGTATCAGTCCCAATTTCAGTTGATACATACAAGGCTGAGGTTGCTCGACAGGCGATTGAGGCTGGAGCCTCAATTATTAACGATATAAGCGGACTTCGTTTCGACCCTGTTATGCCTTATGTGGTCAAAGAATATGGAGTTAGATTTGTCATTATGCATATTAAAGGAACTCCAAGGGATATGCAAATAAACCCTTATTATGATGATGTTATTAAGGAGGTGAAGGATTATTTTAGAATGAGGCTTGATGAGCTTGATAAAATTGGGGTTGAGCTTGCTTGTGCAATGATTGACCCTGGGATAGGATTTGGTAAAAGGGTTGAGGATAATATAATGCTCATTCGACATATCGACGATTTCAAAGAATTTGGCTTGCCAATTCTTGTTGGAACATCAAGAAAATCTTTCATCGGTAAGCTTTTCCGTGATATACCACCTTCTGAAAGGCTCCCCGGTAGCCTCGCAACTTATGCCTGGCTTTATCATAAAGGCGTGGATTACTTAAGGGTGCACGATGTAAAAGAGACAAAACAGTTCTTCACAATCCTTCAAATCATTGACGGTAAAAGATGATATTCAAGTTCCACTTTATTAGATTCACATATGTAGACCTTATTGATGTTCTTCTTGTAGCGCTTGTGATTTACGCCTTTCTTTTGATGATGAGGGGCACGAAGGCACAAAGGATGGTTTTCGGACTCATTGTAATACTTGGTATTGTGGTTTTGTCGCAGTTGTTTCAGATGAGAACATTGAGTTGGCTTGTGAATAAGGTTGCAACGGTTTGGGTTATAGCTTTTCTTATCGTCTTCCAGCCCGAACTAAGAGAACTTCTCGCAAGAATAGGACATAGCCCATTATTTGCCCCTTTTATTTCGGGTGAGGGTGAGAAAATAATCCCGGAGATAGTTGATGCATCATTCAATCTTGCTCAAAATAGGATAGGTGGACTTATCGTTATAGAAAGGGAGATTGACCTTGGAAGATTTAAGGAGGTCGGCAAGCAAATAGGGGCTAAGGTATCGTCGGAGCTAATCCAGACAATCTTCACCCCTCATTCCCCTCTTCACGATGGCGCAATAATCATCCGAGGCGATACAATCCTTTCAGCAGGTGCTATGTTACCCCTAAGCATAAACCCACGCTACGAAAGATTCCTCGGGACAAGGCACAGAGCTGCAATAGGAGTATCTGAACAAACTGACGCTTTAGCGATCGTTATTTCTGAGGAGACGGGGCAGGTTTCTTTTGCTATGGATGGTAATTTAAGAAGGAATCTCAGCAAAGAAACGCTCGAAAACTATTTGAGAAACACCCTTATACCAAGGGGAAGGGGGAGATATTAGAAACTTTATCGACACGGCAAGGATTTTTGTTAAGGCTGGAGATGGTGGCAGGGGTTGTGTTAGTTTCAGGCGGGAGAAGTATGTTCCTAAGGGTGGTCCGGATGGTGGTGATGGTGGTGCGGGTGGCAATGTGATTCTTCAGGTAGATAGAAATATGAGAACGCTCATCGATTATCATTATCAGAGGCATTTCAGGGCGAAAAGAGGAGAACATGGCAAAGGTTCGAATTGCCATGGTAAGGATGGTGAGGACCTTGTAATACCCGTACCACCCGGAACCGTTGTTTATAAGATAAAAGGTGACCCAAACGCAAGGAACTTATCGCTTGAGGAGCTGGAGTTTCTCGGCGAACTCATTGATGGTGCGATGGTTGTCGCAAAGGGTGGGCGTGGGGGATTAGGAAATGCACGGTTCAAAAGTTCAACAAGGCAAAGACCTTATTTTGCTACAGAAGGTGAAAAAGGCGAGGAAACCTGGCTCTTTCTGGAGCTGAAACTTGTTGCTGATGTTGGAATTGTCGGGCTACCAAACGCCGGTAAATCAACCCTTCTCTCAAAATTATCCTCGGCTCGCCCCAAAATAGCCGATTACCCTTTTACTACCCTCGTGCCTAACCTCGGCTACCTTGAACTCGGAAATGGTAAAGGAATAACGATAGCTGATATGCCAGGAATAATTGAGGATGCTCATAAAGGGAAAGGTCTCGGTCTCGAATTTCTTCGCCACATCGAACGAACAAAAATCCTCCTCTTCCTCATCGATATTTCCTCCCAAAACCCATTGAATGACCTCAAAATTCTTGAAAACGAAATAAAAGAATACAACCCTTATCTCCTTCAAAAAGACAAACTTCTCGTTTTCAACAAGATTGATCTTGTGGATGAGAAAAGAATTGTGGAAGTAAGTTCCTCTTTCACTGAAAAACCTCTTTTTATATCAGCGCTCAAATGTAATGGTGTTGATGAACTAAAGAGGGTTCTTGCAGGAAAGTTTGGTGGTTAAAATGGATAGGGAACTTGCTCGTTTGTATCTCAAGATTGCCGGAACATCAGGCATAGGTCCTGCTACATTCAGAAAGATGATGGAACATTTTGGCAGTGTACGAAGAATTGCTGAAGCATCAACGGAGGAATTGAGATGGTTTTTGTCGCCTGTTGTTAGGGATGAAATGATTACGAGGCTTGAGAGTTCTAACCCAGATATTGAGCGTGAACTCGATCGAGTTGAGTCTTATGGCGCAAGAATGATATTTTTCGAAAGCACTGAATATCCGGAACTTCTGAAACAAATAAATGCTCCACCACCTTTCTTATATTCTAAAGGTAAGGAAATTAAAAATGACGAACCAACTGTGGCTGTAGTTGGTACACGCCGACCAACATCTCACGGCAAACTCGCTGCAGAAAAAATATGTAAAGAGCTTGTTCATTATGGTTTCACAATCGTATCAGGATTTGCGCAGGGGATTGATTCAATTGCGCACTGGGCTACGCTTGATGCCGGAGGAAAGAGCATCGCTGTTTTTGGTTGTGGTATCGATAGGATATTTCCAGCTTCAAACTATAACCTTTACAAGGAGATAATCGATAAAGGCACCATTATTTCCGAATTCCCGATAGGTACTCCGCCACTTGCATATAATTTCCCAAGAAGAAATAGAATTATAAGCGGGATGTGTTATGGGACAGTGATTGTTGAGGCGGGTGAAAAAAGTGGCGCGCTTATAACGGCGAATTACGCTATTGATGAGGGTCGAGAGATCTTTGCTGTGCCAGGTCCTATGAACAGCGAGAAAAGCAAAGGAGTAAACAGACTTATTGAACTCGGCGCAACACCAGCACCAGATGCCAAAATCATCCTTGAAACCCTCGCACCTATTTTAGGTAAGAAACCTTTACTTTTGATGCCAAAAGAAGAAATAAAACAGGAAGCAGTAGAAGAACCAAAAGCACTACTTTTGGGCGCTATTTCTGATAACCCCGTTCATATTGACGAACTCTCTAATAAACTCGGTATTCCCGTAAGGAACCTTTTAGCTTCACTTTTTGAACTCGAATTGCAAGGTGTTGTTAAACAGCTCCCGGGAAAATATTATATTAAAGCATAGAGAATGAAAAATTTTGATATTTTCTTTATTGCACTCGGACTTGCTATGGACGCCTTTGCAATTGCGATTGCAATAGGTGGCACTATTTGCGGGAATGGCATAAAAGAGGCTTTAATTGTTGGACTTTCATTTGGGTTGTTCCAGGCGATTATGCCTGTCGTTGGATGGCTTGCAGGAAGGACTGTCGCTCAATATATTTCTATGTTTGATCACTGGGTGGTGTTTGGGATTCTCGCTTTTATAGGTGTAAAGATGATAATAGAGTCGTTCCAGTTGCAGAAGGAAAATAAAATAAGCTTTTGCACTCGAACCATCGTCTTACTCTCTTTTGCGACAAGCATTGATGCACTTGCTGTAGGATTAACTTTTTCGTTTTTAAGAATCTCAATAATCCTTACCGTTTTTATAATAGGGGTAGTTACTTTTTTTCTATCCACAACAGGCGTGCTTTTCGGTGTAAAAACGAGGCATCTTTACGAAGAGAAGTTCGAATTTGCTGGCGGGCTTTTGCTTGTTGGCATAGGTCTAAAAATCCTTTTGGAACATCTCGGTGTGCTATAAGATGAATCCTTTTGCCCTTTAAATATCACATCATGCTAACCCGAAAAATCCTTATAAAACTCGTTGACTCGATATTCCTTATGCGACCGCTTTTGCTTTTGCCGGTGTGGGCACCGTTTCTCATCGGATACTATAAAAGTGGAATAGAATCATCTCGCTCATTTATAGCATTTATAGCCGTGACATTGCTTGGGGGTTCTGTTTATATAATAAACCAGATATATGATATAGATAGCGACCGTGCCAATAAGAAATTGCCCATCCTTACAAGTGGCTATTTGAGCATAAAATGGGCTTTTGCGGAATATATTGTTCTTTCTGCTATAGCGATATTGTTATTTTTCATTGTGAGTTTATGGACGGGTATTCTTGCTATTCTTGGTGTTTTTCTCGGAATACTTTACAGTGTGCCCCGCTACTCACTAAAAGATGATTGGTTTTGGGCGTTAATACTAAACGCTTTTGGTCACGGCTCGCTTATTTATATTTTAGGCTCTTTAACGGGCGGGCATTTGAGTTTTAAGGCAATTCTTCATTCGCTACCTTATTTTATTGCATATGGTGCTGTTTATGTGTTAACGACAATACCGGATATAGAAGGTGATATTCTTATAGGGAAAAAGACCATCGCCTGCGTATTCGGTGTCAAAAAAGCTAAGTTAATAGCCCTGGTTTTAATAATAATTGCGTCAATACTTGGCTATTTTATTGTTGAGCAGGCAGTTTATATGGCTGGAATATTTGCGTTGCCTTTTCTCATCGCATCATACAAAAATCCCACTCTTCTAAAATACGGTATTTGGATTTCTGTGCTTATGGTTTCAATAGCTGCTTCTGTTTATTTCCCACTCTTTTTTATACTAATTATCGCAATTATAATCATCTCGACACTCTATTATAATAAACGGGCAAGCTTAGCTTATCCATTTTCAACTAAAAAGCTCAAACAGCTTTTTTCATTTTCTTCCTTCTTTAAATAATTTTGTCGATTGCTAAAAAATAAATTTTGTTTTAAATTATACAACAAAAATAAAAGGAGGTATGATCGATGAAGACCAATACCTTTACAGGAAGAGATTGGATCGATGCTGAGCTCGATTACACAAAAGAGGAGTGGGAGACGCTTATAGATGTTGCGCTTGAACTGAAGCGAAGGTTCCTTATGGGTGAGGACCATACCCATATACTTCGCGGTAAGACATTTTATATGATCTTTTTCAACCATTCTTTGCGAACCTTCACCAGTTTCTCCACAGGCATTCTTCAGCTTGGTGGTCACCCGCTTCTTCTTGATGTTGAAAAAATTTATACACCAGCTCGAGCAGGATACGAAATTCCTTATCGTACCGAGCGAATTTGCGATGTTGCTCAGGTTATCGACAGATACTGCGATGGACTTGGTATAAGGATGTACGGTGCTCCTGCTCAATGGATTTACGGATTTGCTAACTCGGTGATGAAAGAGTTTGCATACTATATGAAAGCGCCAGTGATAAATATGGAGTGCGACAAGTTCCACCCTACGCAGGCACTCGCTGATATGATTACAATAAAGGAAAAATTCGGGACATTCAAGGGGCTGAAGATAGTTATGTCATGGGCTTATTCGGGCTCCTATGCTAAACCCCTTGCTGTTCCTCAAAGCGTTGTTCTTGCAAGCGCAAAGCTCGGTATGGATGTTGTGCTTGCCCGACCTAAAGGGTTCGAACTTGACCCTGAAGTTATAGCCAAAGTTAAAGAATTCTGCGATATGAATGGAACTAAATTCGAGGAAACAGACCAGATGGAAGACGCTTTCAGGGAAGCTGATATCGTTTACCCTAAATCCTGGGGCTCTTTGAAATATTTCGCCAAGGTAGACAAGAATGGCAAAAAGATAGAAGACCTCGATGAGAAAGGGATGAAATCACTTTTTGAAAAAAATAAAGACTGGATATGCGATAAAAAGAAGATGGCTCTCATTAAGCCTCACGGAATTTATATGCACTGCCTGCCCGCCGACAGGGATATGGAGGTAACTGACGAGGTTATTGATGGGCCACAATCTGTCGTCTTCGATGAAGCAGAAAATAGACTTCACGCTCACAAGGCTATTATGGCTCTCACTATGGGAGGAAGATGGTGATTAAGTAGGAAGGGGTCACTATATCCTGAACCCTATCTTCCACAAGACGAAGAATCTTTCATAAAGGGGTAAAGAATGGGTATAACTTTTTTAAAGGTGAAAGTGATTAATCCTCAATATCCCGAACGGTATAAAGAGTGTGAATTTCTTGTGGACTCCGGGGCGTTATATTCTGTGGTTGATGAAGGAATTCTCAAGGAATTGGGGATTGAACCCATAGATACGCAAAAATTCAGGCTGGCAAACGGGGAGATTGTCGAAAAAGCTTTGGGAAATGCCTGTTTCGAATACGAAGGCAAAAGGCGTTGCGCACCTGTAATTTTCGGAGATGAAGGGATTTTCCTTTTAGGTATTACAACTATAGAGGCTTTTGGTATGATATTTGACCCAATTAGACGAGAACTCAAACCCCTCCCAATGATTCTTATGTGAAAGGAGGAATTATATGGCACGCTCCAAATATTATGGAAGGGACCTTATAACGACGGCGGATTGGAAAAAAGAGGAGCTCGAGGACCTGATAAGAGTTGCGCGCGAGATGAAGAGATTCAGGTATTCACCGCGGTTTTACAACCTTCTCAAGAGAAGAACATTTATGATGTTCTTTTATAATCCATCAGTGAGGACTCGGCAGTCTTTTGAGGCTGCGGCGGTAGAGCTTGGTGGTGCGGCTCAATACCTCGTACCTGAGGCTATGCGTTTGAAAACAGCTACAACCGCAGGCGAAACAATTGAGGATGTTGCCAGGGTTATGAGCAGATATGCCGTTGGGGTTGGCATTAGACGACTCGAGGATAAGGTTTCATATTATGGTGAAGGAAACAGTATGCTAAGGGAATTCGCAGAATACGCATCAATCCCTGTCCACAATATGGCTGATGATAAGTTCCATCCTTACCAGGGGCTATCAGATATTATGGGAATCCAGGATAGGCTCGGTTACAACTTGAAAGGTGCAACAGCGCTTATAACCTGGGCAAGTGGCGCTCTTGCGAGGTCTTGGTGTTCGGTGCAGGAGTTCGCTATTGTTGCGTCAATGTTCGGAATGAATGTCAGGATTGCTTATCCCGAGGGATACAACCTTGACCCGGAAATTATAAAACTTGTTAAGAAACAATGCGAAACTAATGACGCAAAG
>JBAMLU010000065.1:16446-23897 GCA_039793385.1 bacterium
TATCGCCAAATGCTTATAAAGATGGTGTTTTCCAGAAAGAGGAGGAAAAGAGAAAGGCTGCATCATATGGTAAGGAATGGATATGCACAGCTAAAAAGATGAAAGAGCTAACAGATAATGCATTGTTCACACATCCGATGCCTATTGATAGAGGGCAGGAGGTCGAAGACGAGGTGGCATCAGGACCAAACTCCATTATATATGATGTTGCTGAATATAGACTTCATACTCAAAAAGCAGGCATGGCTTTAACAATGTCAGACCTCTGGGACGAAAAAGAACTTGAAATACTCGGGCTTATATGAAAACTAAAGGAGAAACTATGGGTAGAATAGCCGTTGTAGCAATAGGTGGAAACTCTCTCATAAAAGACAAGGATCATCAGACTGTTCCTGATCAATTCGATGCGGTTCGAGAGACCTGTACACACATAGCAGACCTTGTTGAGGCTGGGTATGAGGTTGTTATAACGCATGGCAATGGTCCGCAGGTTGGTTTTATTCTTCTACGCTCCGAGGCGGGGCGAAAACTTATGGGACTTCACACTGTTCCAATGGATATTTGTGGCGCTGACACGCAGGGCTCTATTGGGTATATGATCCAACAGTCTATGCAGCACGAGTTTTTCAAAAGAGGAATTCAAAAGAATTGTGTCACTGTTGTGACTCAGGTCATTGTGGATAGAGATGACCCGGCATTTATCAATCCGACGAAGCCAGTAGGTCCGTTTTATTCGTCAAAGGAAGAGGCTGAGATTGCTGCAGGAGATGAGAAATGGGTTGTTAAGGAGGATGCTGGTCGTGGTTGGAGACGGGTAGTTCCATCACCTATTCCAAGAAGGGTTGTGGAGATTGACGCTGTTAGAAAGCTCGTTAGTGCTGGTTTTGTAGTTGTTGCGGTTGGTGGGGGAGGAATACCTGTTATAGAGGTGGAGGAGGGTCGGCTTGAGGGTGTTGCGGCGGTTATCGATAAGGATTATGCCTCATCACTTCTCGCCTCGGAAATTGGCGCCGAGCTTTTCATTATCTCAACTGCAGTGCCACATGTTTATATAAACTTTGGCAAGCCCGACCAGAAAGCCCTTGATAAGGTCGATGTTATTGAAGCCAAAAGATATCTGGATGAAAAACACTTTGCTGAGGGTTCTATGGCACCAAAAGTAAGGGCAATAATAAGCTTTCTCGAGCGTGGCGGCAAAAAAGCTATAATAACATCACCAGAACTCATCGGCAAATCTATAAAGGGCGAAGCTGGAACCCTCTTTGTACCTTAAAATATTAAGCCCCCTCCCATTCTTCTTGGCTGGTGGGGGCACATTAAACATGGAAAGGGGGCTTCTTCGCTAAGCTGCTTTTTTCTCCTCTCTAATCACGCCCTCTCTTATCGAAATTTCAAGCTCTTTCTGGATATCATCAAGCTCGTTTAATATTGATTTTATTTGAGATGCTATATCCCAGTTTACACGCGAAACATTCTCAATATTGTGCTTTATATCCTCAACGCTCCATATACTTCCATCAGCAACAGATATAAGCTTCTCAAGAAGGCTAAGAAGCCTTTTTTCTGTGGTAAGAAAATTCTCAATATATAATATCGCCTCTTTTATCTTCTCGCTTAATTCCTTTAGGTTTCCCTCAGCCGATTCGCTTTTTGCTTTCAGTTTTGTCAAAAGATTATCTGTCGAATCGATGAATGCTATAAGGTCAGCAAGGGATTTGAATATGCCCTGGAGATTTATATTTTTATTTGCTATGGGCAAGGGTTTTTGAGTTTCGGTTGTGAATATTGTCCACATCTTATCCTCGAGGGTTTTCACAATCGTTGCGGTTGAGACAAGGTATTGCGAAAGATTGTCGAGGTCACTCCTTAATTCTTGAACCCTTGATATAGCAAGCTCAACAAGTGAACTTGATTTCCTCCATATCTTGCTTTGAACCAATAAATTCTTCTCACTATCCCTCGTGACATCAACCGCAAGTTTAGTGCTTTCCACAAGCTCTTTCGAATCACTGCCCATTTCTGTTATTGATGATGCAATGTTTGCTGAGTTCTTTGTCGGTTCAAGAAGAGCCTCAAAGATAATCTCCAGATTCTCCTTCAACGATTGAATCCTTGTAATGATCCGTTTTGAAATATGAGCGAGATTCTGTTGAAGTTCCTGGGTTCTTGCGGTGTAAAGTTTAAAAGACTCAGTAAGTGTAGCACCAAGATGACTAAATAACCCGGTGCTTGCTGGAAATCGCTCCAGATCTTCTATCGTTATAGGTTTGCTTTTTAAAGATGTTAGCCATTTCTCAAAATTTGCAAGCTCAATGTAATTTCTGTCGAATATCATAAAGCTCAATAAGAGTCCAATTGTAAGTGCAAACAGAAGGAAGAAAAGCGAGTAAAGTGCTCGAGCGATAGTATCCGCTGGCTTTTCAATTCCAACAACAATCCCATATGGTGGAGAAGCCTTTATAATATATCTATTGCCTTGCTTTAGTTTATGTTCTATTATTCCATATCCCTTTTCACCGGAAATTATCCTCATTATCTCTCGCTCATCCGAAGCGGAAATTTTTGTGCTAAAAACAATTTTATCATTAATAGCAAGAAAACTTCCCCGCCAGGATTCAACAATGGGGATATTTTCAATCGGTATGACACCCCATATTTCTCCTTTCTTTTTGGTTCCAATAATAATATCACTCCCGAGAAATATGTGATAACCTTTCCAGAATGGGTATAGTGGGCTATAAACGACAAGACCCTTTCCCTTCTCTTTTTTTATATTATTTATGTCTTCTTTAAGGCTTGCGGGCGGGTATTTATGTCTAAAAGAGTATATTATTTCACTCTTCGGACCCAATAGAATTATATCCTTAAAGTTATCTATGCCGGCGATGATGAGATATTTCTCTATTTCATTTAGATTTGAAGTGTCGGTTGTGTATATCTTTCTTATCTCCTTGGAATTTGCAATTTTGTGAAGCAATTGCTCGGCGGTATCTATCTTTTCTTTATAAACCATTTCAATCCTTTGAAGTTCTTCAAGTATACGGGTTGTGGCATATTTTTTTTCGTTATTGGCTATTATTAGCGCACAGATTGCGGAAATCGAAAGAAGAATCAAGATAGCACCAAATATTAACCTCATCATCCCTCTTTTTGTCATTGACAACCTTAAACGCATAAAACCTCCTTTCGTTTTCTTTTTCGGCAGGATGTGGAAATATTTTAAATGATTTTAGTTTGGGGCTAAATTTTGATGTTAAAATTCCTGGAGAGGAATTCTTTTAGTTAGCGTTTTGCGGGAGAATAAATCCTATGGCTTCAGTATTGATGTATATTTAGCCTTATCTTTCAGTAATTTGCAGGCTTCTTTTATTGTTGGGTCGTAGGGTAGTATGGAATATTGGTATCTTGCGGTATCCCCGTAAAGATTCCCCAATATTTCCCTTTTTAATGCCATAACAATGTATTCCTTTGCCTTCTCAAACTCAAGTTCCTTTTCCTTTTCGAGGATTTGTTTGAGACGCTCTATCTCCTTTTTTGTTTCCTCGCTATATCCGCTTTCATTAGCTATCTTTATCAAATTCTCGAGCTCTTCCTCAGCGCGGCTTTTGTATGTGAAATTCTTTTCTTTGAGATAACTCTTGAACTCGTTCAAAACCTCATCCGTAATTTCAAACTGCGGCGTTATATTTTTGTGTGTTGCTATGTAATGCACGGCGAAATTGAAGAATAAAGTTTTCCTTTCGAGTTCGGTTTCGAGTTTGCCTATCCTTGGTGGTTTGAATCTATAGTCTGGGGTTATTCCGCCACCACCATAAACTGTTCTCTTATTAACAAGGGTTTTGTAGGGTTCACCAAGTTGTTCAGTTGTATCTGTTGTGTCAGGTGAAGTCTCAATAGTTTCTATATCCTCTTCTTCCTCTTTACCTGCCTCAGACTGGTATTTGGATATTATAGCTATATCTTTTCTCTTGAGATAATCCTCTTTCTGGATGCTTCTTCCGCTTGGCATATAGTATTTTGAGGTTGTTATTTTGAGTGCATTGTTTTCTTGAAGAGGGAGAACAGATTGAACAAGCCCTTTTCCAAAAGTTCTTTCGCCTAATATGATTCCTTTATCGTTATCCTGGATTGCGCCGGCAGTGATTTCTGCGGCTGACGCAGTTCCACCGTCAACAAGCACGATAAGCGGTTCTTTCGTCCATAAGCCATCAATGTATGTTGTGTAATTCTCGCGCTCGCTATTTTTACCCATCGTGTAAACGACAAGCGAGCCCCGTTCGAGGAACAAGCTCGAAACATCAACCGCCTCTCTTAAAAGACCGCCGGGATTTCCACGGAGGTCAAGGATAAGGGACTTAGCACCCTTCCTTTTCAACTCTAATATGGCTTCTCGAAGCTCTTTTTCTGCTGTTTCAGAATACCTTGCAAGCCTAACATAACCAATTTCCGGCTCAACAAGACCATAGAAAGGCACCGCTTTTATCTCTATCACATCCCTTGTTATAGTGTAATCGAGAAGTTCTGGCTCGCCCTCTCGTCTTATGGTTATTGTTACTGTCGTGCCTTTCGGTCCTCTAAGTTTTTGAACTGCCTCATCAATCGTTATCCCCTTTGTTGATTTCCCTTCTATTTTAATTATCTGGTCGCCCGCTTTTATCCCGAGTTTATATGCTGGTCCACCTTCAATCGGGGATATAACAGTCAAAACATTATCCCTTATTCCGATTGTCAACCCTACACCCTCAAACTTACCTCCTGTATCTATTTTGAGGTCCTCGTATTCTTTCTGGTCGAAGAATTGTGTGTAAGGGTCGAGCGCAGCAAGTGCCCCTCTTATACCAGCTTTTATAAACTTATCAACATCAATAGGGTCAACATAGAATGTGTGAGCTTTGACAATAACCTGGTCAAGAAGTTTAAGTCCTGCATAGATATTGCCTTTATTTTGAGCTATTTGTCCCTGAAGAATCCAGAATGAAAGCACAAGAAGAACTATTATTGCTATAAGCCCTGTCTTTTTGAGCACCCTCATTTTTATCTATTCCTCCTCTTTGTTAAAAGCTCATCTATATGGTGTTTTATCTCTGACCATACATTACTTACCGATTTTGTACCATCAATGACCTTTATTCTATTGCTATGTCGTTTTGCGAGGTCGAGATAACCATAGCGAACAAGTTTATGGAATTCCCCCTTTTCTCCTTCCATCCTATCCTTGAAAAGTTTACCTTGCACGAGCGATAGCCTCTCCTGTCCCAGTTCCGGTGGGATATCAAGAAGGATTGTTAGATGAGGTTCTATCCCGAATGTAGCTACATAATTCAGATTCTCAACGAGTTCCCAGCCAATCTTTCTTCCCCAACCCTGAAACGCAACGGATGAATCAGCATATCTATCCGAAACAACTGCCTCACCCTTTTTAAGATGCGGTATCACAACCTCCATTGTATGTTGAGCTCGTGAAGCAAGGAAGAGAAAAAGTTCCGTCAACGGTTCCATATCCTTGTTTTTGCAGTCCAAAAGGATACTGCGAATCTTCTCGGATATCTCTGTTCCACCAGGTTCTCGAGTGACATAGACAGCCCATCCAAGCGATGAAAGATAATCCTTTATCATTGATACCTGTGTAGATTTCCCGCTCCCATCTATGCCCTCAACAGTTATAAAAAGACCTTCATCCATTAATATAACTTTACTAATATTATCTCAAAAGTCAAATACTTTTTCTTTAAGCCTTTTCTTTTATTATTCTGGCGGTCTCCTGAGCAATGACAAGTTCTTCGTTAGTTTTTATAACGGCAACCTTCACCCTGCTATTTTCTTTTGAGATGATACCGTTTCTTCCAATAGTGTTATTGTTCAGGTCTTCGTCGAGCTCAATTCCGAAAAATTCTAATCCTTTGCATACTTCTTTTCTTATAAGGGAATTATTTTCGCCGACACCTGCAGTAAAAACGAGTAGGTCAAGTCCGCCGAGTGCAGCAGTGTATGCACCGATGTATTTTTTAATCCTGTAGCAGTATATTTCAAGTGCGAGTCTGGCTCTTGTTTCTCCTTTTTTTATTGCGGCAATTATGTCGCGCATATCGTTTGAGACACCTGAAACTCCGAGGAGTCCGCTTTTTTTGTTGATTATATCGTCCATTTCGGTAGGGCTTATTCCAGTTTTGTTCATTATAAACAGCGGAATTGCAGGGTCCATATCACCAGCCCTCGTGCCCATAAGAAGTCCCTCGGCTGGGGTGAACCCCATTGATGTATCCACAGATTTGCCCTTATCTACTGCCGTTATACTCACACCATTTCCAATATGACAGGTAATTATCTTCAATTCCCGCACATCTTTCCCTATAAGCTCTGCACCCTTCCGAGAAACATACATGTGCGATGTCCCGTGAAATCCGTATCTCCTTATCCGGTATTTCTCGTAATAATGATATGGTAGTCCGTAGATATAGGCATAAGGTGGAATATCTTTGTGGAATGTTGTATCGAATACTGCCGCCTGAGGGATGTTGGGCAAAAGTTTCTTGCAAACCTCAATCCCTTTGAGATTCGGCGGATTATGAAGTGGTGCAAGGGGTATGCACTCCTTTATCTTCTCTATAACCTCATCCGTAATAAGTGCTGTATCTAAAAATTTCTCTCCACCGTGAACAACTCTATGCCCCACAGCTTCTATTTCAGCAATTGAATTTATAACTCCATTCGGTGGGGTTACGAGTATCTCAAGTATTCTCTGTAATGCTTCTGTGTGGTCTATTCTTTTCCCAAAGCTCTTCTTTAATAGCGGTCTCCCTTCGGGGATATGTTCGATTTCGCCTTCTTCCTCCCCTATCCGTGAAACTATTCCCCTCGCTATTCTTTGGTCTCTATCTGTTTCCCAAAGTTGATATTTAATTGATGAACTTCCAGAATTTAACACAAGAATTTTCATACTACCCTTTCTTTCTCTATATTATAAGCGAATAAAAATAAAACGCAACACATTTCAAAGATTGAGGATAAAAACGACAGAGGCGAAAGCGAGTTCGTTTGTGTGAGAAATTGAGAGTTCGCCCTTGATATTTGAGTTGCCGTTAAAAACTATGTATGGCGAGCCGTTTTTGTCCATAAAGGTTTCGAATTGGCTTATCGTTGTTTTTATAAGAGGAGCAAGTGCTTTAACACCTGCCTCTTTAGCCGCGAAACGCCCAGCGAGATGAACGAAAGGGTTTTTCCTTTTGAAGGCATAAGTGAGTTCTTGTGGGGTGAAAACACGGTTAAGAAATCGCTCACGGTATGTTTGGGCAAGCCTTGCTATTCTTTTTACCTCGACTATGTCAATCCCATGAAATATCCGAAATGTCGGGCTATTCATTTTGCCATTTCTTTAGAAGTTCTTTGTAGTGGTCGGCAAGAGCTGCGGCTTTTTCCTCATCTATTGATTCAGACATCACCCTGAACTGCGG
>JBAMLU010000065.1:23907-27517 GCA_039793385.1 bacterium
CTGCGGGCGAGACGGGTCGGGTAGGACAAGAACCCAGCTATCATCAAATAGGAGCCTCACACCATCGATTATCTCTCGGCGTAGGTTTGAGGTTTCTTGAATGAGCTCGCGCATTATCTTGCCTTTGGATTTCCACGAGCAGGTAACAATTCTTTCTTTTCTCACGAGCTTCGGGAATCCATCTAATAGAGCGCTGAAAGCGGTATCCGCTTTAGCAAGAAGTTCGAGGATTTTTGCGGTTGCATACATAGCATCACAGGCGAAAGAGAACGGCTTGAATATGAATCCTCCTCTTGTGCCTGCGACGAAATCTATATCCTCACGCTCAGACATCTCCATTAAAGATAGATGGTCATCCCTTGTGCGAATGAGTTTCCCGCCAAAATCCTGCAAAAGCTTATCAATTGCCATCGATGCTGAAATAGGCACTGCAATATTTTTGCCGCCTGATACGAGAAGATAAAGCTTTATAACCGCATACATCTCCTCATCGGGAGAGAGAAGTTTCCCTTTTTCGTCGATTATGTATAGCCTTTCTCCTGATGGGTCCACCATAAACCCTATGTTGGCACCAAGAGAGTGAACAATAACCGAGAGTTGGGCAAGTTGATTTTCAAGTTCATCTCTCGTTTTTGTTATCCTGTTCGGGTCAATGAAAGCATTTAACGGAATAAGCTCAACACCAAGAAGGTCAAATATCTCTTGAAGAACAGGGATTGCACCGCCAAAACTAAAATCCACTACCACCTTGAACTTCCTGCTTTTTATTGTCGGAATATCGATTGATTTAAGGAATTCGTTTATGTAGTCATTGAGCGCGAACCTTTGGGTGTGTTCGAGCGTGCCTATCTGGTTGTAGTTTGCCCTTGAGTAATCCTCGCGGAAAAATACCCGTTCTATAGACCTGCAAAGACTGAGCGGTATATCCTTGCCATCCGACGAGAAAAAGATAATATCCATAATCCTCACATTATATGGAGACTTTCTTATGTGAACCCCGGCGCTATAGGTTCTTTTTATCCTGAGTTCTGTTCTCATAGTTGGAATTGGCAATATGCTGAAATAGCTGACATTTATGCCAGTAGAGAGCAACCCGGAAATAAACGCTCGAGCGAGCATCTGGCTTGCTCTATCTGAGTCGCGGCTAACAGCGATTGATTTTCCTATTCCGAAATGACTACCAAGGATACCCCCTAACTTACTTGCGAACTCGGGTGAGATTTCTTCATTCACAATCCCGCTTATCCTTGCGTTCGTGAATAGTTCGCCTGACCACTTTTCGCCCCATATGAGGCTTGATGTTAATGTTGCGCCGTTTTCCACCTCCTTATTAGGCCATACTTTAATCCCCGGATTTACCACACTGTTCTCACCTATCTTGCATCCCGCCGAAAGAACAACATTTTCTAAAACAGTTGCACCATCACCTACCACAACCCCTGATGCAACAATACTTTCCCTTATCTCCGCGCCTCTGCCAACTCTTACATTATCCCAGATAACTGAGTAAATACAATTTGCGTTTTCTTCTATAACAGTGCCATTGCCTATAACAGAATCTTTTATTCTTGCACCAGGGTAGATTTTTACCCCCTTACCAAGATACACCTTACCCTCAAATTGAGCATCTTCTGGAATGAAACCCTCTTCTTCAACAAAAAGTTCACATTTATGCCATTCAAGTTTTTTGGCGGCTTTTTCAAGTTTTACTTTTCCGAAAAGGGCATCAAGTGCAGACTCCTTATAATCCTTGATACTTCCGACATCCCGCCAATAGCCGCTTGCAATATATCCATATAATGGTTTCTTTTCCTTAAGCATAAGAGGGTAAAGGTCTTTTGAGAAATCAAATTCTACACCTTGAGGCACGAGTTCGAAAACCTCCGGTTCAAGGATATATATTCCTGTATTTATCGTATCTGAGAATACCTGTCCCCATGATGGTTTTTCGAGGAAGCGCTCGATAGAGCTGTTGGGGGATGTTATAACTATGCCAAAAGAAAGGGGATTTTCTACGCGTGTGAGAAGTATAGTTGCTAATGCCCCTTTTTCTTTGTGAAATGCAATTGCAGGTGCAAGCTCAAAATCTGTAAGCACATCACCCGATATAACCACAATCGTTTCATCTATCCCATATGTATTTACGGCGAATTTTACCGCTCCACAGGTTCCAAAATCGGCTGCTGGGATTGTATATTTCATGTTAACACCGAATTTCTCGCCCTGCTCAAAATAGTTCATAATCCGTTCGGGTTCAAAATAAAGTAGACTAATTATATCTTTTATCCCTTCCTTTGCTAAAAGTTTGACCACATATTCCATAATGGGTCTATTTAAAATTGGCACCATAGGTTTTGGAAGTTCGTATGTTAAGGGTCTTAGTCGGGTGCCGAACCCCCCAGCCATTATTATGCCTTTCATACCCCTCCTTTATCACCTGCTATTATGCCACTCGTATACCTTATCATATAGTTCCATATATTTATAAACGGGGTTTTCCCAGGAGAAATCCTTTTTCATTGCTCTTTTTCTGACCGCTGCAAATTTTTCTTTTTGGTTGTATAGATGTAATGCCTTTTGAACTGCCATCCACAAGGCTGGGGCAGAGAAATCATCAAATACAAACCCATAACCCTCATCTGGATGTTCTGAGTAATCAAGGATTGTGTCAGCGAGTCCGCCAGTTTTTCTCACGATTGGGATGGTTCCATATTTGAGGCTGTAAAGCTGGTTTAGTCCGCAGGGTTCGTATTTTGATGGCATAAGGAAGAAATCACAGGCAGCCTCAATTAGGTGTGAAAGCCTTATATCGAATCTGAGATTAACTGACAAACGCTTTTGAAATTGGGATTGTAAATCCTGAAGAATTGAGTGATATTTCTCGGTTCCGGTGCCAAGTATGACAACATTTCCGCCCTCCTCGATTATTCGAGGGATAACCTCACATAATAGTTCAACCCCTTTCTGTTCAACGAGTCGCCCTATAAACCCGAATAGCGGTGCCTCCGCTTTTATTCTTTTCATCTTCAGTTCTTTCATAAGGTATTGCTTGTTCTTTTCCTTCATATCGAGATTATCGATCGAATATTTGTATGGGATAAACTCATCAAGCTCGGGGTTCCATTCGTCGTAATTTACGCCGTTAAGGATGCCAAACAACCTTCCTACCCTTGTTCTAAGAACGCCCTCAAGTCCGTATCCATATTCGGATGAGCTTGTGATTTCTCTTGCATAAGTTGGCGATACAGTGGATACAGCATCGGCATAAACGATCCCTAATTTCATAAAATTCACCTTTCCATAGAATTCGAAAGGTCCCATAGGGTAGAACTGGTTCCATCCGACACCGATAGCGTTTATGATTGATGGTTCCCATATCCCTTGGTAGCCGATGTTATGGATTGTGAAAAGTGTTCCTGTATCGGCAAGGAAAGGATGGATTGAATATTTCAACGCCAAAAGCGCAACTATAACTGCCGTATGAGCATCATTCGCATGAATTACATCAGGCTTAAATCCTATTGTTGGTAGAGCATTGAGCACAGCCTTTGAGAAAAATGTGAATCGATAAGGCTCATCAGGATACCCATGCCCAGATTTATCCGTATAA
>JBAMLU010000066.1:0-12750 GCA_039793385.1 bacterium
GCTGCTGCAGGATTCTTGGGCTCTATGTTTGGTGGAGCATTCGCAAAATCTATAAGCGGGTTCCACATTCATTTTCTGGGGCAGGATTTCAGAAATTATCATATTCATTTTGTCATATCAAGTCTTTCGCGACTCTGGACAATGCGCCTTGCTATGAAAATTTCGCCCGAAAAAACGGAAAAAGCCAAAGATTTCCACGGGATATTCCCTGTGGCTTTCGATGAATTATGGAAACTTACAGCAGGGTTCTCGAGAATATCAAAAAATATTTTCCTTGAGTTTTTGAGGAAGAAAGAGAATTCTCACGCAAATAATGAATGAATTAAAGTTATGCTTGATTTTATTTAAGAACCTGTTATAATTATCAGATACAAAGGACAGGATATGAGCGAGATAAAAAGGATTACAACCCCACTTAGTGATGATGTTGTGTGTGAGCTTTTTGCGGGCGACAAGGTATTAATAAACGGTGAGATATACACAGCCCGCGATGCTGCTCACAAAAGGCTTGTTGAGCTCATAAATAAGGGTGAGCCTCTTCCGTTTGATATCAAGGGGGCAGTTATTTATTATGTTGGTCCGGCACCGGCAAAGCCCGGTCAGGTTATGAACTCTGCAGGACCAACTACAAGCGGCAGGATGGACCCGTATTCGCCTACGCTTATTGAGTCTGGGCTTAAGGGGATGATTGGCAAGGGTGAGCGGTCGAAAGCTGTGGTTGATGCTATGGTGAGATATAAGGCTGTCTATTTTGCGGCAACAGGCGGGGCTGCTGCTCTTATCGCAAAATCTGTTGTATCGGCAGATCTTGTGGCATATCCTGAACTAGGTGCTGAGGCAGTGTACAGGCTTGTGGTTAAGGATTTCCCCGCATATGTGGCGCAGGACTGCCACGGAGGAAACCTATACGAAGAGGGTAAAAGGAAATATGCAATAAAATAATATTCGTTTTAAGGAGAGATTATGGAAGCGAAAGAGGTTATCAGATTTAGCGAGCTTGACCCGAATTTCAGGTTTGAAATTGCGAGGGAACCAGGCGGCGAGGGTATTTTTAAATGCTACGCCTGCGGCACCTGCACAGCAAGCTGTCCAGTGAGATATGTAAACGATAAGTTCAATCCGAGAAAGATAATACATATGGTTTTGCTGGGGATGCGTGAAGAGGTTCTTATGTCGGACTTTGTCTGGCTATGCGCAACCTGTTACTCTTGCCAGGAACGATGCCCACAGGGTGTGAGAATTACCGATATTATGCGCGCTATTCAGAATATAGCTGCTCGTGAAGGCAAGCTCATTGAGCTTTATAAGAAAGAGGTCGAACTCCTTTCCAAACTGGGGCGCTTGTATGAGATTGACGATTTCGACGCCAGGAAGCGCGAAAAAGCCGGACTTCCTCAACTAAAGAGCGTGAACGAGGAACTCAAAATAATATTTGATGAAACGGGATTGAGCAAGATAGCAAAAATCTCATCTATTGAAGGAGAGTAACCGTGAGAAACGCTTTATTCCTTGGCTGTACTACACCATCAAAAGGAAGGGCATACGAGATATCAGCAAGAAATGTGCTTAAAGCATTAGGCGTTGAGTATGAGGATGTTCTTGATTTTGCCTGCTGTGGGTTCCCAATAAAACCGGCATCATTTGATGCCTCCATGATCTCTGCTTTAAGAAACATCGCAATATCAGAGCAATCAGGCTTCACAAGTATAATAAGCCTCTGCAGTGGATGCACGGTTCAGATGGTCGAATCTCAAAAAGAATATGAACATAATCCCACATTCCGTGAGAAAGCTCAACGGGTGCTCGAGAAATTGGGCAAAAAATACTACGGCAACACCAAAGTCAAACATTTCCTACGATACCTTTACGAGGATGTTGGACCTGAGAAGATAAAAGAAAATATCAAGCGCCCGCTTGCTGGAATAAGGGTTGCTGCTCATTATGGTTGTCACTACATAAAACCATCGGATGTCTACGGGTTCGACTCGGTTGAGGACCCGAAAACGCTCGATATTCTCGTCGCGCTCCTCGGCGCTGAACCCGTCCATCACAGAAATTACCTTCACTGCTGCGGCGGATTCCTTATAGGAATTGATCCTCACTCGACCTACGCCATAGCAAAGGAAAAACTTGACTGGGTAAGCTCCGCGGGACTCGATTGTATTGTCCTTTCATGCCCTTTCTGTGCTAATACTTACGACGATAACCAGAGGCTCATTGAACAGGAATTCGAAGAGGAATACAAAATCCCTGTGCTTTATTATTCTCAACTGCTCGGACTTGCGTTTGGATTTTCGCCTAAGGAGGTTGGAATGAATCTCAACAAGGTGAAACCTCAGCAACTTCTCAATAAATTGGGCATACCGGAATGAACAAATGCAAACATTGAGCCTATGCTTTTGAATGGGGGAGGAATGATTTTCTATCTCAAGGAAAGGGATAGAGAGAAAAGGGAAAAGATAAAAGAGATATCGGGTGAACGGATAGATAGGTGTTATCAGTGTGGATGTTGTTCGGCTGGATGTCCTACGGCAAGCGAGATGGAGTTTCTGCCGAATACCGTTATGATGTATCTTCAAGAGGGTGATATTGAACCGGTTCTCAATTCGAGGGCGATATGGATATGCGTTGGCTGTTATGAGTGTGCGAGCAGATGTCCACAGGGGATAGATATTGCCAGGATAATGGAGGCTCTTCGCACAATAAAGCTTCGCCAAAACTACGATAGGTTAAGGATAGAGGAGAAGGTTAAGCTTGAGGATTACCCGACTATTGCTCTTGTAGCAACGATGAGAAAGTTCACCGCGTAAAAAGAAGGTAGAATTATGAAATTACTTTATTATCCGGGCTGTACGCTTAAAACAAAGGCAAAAGCCCTTGAGGAAAGCGCAATTGAATTTGCAAGGGAACTCGGAATTGAGCTTATTGAGATGAAGGAATGGAACTGTTGCGGGACAAGTTTCAATCTGACAACGGATAATTTTATGCATCAGCTCGGACCCTTAAGGAATCTTATCCGTGCGGAAAAATTGGGCGCAGGGATTCTTACAACAATATGTTCAATATGTTATTCTACGCTCTGGAGGGCAAACGATAAATACAAGGCTGACCCATCTTTCACTCATCGTGTTAATTTCTTCATGGATGAGGAACCGGATTACAAAGGCACGGTTGAGGTCGTTCATTTTTTGAGGCTCATAAAGGATAAGGTTGGGTTTGATAGGGTGAATGAGCTTGTTAGATTCCGGCTTGATGGTTTAAAGGTAGCATGTTTTTATGGGTGTCAGTTGTTGCGTCCGAGGGAGCTCGCTATAGATGATATTGAGCATCCGACTATACTTGAGGATTTTGTCGCTTCTATTGGTGGAGTGCCTGTTGATTTTGCCGAAAAGATCGAATGTTGCGGTAACTACGAGACCATTGCTGAACCACAGGTTGTTGCTAATAGGGTATATTCTATCATTTCGTCCGCAAGGAAATCCGGCGCAGAACTTATTCTCACATCCTGCCCGCTATGCCATTTCAACATTGACAAAAGCCAGGTACTCTTACGGGAGACAATCGCTGGGTTTAAGCCTATCCCAATAATGTATTTCACCGAGCTAGCGTTGTATTGTATAAAGGGAGAATATGCGGAAAGTTCGTTTGCTCAAAATCTTATTGACCCACATCCGAGCTTGAGCAGAATGAGAACTAAAGAATGAACTTAATACCAAATGCTCAATATGATATACAATTTTAAAACAAAAGGGACATGTTATGAATAACAGGCTTGGTGTTTTTATATGCCATTGTGGACACAATATAGCTGGGAGCGTTGATGTTAAGCGGGTAGCAGAAATTATATCAAGGGAGAGGGATGTTTTTGTAGCGACGGAGTATATCTATATGTGCTCGAGTCCTGGGCAAGATTTGTTAGAGAAATCTATAAAGGAACACAATCTTACAGGTGTTGTTGTTGCCGCTTGCTCGCCAACTCTTCATGAGACAACATTCCGTAATGCCGCCTCAAGGGCAGGTATAAACCCATACAGGCTTGAGATAGCAAATATTCGTGAGCAATGTTCCTGGCCTCATTATGCCAATCCAGAGGAAGCCACAAGAAAAGCGATTATCATAATAAGAGCGATGTTAGAAAAGGTGAGAAGGAACTCCATACTCTATCCACTTAAGATAAAGATAACGCCAAAGGTTCTCATACTTGGTGGCGGGGTTTCTGGCATTCAGGCTGCGCTTGATATTGCTGATGCAGGGTATGAGGTTTACCTTGTTGAAAAGGAATCATCTATAGGCGGCAGGATGGTCGAGCTCTCTGAAACTTTTCCCACGCTTGATTGCCCCCAGTGTATCCTCACACCAAAGATGACCGAGCTCGCACAGAACCCAAAAATCCATCTAATGGCTTACTCAGAGCTCGAATCCATAAGCGGTTATGTTGGCGCTTTTAATGTTAAGATAAAGCACAAACAAACATATGTGAACTGGGACCTTTGCAACGGTTGCGGAAGTTGCATTATTAAATGCCCCGCTAAAGCCCCATCGGAATTTGACCATATGCTTGGTAAAAGAAAGGCAATATTCGTTCCATTTCCTCAGGCTGTGCCAAATAAACCGCGAATAGACAGAGATAATTGCCTCTATTTTAAAAAGGGGATTTGCCGAATATGCGAGAAAGTATGCGACAAAAATGCGATAGAGTTCGATCAACAAGAGCGATATACTGAGGTTGAGGTTGGCGCAATTCTCGTTGCTACAGGGTTCAAGTTGTATGATATAAGTCAGATAGGTGAATATGGGTATGGCAAGTTCAAGGATGTTGTTGATGCATTTCAGTTTGAGAGATTGCTTTCGGCATCAGGACCAACCGGAGGAATTCCTAAGCGGCCGAGTGATGGGAAGATTCCGAGGCGTGTGGCGTTTATTCAGTGTGTGAGGTCGCGGGACCCGGAGAAGGGTGTGGCGTATTGCTCTCGAATATGTTGTATGTATACATCAAAACAGGCACTTATATACAAGCAGCAGGTCCCCGATGGTGAGGCTTTCGTTTTCTACATCGACATAAGGACGAACGGCAAGGGATATGAGGAGTTCTACACCAGGTGCCGTGATGAGGCTGGAGTGGTTTATATAAGGGGTAAAATTGCCCGTATTATTGAGGATGATGGCAAGCTTGAGCTTTATGGCGTTGATACGCTTACCGGCAGGCAGCTTAGGATGAAGGTTGACCTTGTGGTGCTTGCGCCAGCAATGATGCCATCAGACGGGGCAAAAGAACTGGCATCAAAACTGAGAATCCCGATTGATGAATATGGCTGGGTGAAAGAGGCTCATCTTAAGCTCCGCCCATTCGAAAGCGTGAACTCTGGTATATACATAGCAGGTGCCTGCCAGTATCCCAAGGATATAACGGATACAGTTGCACAGGCATCAGGGGCAGCAGCTAAGATTATTGGACTTTTCTCTCGTGCGGAGCTTATGAAAGATCCGCTTATTGCGAGGATTGACGAGGAAGTGTGTGTTGGATGTGGGTATTGTGTTGAAGCTTGCCCATATGATGCCATTAATCTTGATGATAAGCGCCGTTTGGCTGCGGTTAATCCGGCTTTGTGTGAGGGTTGTGGCGGTTGTGCAAGTGCCTGCCCGAGCAAGGCAATTATGTTGACAAACACAACACCAGAACAGATATTGAATATGGTTTTCCATTCTACAGAGAGGATATAAAAAAGAAGGGTAATATGTCAGCCGAATTCGTCACCGTTTACATAATGAATAAAGCCTATAAAGTTCCAAGCTCTCTTACTATTATGAAAGCTATGGAATATGCGGGCTACCAGCTTATACGGGGATGTGGTTGTCGTGGAGGATTCTGTGGTGCTTGCGGAACTGTATACAGGTTACCAAATAGCTACAAGGTCTCAATAGGGCTCGCATGCCAGACAATCGTCCAGGATGGTATGTACCTCGCGCAGATTCCTTTCTTCCCAGCGGTGAAAAAAACATACGACCTTGACGAACTAAAACCATTTAGCGAGTTTGTGCTCGCACTTTATCCTGAAATTGCTCGATGCGTATCTTGCAACACCTGCACCAAAAGTTGCCCACAGAATATCCAGGTGATGGACGCTATAAACACAATTCTTAGAGGCGATATAGCAAAAGCCGCTTATATGACTTTCGACTGCATTATGTGCGGAATGTGCACCGCACGATGCCCCGCAGAAATCGTCCACTACAATGTGTTTATACTCGTCCAGAGGCTCTACGGCTCCAAGCTCGCCCCCCCATCAAAAGAACTTCAACAAAGAATTAAAGAGCTCGAGGAAGGCAAATTTGCTGAAGAGATTAACCAATTGCTAACTCTCTCTAAAGAGGAACTTAAACAACTATATAAACAAAGAGAGATAGAGCCGGAAGAGGAATGATTGGAGGTAATTGTGCTTTATCCTGAATATATGCTTGAATCTATAAAGAGGGTTGAAGAGACACGAGAGAGACGACTTAACGAGGTATACCCACGACTTAGCCTTGAGGAAGCCGAGGAGATCCTTCATAAGTTTCACCCGGATTTTAAGAGGGAGGAGAAGCGCGCTCTTAAGGTTGGACCGTCGAAAGGGATGATGCTTAACCACGAGGTTGCCGATATATTCGAGAGCCGTTCGAGAATAGACCCGGATAGATTCAACTTATCAAAGGTAGATTTTGAAAGCGATGTGCTAATTATTGGTGGAGGTGGTGCTGGGTGTGCATCGGCAATTATGGCATCAGAGGAGGGTGCCAATGTTTTGCTTCTTACGAAGCTAAGGCTTGGCGATGCGAACACGATGATGGCTCAAGGTGGCATCCAGGCTGCAGTAACGCCTCAGGACTCGCCAGCTATACATTATCTTGATGTTATGGGTGGCGGGCATTTTGACAACGACCCGAAACTTGTTAAGGCTCTTGTCGAGGATGCTCCGTTTGTCATTCGATGGTTGGAGAATATGGGGGTGATGTTCGATAAATATCCGGACTCAAGGATGAAGGTTCAACATGGTGGCGGAACATCAAAGAAGAGGATGCATGCAGCCCGTGATTACACAGGCGCAGCTATTATGAAAACCCTTCGTGATGAGGTCCGCAATAGAACGGATAAGATTCAAGTTATGGAGTTCACAGCGGCAATAGAGCTCGTTTTAGGCGAAAACGGCGAATGTGCGGGCGCTATCGCTTATAATATGGAAACGGAGGAATATTATCTCATAAAAGCTAAGTGCACTATAATAGCAACAGGTGGATTTGGTCGATTGCACATCCAGGGATACCCTACAACAAATCACTACGGCGCAACAGCCGATGGTCTTGTTATAGCATATAGGGCAGGCGTTCCATTGAGATATCTTGGGTCTGTGCAATATCACCCCACAGGAGCGGTTTTCCCCGAGCAAATCCTTGGGCTACTCATAACGGAGAAGGTTCGTGGCAGTGGCGCGCAGGTTGTTAATGTCGACGGTGAACAGTTCGTTTATCCCCTTGAACCAAGGGATATAGAGGCATCAGCGATAATAAGGGAGTGCATCGAAAGAAATAAAGGCGTTCGGACACCTTCTGGAGCTTCTGGTGTCTGGCTCGATACCCCGATGATAGAACTCAAGCATGGTGAGGGTGCTTGTAGACGGCTTATTCCAGCTATGGTCCGCCAATACGAAAGATTCGGAATCGATATCGCAAAAGAACCAATCCTAACATACCCAACCCTTCACTACCAGAATGGCGGGCTTTATATAATCGATGAATGGGGAAGAACCGCAATCCCAAATCTTTTTGCGGCAGGTGAGGTTACAGGGGGAGTTCATGGAACAAACAGGCTAATGGGAAACTCCCTTCTTGATGTTAATGTTTTTGGAAGAAGGGCGGGAAAAGCTGCGGCAATACAAGCTAAGACTGTTCAGTTTGCAAAACGCCTTTCACTTGAACATGTGAAAAATTATCATCGCGAACTTCTTGAAAACGGCATTGTAACATCCCGGGTATCGCCAATCCTTTTGCCCGACTACACACCAGAACACCTAAAAAATAAAAGACTCCTACAAAAACCTCGCTGATTATAGGAGGGGAAAATGATAAATAGAAAAGCAAAAATTATAATTTTATCCCTTTTTGTACTTGGGCGCTTGAATATTGTTTTCGCAGATGAGACTTACAATTACGATATAAAGTTTGGTGGAAAGAAGATTGGGTATCATAGTGTGAGGTTCGATTATTCTGAAAAGGGGTTCACAACTGAGGCTGTAACATACTATAAGATTAAGTCTGCTGGAGTTGCAAAGGAGCTATCACTTGAGGAAAAGGGAATCTACTCAGCTCAGGGTGAGCCTCGAATTTACACCCTGAATATATCTATAAACGATTCAACATCAACGCTAAAACTCACCGTTTACGGGGACACGGCTACAATCGAGTTCAATCTTGGCGAGAAAATTTTAACGGAGAAAGTTAAAATAAAAAGACCTGCCTATATTCTCGATCGATATATGTTCAACCATTACACAATCTTGTTCAGATTTGTTGATTTTCAAAAGGTTAAACCGGGGGCTGAGTTTGATGTTATTGTGCCACAGCTTAGGAAAATTTCGAAATTAAAGCTCGAGTATGTGAAGAGAGACACGCTTGAAAGGAGGGAGGTTTATAAGGTTTCAGGGTTGGTAGATAATGTCCCTTTCGTTCTTTTTATTGATGCTGCAATGAAAAATCTCGTGCGCCTGGAACTACAATCGGAAAACATGCTGGTTATGACAACAGAAACGCCTGAGGAGTTTCCTGAGGAAAATCTCAATGTTGCTGACCTTTCGCTTGGTAAGCTCTTTCTCAAATCATCAAAGGTGCTTAAAGAGCCGAATAGAATCAATTATCTTCGGGCTAAGGCTGAGCTTGAGTTCTCAACAATCGGTGATGCTAAAAACTACATTAACAATAAATATCAATCTTTCGATGGCGTTGAAAACACCGGTTTATCATATGGTGAATTCAAGATTCAGACGCCCGCGAAGGCAATCGTTGATTCGGTCCCTTTCCCTTATGATTACCGTAAGAAGGTTGAAGGTGTTTATCTTTCAAGCGATTTTATGATTCCTGCCGATGATTCTACTATTATTGAGACAGCATTAAGAGTTTCAGCAGGTAAAAAAACCGTATGGGATGTTGTTAAGGCTTTTAATCGATTTGTCAAGGATAGCATAAAATATTATCCCGGTAGCGAAAATGCCACGGAAACATTGAAATCAAGGCGAGGCAATACCCTTTCGAAGGTTTTACTACATATGGCTCTTTGTAGGTCATTGGGGATACCATCCCGACTTGTGGGTGGGCTTGTTTATTTTGACGGTTTGTTTGTGGAACATAACTGGGATGAGGTTTATATAAGCGAAAATTCAGGCTGGGTCCCTGTAGATCCTGTGCTCGGCGAAGACGATTTTTTCACCGCCACTCATATCTCACTATGGCTTGGATATGGCGCAATAAATCCATCAGAAAAGGGCGGCACTGTTGATATAATTGAATACAAGCACAAAAAATGAGAATAGATTGAGGTAATCAAGATGAAAAGGGTTGTGATTGTTGGAAGTGGTGTTGCAGGGATAAGGGCTGCATATAGTTTGAGAGCCCTTGGATATGATGTTACTGTTGTCGAAAAGAATCCTTATACTGGTGGAGTAATAACGCTTCTTGATAAGCAATTTCCCACCGATAACTGTGGTTTTTGCAGGCTTATTCCGCAGATGGGGTGTGATGATACAGAGGAATATTGCCTTAAAAGGGGCGCCGGAAATATCGAGCTTATTCGTGGTTACGAGGTAAAAGCGATCGAAGGCGAATTCCCATCATTGAGAGTGAAACTTTTGCGGGAATCCCCTTATGTTATTTTTGAGCGATGTATCGGATGTAGGAGATGTGAGGATGTTTGCAAGATACATTCAACTTATTTCGAATTCAACTCCGCTATTCACAGGGCAACAAAGTTCAGCTCGTTGAACGAGTATACAATAGATTCTACCTGTACCAAATGCGGAAAGTGTCTCAATGTCTGCCCAACTGACGCAATTGTGCTTGAAGGTGTTGAAGAAAGGGTGGTTGAATGCAATGCCGTTTTGCTTGCCCAGGGAATTTCTGAGCTTTCGCCTTACGAAAATTGCTCAAGCTACGGATACGGACGGTATAAAGATGTTATCACATCGCTAGAACTCGAACGAATTTTGAGCCTAAACGAGGGAAAAGTTAAGCGGCTATCTGATGGGGTCGAGCCTTATAGTATCGCTTTTGTTCAGTGTGTTGGAAGCAGGGATGAGGTAAATCCTTATTGTTCGAGCGCCTGTTGTATGTTTACGCTTAAAGAAATAAGGATGATAAAAGAGAAAGACCCCAACAAAAATATAACGGTTTTCTTTATGGATTTGCGGGCTTTCGGTAAAGAATACTGGAAATACTTCAGGGAAATTGATGGTGTTTCTTTCATAAGGTGCAGGGTTGCCTCTGTTGATAGTGCCGGCGATGGAAATCTTATCGTTCAATATGAAACTGAGGATGGCAAAAGCGAAACGGGGCAGTTTGAGCTTGTGGTTCTCGCTGTTGGTCAACGCCCAAGCAAGGCAATTGCCGAGCTCGCTGAAAAAAGCGGCTTATTTATCACCGAGGATGGCTATATAAAAAGAAAATCATTTGATAGCTTCGAAACAACTAAAGATGGCGTTTTTCTTGCTGGTAACATTGTTGAACCTAAAGATATAAGCGATTCACTTACTGATGGGCTTGCTGTTTCTGCGGAGATAGCAAGAAAACTTGGGGAGCAATCTAAAAAAGTTGCATCAGAGGTACCCGATGATGCTTCTGGTACTCTCGTTTTTCTTTGCAACTGCGATAATGAAATATCAAAGAATATAAATTTCGATGAGCTTGAAAAAGGGATAAAAAAGCTCGAAAATATCATTTCTGTTCAAAAATATGAGAGGCTTTGCAATCCTGATGGGCTCAAGCGTTTGGGCGAGAACATAAAGAAGTTCAAACCTTCATCTCTGCTTATCGGTGCATGCCAAGGATATTATTTCTCGAGCCTATTCAATAAATTTATAAGCGATGCTCTTGGATACTCTCCTAAATTGCGCATAGTCGACCTTAAAACTTCTAAGGTTGATACCGATTGCGCTTTATCTATGCTTAGAGCAAATATGAGGATTCTTTCCTCTTTAGCGTCAGAGAAAGTTAGTTTTGAACCTAAAACGAGAGAGGTTCTTGTTATTGGCGGGGGGAGCTCGGGGCTAACTGCTGCCCTTACTCTTGCTGAATCTGATATCCCCGTTACAATATGTGAATCATCATCCAGTTTGGGTGGTAATTGTCTCAAGAGTAACGGGATTTACAACGGGATTGAACTTGCTCCATTTCTGGCTAAAAAGGTTGATTCAGTTCATAAGAATCCAAAAATTACGGTGCGACTTGGACAGGATGTTGAATCTGTTGATGGAAGGCTCGGTGAATATAGGGTGAAATTCAGAGGAGAAAGCGAAATAAAAAGGTTCGCTGCAGTTATTGTGGCAACAGGCGCAAAAGAGAGAAAACCCAAGATAATGAACATAATAAAAGAAAATCTTATTTTAAATACAAATTTTACACAGATTCTGGAGAATGTTAGGCTTGGTCATAAGAGCATTGGGTTTGTCCAGTGTGTTGAGTGTCTGACAGATTATCGTCCATATTGTAGTCGCTTTTGTTGTAGAAAATCGATGGAACTGGCATTAAAAATCCTCGAGATACAACCTGAATCGAGAATATTCTTTTTCGTGAAGGAGGTTATGTCTTACGGTGCGAGCGAGAAACTTTACCGGAAGCTCAGGGAGAAAGGGGTTACATTTATTCGCTATTCGGAAAAATATCCGCTATACTTTATCAGTAACGGGATCTTATACGACATAAATGGTGAGGAGAGCTTTGAGCTATTGGTTTCGCAAGGGCTTGGTTATGATGGCAAACTTGGTGTAGTCGTTTTCGATTCGCTTATCGAAAGGTATCTTGCAATTGAATTTGATAATGTTATTATTGCGTCAGGAGTGGAGCCGCTTAATGTTTCTTTTCTTGATATAAAAAGGGACAAAGCAGGTTTTCTTAGTGGGCTTGATACGAAATTTTCACCGCAGGAGACATCACTTTATGGCATTGTTGTTGCTGGTTCTGCGCGGATGCCCATGAATTTTGGTGAGGCATTGATTGATGGCAAAGCAGCAGCGCAGGTGGTTCTTGAGTATCTTAAGGGGGTTTCCTATTTCTCACGCGGGATAAAGGCTTATGTATCACAAAGAAAATGCGTGAAATGCCTGCTATGTGTTCCCGCTTGCCCTTATGAGGCAAGGTATTATGACGATAGTAATGATATTGTCATCGTTAATGAGATATTATGCAAAGGTTGTGGAACTTGTGCTATGGTCTGTCCATCTAAGGCTACCGATATGAAAGGTTTTTCTGCTAAAGCACTTCTTGATGCAGTTGATGATTTAACTACTTAACCTTTGACTATTTCCCCTTTTTTGATAACCTTACCAACAAGATTTGCCCCAAAGAAATATGGTATATCATTTAGCGAGTTCGTTTCCCAGATTATAATGTCGGCATTTTTCCCTATCTCGAGTGAGCCTGTGGAATTCTCCATCCCTATTGAATAAGCTGCGTTTATAGTCGTTGCTGCAAGCGCTTCAAGCGGGAGCATTTTCATATTCACGCAGGCAA
>JBAMLU010000066.1:12760-24342 GCA_039793385.1 bacterium
CATCAACTGGCTGTGTGCTTTCTAAAATGGTGTCATTGTTTTCAATGAGTTTCCTTGCGGGAGAATATGAATAGTTCGAGAAGAAACTGAATCCTGGAAGAAGGACTGCAGCTGTATTACTCGATGAAAGAAGCATTATTTCATCATCTGTGAGAATCTCAAGGTGGTCAAGTGAACGACACCCGAGCTCCAGTCCAAGTTCAACTCCGCCTATGTCACTGAATTGATTTGTATGGAGCTTCAACTCAAAACCAAGTTCTTTTGCTCTTTCCATTATCTTTCTTGCCTCGTTTACACCGAAAAACCCTCTCTCTACAAATACATCACAAAATCTGGCAAGCCTTCTTTTCGCTATTTCCGGAAGAATCACATTTATGATAAATTCTGTGTATTCGGGCAAGCTTATTTCAGGGGGAACCGCGTGAGCACCAAGGAATGTTGAAACTATTTCAACAGGGTTTTTAAGTTCTTTTGTTATCTCGAGAATTTTTATCTCATCATAAAGATTAAGACCATAACCTGATTTTGCCTCGATAGTAAGGGTTCCATTTGAGACAAATTGCTTAAGGAAAAATCTTGCTCTTTGAAGTAGTTCGGTTTTTGATGCTTTTCTTGTATTTTCAACGGTTTTTATAATTCCGCCGCCTGATGCTTTTATCTCGGTGTATGTAAGACCTTTGAGCATGAGTAGGAACTCATCACTTCTCGTGCCGGCAAAAATAATATGTGTGTGAGGGTCTACAAGAGCAGGTGTGACAAGCTTATTTTCAGCATCAATGCTTATTGCGGCGGTTTTATCCTCAAGCGAATCCTCTTTACCAATAAATTCTATTCTCCCATTTCTACAGCCTATGGCTCCTTTTTCGATTATAATCGGTTTTGCTAAATTCTTACCTCGCACATAGGGACCGCGAAATGTTATTATTGATGATGTGTTATATATGAGGAGGTCGAACATTGTTTAAAGATAATTCGATTTTGTCGAAAATATTACCAGCTCTTGAGCTTTTTTGCCGAAAAGCCCGCTTATACTTTATAATTTATATTTTTAAAAGATTTCCCTGCGCAGGGATTTTATGGGATTACACCCAGCCGCGGAGTTTCATAGCCTCAACCACACGCTGGACAGAGACAAGATAAGCTGCAAGCCTCATATGAACCTCACGCTTCCGACTTTCCTCATAAACATCGTAGAACGCCTTTGTCATCTTCCTGTCAAGCCTATCATGAACCTCTTGCTCTTCCCAGTAATATCCATAATTATTCTGTACCCATTCAAAATAAGATACAGTAACGCCGCCCGCATTTGCAAGAAAGTCAGGAATCACAAATATTCTGTTCTCGTAAAGGATTTTATCTGCTTCCGGTGTTGTAGGTCCATTTGCAAGTTCTAATATAATTTTTGCTTTTATTCTTTCTGCGTTCTTTTCTGTGATAACATTTTCAAGCGCAGCAGGTATGAGAACATCTACATTCAACTCCAGAATCTCTTCGTTTGTTATATTCTTGGTGCCTTTAAAATCGACAACACTATCGTTCTTTTTCTTATGTTCAAGTACTTCTTTCCAGTCCAAGCCTTTTTCACTGTATATTCCGCCTTTCGAATCGCTGATCGCTACGAGCTTAGATCCGAACAACTCAGTAACAAGTTTAGCAGCAAACTGACCTGCATTTCCATATCCTTGAATAGCCACAGTTGCCTTTTTCAAATCTATACCCAAATTCTTAGCGGCTTCTCTCAACACGTACATTCCGCCTCTTGCGGTAGCATCGCCTCTGCCTAATGAGCCGCCAAGCGGTATTGGCTTTCCTGTAATCATTCCAGGGACATTGTAACCTTTTAGTTTGCTGTATTCATCCATCATCCAAGCCATTATTTGAGGATTTGTGTAAACATCTGGTGCGGGTATATCCTTTTCAGGACCGATAAAATAATTTATCGCTCTTATATAACCTCTACTTAGCCGTTCCAGTTCCCCTTCGGACATCTCTTTAGGATTGCAAACTATACCACCCTTTCCGCCGCCATACGGTATATCTACAACTGCGCATTTCCAAGTCATCCAAGCGGCAAGAGCGCGAACAGTATCAATCGTTTCCTCTGGATGATAACGAATTCCACCCTTACAGGGACCGCGAGCATCATTATATTGTACCCTGAAACCGTGGAATATCTTTGTTTCCCCATTATCCATCTTTACAGGTATCGTCACATGGATTTCTCTTTGGGGCCAGCGCAGTATCTCATGTGTAGAATCATCAAGATTGAGAATCTCCGCTGCCTCATCCAACTGCTTTTGCGCAATCTCAAAGGGATTGAGGCTTTTAACATTCTGGTTATTCATCCAATCCTCCCTTCTGGTTTCATAAGGAGTTTTTTATCATTATGTTATATGAGTTTATTCTTATAAAACTCATTTTTAATGGTTTTTAAGATAAGATTGTATTAAGAAATGTCAAGAGTAAAAATTGGGATTTTGTTTCGATTTATAATAATTTTTTTTAAAAATCCTCTTGACATATATTACAGCAAGTTATATCTTATAAACTATACCTTATAACATACGAGTAGTTTGAAAGGGGCAAGATGGGACAGAAGGTAAGGATAATTTTACGCGCTTATGACCACTACATCTTGGATAAGGCTGCAGCGGATATTGTGCGGACAGCTGAGCGCACAGGGGCAATAGTTTCAGGTCCGGTACCTTTACCTACAAAAAGGAGACTTTATACAGTTCTTCGCTCAACAAACATCGATAAGAAGTCCCGCGAACAATTTGAGATGCGAATCCACAAGCGACTTATAGATATTCATGATACGACGCAGGAAACTATTGAATCGATGATGAAGATAGAGTTGCCCGCTGGAATTGATATAGAGATTATCTTATAGAATAAAGGTGGTAAATATGTTAGGGCTAATAGGCAAAAAGCTTGGGATGACAGCTATATATACTGATGATGGGCAAAGGATACCCGTTACGGTGATTCAGGCTGGTCCTTGTCCTATTTGTCAGATTAAAACATTGGAAAAAGAAGGATATACAAGCCTACAACTTGCTTTTGAGCTAACAAATAAAAGAGTTACTCGTCCGCTTCTTGGGCATTTCAAAAAAGCTTATCTCAAACCACACAAATACATTCGGGAATTCAGGGTTCAACCTAATGAACTTGAGGATAAGAAAGTTGGTGATGTTCTTACGGTTGCGATATTTAAGGAGGGGGAATTTGTTGATTGCACAGGGATATCGAAGGGAAAAGGGTTCCAGAGTGGGGTTGTGAGGTATGATTTTGCTGGCGGTCCTAAAACACATGGTCAATCAGATAGGGAAAGAGCTCCTGGTTCTGTGGGCTCGTCATCGTTCCCATCAAGGGTTTTCCGCGGACAAAGAATGGCTGGTCGTATGGGAAATAGACGAGTTACTATAAAAAAGTTAAGGATAGAAAAAATCATCCCGGAAAAATCGCTCTTACTTGTGCGAGGAGCAATCCCCGGTTGTCGAGGTGGGCTTGTTTTGGTTGCGAAAACTAAATAAGGAGAATCATATGCCTAAGGCTGAAATTTATAATAAGCTTGGAGAGAAAGTAGGGACTGTAGAACTTCCTGAAATTGCATTTGGTGCAAAGATTTGCGAGCCGGTGGTTTATCAGTATTTGAGGATCTATCAGTGGAGAAAGCATCCGCACCTTGCATCTGCAAAGACGAGGGGTGAGGTTAGCGGTGGTGGTCGAAAACCGTGGCGCCAAAAGGGAACCGGACGAGCACGAGCAGGTTCAATTCGCTCGCCCCTTTGGAGACACGGCGGCGTTGTATTCCCACCAAAACCGATAAGAAAAGTTCTCATTATGCCTAAAAAAATGAGAAGAATAGCGTTTCGGTCGGTTTTAACTGCAAGGGCAGAAGAGAATCAAGTCAAAGTTCTTGAGGATTTCACACCAGAAAACCCAAAAACATCTTCCTTCGCCGATCTATTCAAAAAAATTGGTATAGGCGAAAAACAGAAAACCCTTGTTATAACCGATACCGTTAAAAAAGAGATATATCTTCCCTGCAGAAATATCAAGAATATTACCGTAAAACATACAGGCGAGGTAAATACATACGACCTCGTTGTGAATGATACGCTCGTGATTTTTCTTTCTGCTCTTCCAAAGATTGAAGAAAGGTGCGTGATATAATGAACCCGTATAAAGTGCTTTTGAAACCACACATAACGGAGAAATGTATAACATATAAGGAAAAAGAAGATACATATGTTTTTAAGGTTGATGTCAGGGCGACAAAAGAGGATGTAAAACGGAGCGTTGAGACGATATTCAATGTTCATGTGGTTGAGGTAAGGAGTGTGAATTACAGGGGCAAGCCGAGGCGAAGGCGAATGTTTGAGGGATATCGCCCAAGATACAAGAAGGCTTATGTGAGGCTTATGAAAGGGGAAAAGATATCGGCATTTGAGGGATTGTAAGGAGATTCTTATGGGACTTAAAACATTTAAGCCAACATCACAAGGATTACGGCAAAGGGTTATCGATGACTTTTCAGATATAACAAAGACCGAGCCTGAGAAGAGTTTAACCGTTGGCAAGAAGCGTACTGGCGGTAGGAACAATAAAGGTCGAACAACGATTAGATTTAGAGGGGGCGGAGCAAAAAAGCTTTATAGGCTTATCGATTTTAAGCGGGATAAACATGGCATCCCTGCTAAGGTTGCATCAATCGAATATGACCCGAACAGGTCCGCAAGAATCGCCCTTTTAAACTACGCTGACGGCGAGAAAAGATATATCATAGCGCCTGTTAATCTTAGGGTTGGGGATGTTGTTATGTCGGGTCCTGATGCTGAAATTAAGATTGGCAATGCCCTTCCTCTGGAAAAGATTCCAACGGGAACCATGGTTTACAATATCGAGCTAAGACAGGGTAAGGGCGGGCAACTCGTTCGTGCTTCAGGAACGCTCGCACAGATAATGTCAAAAGAAGGAAGATTCGCCATTATTCGATTGCCATCTGGTGAAATAAGAAAAATAGATATGAGATGTTATGCTACTATAGGTCAGGTAATCAATCCGGACCACTCGAATATAGTTTTAGGTAAATCAGGTGCATCAAGGTGGCGCGGATTTAGACCACACAACAGAGGAACATCAATGAATCCTATTGACCATCCTCATGGCGGTGGTGAGGGTCGTTCAAAAGGGTATAAGGCTCCGGTTTCACCCTGGGATGTTAAATGCAAGGGATTTAAGACGAGAAAGAAGAATAAACAATCGGATAAGTATATAGTTAAAAGAAGGAAATAATAAGCAGGTGATGATATGCCAAGAAGTCTGAAAAAAGGACCGTTCGTTGATTCTAAACTTTTGAAAAAGATACTCGAGCTAAAAGAAAGCAGGAAGAAAAGGGTAATTCAGACATACTCGAGAAGGTCAACGATAACGCCGGACTTTGTTGGGCTTACAATAGCTGTTCACAACGGGAAAACCTTTATACCCGTGTATATAACGGAGAATATGGTAGGGCATAAGCTGGGCGAGTTTGCTCCAACACGGACATTCCGAGGACATGGCGGGAAAATTGCTGAAAGGCTCGGTAAAGGTAGCATTACACGGGAAAGAAAATTCTAAACATGTTTTAGTTGCTTACTCCACTCGCTGGATAAATAATAATATGCTCTTTTTCAACCCCTCGTTCAGGAAGGATGTTTTATGGAAGGTGTGGCAAGAGCAAGATTTTTGAGGATATCGCCAAGAAAACTTCGTCAAATTTGCGAGCTTGTAAAAGGTAAAGATGTAGAACAGGCGATGCAAATGCTCCCTTTTTTATCAAAAAAGGGTGCGAGAATAATCCTTAAAGTTCTGAAATCAGCTGTTACAAATCTTGCCTCAAGTGAGACATCACTCAAGATTGACGAAAGCGACCTTTATATAAAGAGTATAAAGGTTGATGGCGGACCTATGTTGAAGAGGTATCGTGCAGGTTCAATGGGGCGGGTTATGCCCGTGAAACATCGTTTAAGCCACATAACCGTGGTTGTCGGCAAAAAAGGAGGATAAACTTTGGGACAAAAAACCAATCCAGTAGGGCTAAGAATAGGAATAAACCGCAGCTGGTCTTCAAAGTGGTTTTCCCCCATAGGGAATTTTAAGGATTTATTTTTAGAAGATTTGACGATAAGAAGATATACAAGAACAAGGCTTGCTGATGCCGATATATCCGAGATAGAAATCCTTCGTTCCCCGAAAAAAGTTACGATAAACCTATACACTGCCCGCCCGGGAGTTGTTATAGGACAGGGTGGACAGAGAATAGAGGAGTTCAAGCAGGAACTCGAGTATCTCACGAAGAAGGATATGCAGCTTAATGTTATTGAGATAAGATACCCGGAACTTGATGCATATCTTGTTGCGAACAACATAGCGAGGCAGATTGAGGGCAGGATTTCACATAGGCGAGCGATGAAAAGAGCAATTGCACAGGCAATGAGGATGGGTGCGCTCGGGATTAAGATTAAATCTGGTGGCCGACTTGCGGGAGCGGAAATAGCCCATTCGGAAGAATATAGGGAAGGGCGGGTCCCTCTGCACACCCTTCGAGCTGATATAGATTTTGCCCGCTCAACCGCTCATACAACTTATGGCTGTGTCGGGGTTAAAGTGTGGATTTACAAAGGAGAAATGCTCGGTGGGATGAAAGAGTACTGGGAAAAGGCTCTCGAGGAAGAGGAAAAGGGAAGGAGAAAGTTCCTTCACATCCCAGGTAAATCGAGATCAAGCGCGGAGAGAAGGAAAGAGAAGTAGTCGTTTGGAGGAAGGTTATGCTCTACCCGAGTAGAACAAAATACAGAAAACAACAACGGGGAAGGATGAAAGGTATATCAAAGGGGAATACTGATATCCACTTTGGCGATTATGGGATGAAAGCAATCGAACCTGCCTGGGTAACTTCGGCGCAAATAGAGGCTTGCCGTGTTGCTATAACGAGATTTCTTAAGCGTATGGGAAAACTATGGATTAATATATTCCCCGATAAACCTGTGACAAAAAAGCCAGCTGAAACTCGAATGGGGAAGGGTAAAGGTGCTCCTGAATACTGGGTTGCGGTGGTTAAGCCTGGAAGAATCATATTTGAGATTGCAGGGGTTAGTGAGGATGTCGCAAAAGAGGCGTTCAGGCTTGCTGCAAGAAAACTTCCTATGAAAACAAGGTTCATCACAAGAACAAGTAAAATTGGGAGCCCACTATGAAAGTTAGAGCATCAGAACTTAGGGAATTAACCCCCGATGAACTCAAGCGAAAACTTCGCGAACTTCAAGAAGAATATTTCAATCTGAGGTTTCAGAAGGCAATAAAACTCGTTCAAAACCCAAGAAGATTAAGGGAGATAAGAAAAGAGATTGCACGAATAAAAACCGTCATCAACGAGGATAGACTTGGGATAAGAAGGGTTGCGCATTAAAAAAGGTGGTGTGAAGGAGGTTTAAATGTCGGTTGAGAACAAGGTAAAAGAGATAATCGTGTCAAAGCTCGGTGTTGACCCAGAGGCAGTGAAACCTGAGGCATCATTTGTTGAGGATCTTGGCGCTGATTCCCTTGATACCGTCGAAATTGTTATGGCATTTGAGGAGGAATTTGGAATTGAAATCCCAGATACCGATGCAGAAAAAATAACTACTGTGGGTGAAGCTATAAAGTATATAGAAGAGAAGACAAAGAAATGATATTATGCGTCGGGTTGTTGTTACAGGTCTTGGTTGTGTAAGCCCGCTTGGTCTTGATGTTGAAAGCACGTTCAAGGCTCTTTGCGATGGACGGTCGGCAGCAGGACTGATAACAAGATTTGATACATCAAATTTCCCCGTAAAAATAGCAGCGGAGATAAAAGGATTCGACCCTTCATTTTACCTCGATAAGAAGGAAATAAGGCGCAATGACCTCTATACTCATTACGCTATCGCTTCCACTGAGATGGCAAAGAGGGATGCTAATTTTGATGATCCCTTTTATCCAAAGGATAGAATTGGTATAATCTGGGGAAGTGGAATAGGTGGTATTACTACTTTTGAGGAGCAAATGAGGATATTTCTTACTCAGGGACCTTCAAAGGTGAGCCCTTTCTTTATAACAATGATGATAAGCAATATGGCAGCGGGCATTCTTGCAATAAGATACGGCTATACCGGTGATAATTATGGTGTGGTTTCAGCTTGCGCATCAGGTGCACATGCAATTGGGATAGCATACGAGAGCATAAAGAACGGCAGAATTGACGCTGCGATAGCAGGTGGAAGTGAAGCGCCTATTGTAGGGATTTCACTGGCGGGGTTCTGTGCGAATAGGGCATTATCCACTCGAAACGATGAACCTGAAAAAGCAAGCCGCCCTTTTGATATTGACCGTGATGGGTTCGTGATGGGTGAAGGTGGAGGGGCTCTAATCCTCGAGGAATTGGAGAGCGCAAAACAGCGTGGCGCCAAGATTTATTGCGAAATTGCCGGTGTAGGAATGAGCTGCGACGCTTATCATATTACTGCACCGCCTGAGAATGGTGATGGCGCTTATCAGGCAATGCTCTCAGCTATAAGGAATGCGAATATGAAACCCGACGATGTCGACTATATAAATGCCCACGGAACATCAACCCCAACAGGTGATATCGCCGAAATAAGAGCTATAAAAAGATTGTTCGGCACAAGAGGAATAAAGGTGAGCTCAAATAAATCTATGTTCGGGCACTTGCTCGGTGCTGCAGGGGCGGTTGAGGCTATTGCTACAATAAAAACGATACAGACCGGGATTATCCCGCCAACAATAAATCTCGATAACCCAGAGCCCGAAGCTGACGGAATTGACCTCGTGCCCAAAAAAGCAATAAATTATCCCGTAATATACGCTATTTCTAATTCCTTTGGCTTCGGTGGTCATAATATTTCCATTCTCTTTGGAGCATTATGTGAACAAGAAGGCGCTCCGCTTATATGATTGGATGGTTCAAAAGATTATTCAAAAGGAGAAAAGTTTCAATATTTGAAAAGAGGATTGGCTATGAGTTTAGGAACCAGTCCTACCTTGAGCAAGCGCTAACACATCCATCATATCTGAGCGGGAACAACGGATATAAGAATAGCTCGTATGAGAGGTTTGAATTCCTTGGTGATGCTCTTCTCGGTTTTATCGTAAGTGATTATCTTTTCAAAAAATACCCGCAATTCAATGAGGGTGAACTAACAGAAAGAAGAAGGATTCTTGTTTCGGGTAAAGCCCTTTCACAAATAGCATTGAAATTGAGGCTTCAGGATTATATTCTTTTTTCTCACAAGGATTCTTATGAATTGGTAGAAGATCATCAGGCAATTCTTGCTGATGCTTATGAGGCACTAATTGGGGCGATATATCTTGATGGTGGGATAGAAAGCGTGATAAGGTTTTTGGAGAGGTTTCATTTTGTTGAGGAAATAAACCTTCTTGAGTCGAGGGATTTCGTGAATTTCAAGGGGAAACTTCTTGAGTTTCTTCAGTCTCAAGGATTTTCGCCCCCAAAGTATAAACTTGAAAGGGTTCTTGGTCCAGACCACAGGAAATACTATCTCATATCTGCTTGGTCTGAGGGTAAATTTCTCGGGCTTGGTGGCGGTTTCTCTCGCAAAGAGGCAGAACAACAGGCTGCAGAAAGAGCATTGAAGATTCTTCTAAAGGAGGAGAAATGAATTATCTTTTGACTGAAGAACAGGTTATGATTAAGGAACTCGCAAGGAAAATTGCGGAAGAAAAAATAAAGCCGGTGCGAGAACATTACGATAGAACAGGAGAATTTCCCTGGGAGATAGTAAAAGTGCTTGCTGATGCCGATATATTTCGTGTTTGCTTTCCTCAAGAGTATGGCGGGCTTGGCGGCGGTGTTCTCGAGATGGCAATAATAACTGAGGAACTATCAAGAGGTTGTGGTGGTATTGCTCTTGCTTTCGCCGCAACAATACTCGGTTCTTTCCCTATCCTTCTTTTTGGTTCAGATGAGCAAAAAAAGAAATACCTTCCAGATATAGCAAGCGGGAAAAAGCTTGCTGCATTTGCACTCACAGAACCCGATGCTGGTAGTGATGCCGGAGCAATTAAGACGAAGGCAGTACATGATGGAGATTATTATATCTTAAATGGAACAAAGCAATGGATAACCAACGGTGGCGAAGCAGATATTTATACAATTATTGCAATTACAGATCCATCAAAAGGGGCTCGTGGGGCATCAGCGTTTATTGTTGAAAAAGGCACTCCTGGATTCGAATTTGGCAAGAAAGAGGATAAAATGGGAATAAGGGCATCAGCAACGCGAGAGCTCATTTTCAACTCCTGCAGGGTTCCAAAGGAAAATCTTATTGCACGGGAAGGAATGGGTTTTATTATTGCGATGAAGACATTCGATTATAGTAGACCTGGTGTTGCTGCTCAGGCTGTTGGAATAGCGCAGGCTGCTTTTGAGGAGGCATTGCGTTATTCAAGAGTAAGACATCAATTCGGCAAGCCCATAAATTCTTTCCAAGGGATACAGTGGATGCTCGCTGATATGGCTACACAAATAGAGGCTGCAAGGGCTCTTATTTACAACGTCGCAAGGGCTATCGACAGCGGAGAAAAAGATATAGCAAAATATTCTGCTATGACCAAGATTTTTGCATCTGATGTCGCTGTTAAAGTTACAACTGATGCCGTACAGATATTCGGTGGATATGGTTATATGAAGGAATATCCTGTTGAGAAGATGATGAGGGATGCAAAAATCACCCAGATATACGAGGGAACAAATCAGATATTGAGGAATGTTGTAGCCGCAAATCTTATTAAAGAGAGCGCAGGAAAAGAGAATCTTTAAGGATATGAAAGAGTTTCTTGTATCAAAGGCAAAGGAATTTGTTGGTGAGGAGGTAACGCTTAAGGGATGGTTGTATCAAAAGCGTAGCTCGGGGAAGATCCAGTTTTACATTTTCCGTGATGGAACAGGATTAATTCAGGGGGTTGTTGAGAAGAAGTCGGTGAGCGAAGAGGTTTTCAACCTATACGACAAACTGACATATGAAAGCTCGGTTATAGTTAAAGGAATTGTTAGGGAGGACAAGCGAGCCCCCGGCGGGTTTGAGCTACTTGTAACGCACATAGAGCCCGTGAACATCTCTCAGGATTATCCTATTACACCAAAACCTCACGGAACAGATTTTCTCCTTAAGCGACGCCACTTATGGATAAGAAGTAGAAAGCAACAAGCAATTTTGCGAGTAAGAAACGAGATTGCTTTTGCAATACGGGAGTTTTTCCATTCGAAGGGGTTTGTTCTTGTTGATACGCCAATATTAACCGGTTCAATCGGCGAAACAGCAGCTACACTTTTTGAGACCGATTATTTCGGTAAAAAAGCATATCTTGCTCAAACGGGTCAGCTTTATCTTGAGGCTTCTATATTTAGTTTTGGCAAGGTTTATTGCTTTGGACCAACATTCCGTGCTGAGCGCTCGAAAACAAGAAGACATCTTATAGAGTTCTGGATGGTCGAGGCTGAAGAGGCTTTCTACGATAATAATATGAATATCCAATTA
>JBAMLU010000066.1:24352-27207 GCA_039793385.1 bacterium
GTCGAATATATTGTCCAAATGACGCTTGAAAAAGCTGGTGATTGGCTAAAAGAGCTCGGAAGAAATACGAAGCCACTCGAGAAGATAGTTAGACCTTTCCCCAAGATTTCGTATGATGAGGCAGTTTTATACCTTCAGAAAAAAGGCAGCTCAATAAAATGGGGCGATGACCTTGGCGCAAATGACGAAACGATAATATCAAGGGCACATAGTAAGCCAGTATTCGTTATGAATTACCCGAAGAAAGCTAAGGCATTTTATATGAAAGAGAACCCCGAAAATCCAGAAACAGTTCTCTGCGCAGACATGCTTGCACCTGAGGGTTATGGTGAGATAATCGGTGGTAGCCAGCGTGAGGAAAATATCGAAAAATTACTTCACCGCATCCGTGAGGAAAACCTTCCAGAAAAAGCTTATGGCTGGTACATTGACCTTAGGCGGTACGGCTCTGTTCCTCATTCGGGTTTCGGGCTTGGACTTGAGCGCACATTAGCATGGATATGCAAATTAACCCATGTAAGAGAAGCCATTCCTTTCCCAAGATTGTATAAAAAATTATATCCATAAATCGTGGGCATAGAACTGAAAAAAACAGATGGAATAATTCTCAGGGTCCAAACTGAAGGCGAAACATCAAAATTATGCACAGTCTATACCCGTAATGATGGCAAAGTTCGACTCGTTGCTAAAGGCGCAAGAAAACCCCTTTCAAAGCTTGCTTCAGCAATTGACACCGCAAATCTTATTGAACTCGTTTATTATCATAAACCAGAAAGGCAAGTTCACTATATAACCCAGGCAACAATTATTGACCAGTTTCAGAATATAAAACGGGAGCTTGACAAATTCAGGCTTATTAGTTGCATACTGGAACTAACTGACCTTCTTACACCAATAGGTGATGAGAACAGGAAGATTTTTAATCTTCTTCTCCGCACCATAAGAACCATTGAAAACAACCCCGAAAGGCTCATACTTTCTGCATACGCTCTGAAACTTCTTGCCTTACAGGGTTTTAAGCCTGAGTTGGGAAGGTGTGTTGAATGTGGTAAGGGAATTGTTGAGGATATTCCTGTGAGATTCTCGTTTGAGCGCGGTGGTATTGTTTGTTATTTATGTGAGGAGAAGATAGGTGAAAAATCTATGTACGAACTTCGCCCAGATCTCCGAAATATAGTGGATAGGCTCATAAAAGCGAGGCTTGAAAGTGTTAAATCGATAAGATTGTCATTAGAACAATATTCTTTGGTTTGTGGTTTTGTGAAGATGCTTATAGTTCGAAACGCTGAGGTTTCGAATCTAAAATGTGCTGAGCTTGAATAGAAAGGAAAACAATGCCTGAAGGGAATGAACTCTTAGAAAAGATAGTCAGTCTTTGCAAGCGGAGAGGGCTTATTTATCAATCGAGTGAGATATATGGTGGGCTTGTTAGCACATGGGATTATGGTCCTTACGGTGCCGAGCTGAAGAGGAACATAAAGGAATATTGGTGGCGTAAAATGGTCTGGGAAAACGAGAATATCGAGGGGCTTGATTCTGCTATCCTTATGCATCCAAGGGTTTGGGAGGCAAGCGGGCATGTTGAATCCTTTACCGACCCCCTCGTTGAGTGCAAATGCTGTCATAAAAGGTATAGGCAGGATGAGATTGATGGTAATGTATGTCCAAATTGTGGCGGTGAACTTATGCCCCCAAGGATGTTCAACCTTATGTTCAAAACATTCCTCGGTCCCGTTGAGGATACCGCATCAACAATATATTTGAGACCAGAAACCGCTCAAGGTATATATCTTAACTTTGAAAATGTTTTACTTGCCGCAAGGCAGAAACTACCCTTCGGGATAGCTCAGATAGGAAAGGCTTTTAGGAATGAGATTTCACCCGGAAATTTCACCTTTCGCTCGCTCGAGTTCGAGCAGATGGAGATGCAATTCTTTGTTCCACCTGAGGATGCGGAAGAATGGTTTGAATATTGGAAGGAGAAGAGGATAGACTGGTATTATTCGATAGGGATCAGGAAGGAAAAGCTGAGATTCAGGGAACATGGGAAGGAGGAGCTTGCGCACTATGCAAAGCGAGCTGTGGATATAGAATACGAATTCCCGTTTGGATGGAAGGAACTTGAGGGCATTCACAACAGGGGTGATTGGGATTTATCGCGCCATAGCAAGTATTCTGGAAAGGAGATTTCTTATTTTGACCCGATAAAGCGAAGAAGGTATATCCCATGGATAATAGAGACATCCGGTGGGGTCGATAGATGTGCGCTTGTGTGCATTATTGACGCATATACTGAGGAGCCTGAAAGGGTTACTCTCAAGTTTCATCCGAAAATTTCGCCTATCCTTGCCGGAGTTTTTCCTCTTGTTAATAGGGAGAATATGCCTGAGGTTGCAAAGAGAATCTCGATTGAACTTATGAGTACACACAAGATATTCTATGACGACAGCGGAAGCATCGGTAGACGATACAGAAGAATGGATGAAATTGGCACCCCATACGGGATAACCATTGATTCCCAAACACTAAAGGATGAAACGGTTACAATCCGCGAGAGGGATACAATGCAACAGATCCGCGTGAAAATAAACGAACTTAAAAATATGCTCAATGACCTTCTTGAAAAATACGAAAGAGATAAAGGTTTTTCGGTTTTGGGGCTTGATGAAAGTGCTTTGTTCTATCCCGGTAAGATAGCGCAAGAACCAGATGATAAGTGAATTAATTACTCATTATCTACAGTTTTTTTCGTCCGCTTGAGAATTCCTCTTTTACTTTTTCTTATAAATTCTATTATATTTTTTATCTCGTCTGTTTGAGGGAGGCTTTTTTCAAGCTCCACTAATGCTTCTTTT
>JBAMLU010000067.1:0-5567 GCA_039793385.1 bacterium
CTGCACATAAGCCTGGTCGATATAAGGTGCGAGCTTTTTTTTAGCCTCCTCGAAAGTCATTCCTCTGAAATCCAGTATCAAAGGCAATTTCTTTTTTTCGTAGTTTACACCTGACGATTTTATTTCACTACACTCTTGTGTTTTTAGTTCGAGCTGTGATGTATGAATGCGCATCTTTACACCATTAACAATAATTTTCGCATACCCGCTTTTGTCCGTTCCCTCGACAACCTCACCATATTTTCGAAACTCCTTAAGAAAAACAGTATCACCAGGTTTGACCGAAATAATCTGCTTTTCCATAGCTCTTTGGCGTAGTTCGCTAAGCTGCTTTATCTTTCGCAAGATAGTACTTTGAGCCCGTAGTTCAACTTCCTTCTCTGATGATTGCGGTTGCTTTTTCCCTGTAATTTCCTCTATAATTCTTTTTCTTTCTCTTTGCAAGAAATTCTCGAGCATCTGTTCCTTTTTCTCGGCGAATTCAGCCCGAGCTCGTTCGAGTTCGCGCATCTTAGCCTCCTGTGCCCTAATAAGCGATGTGAGAAATTCCTTATCCCTTTCGAGGCTCTTCTCAAGGGATTCAAGATTCTTTTCCTTTTGTTCAATTATACGGAGCTTTTTCTCAAGTTCATAAGTGGTATTCTCAATATTTGCGACCTGCGCTGGTAGAGCCCGTTTAGCACTTTCAATTATCTTGGGGTCAAGTCCGAGCCTTTGCGCTATGTGGAATGCCCACGAACGCCCCGGTTGACCCATAATAAGCCTGTATGTAGGCTTCAGATGAACCTCATCGAATTCCATTCCGGCATTGGCAAAAATCTTACTTTTAGAAGGCAACATCTTAAGCTGCCCAAGATGAGTTGTGACAAGAACTGTTGCCCCTTTTTCGACAAGCGCGTTCAATATGCTTTCTGCAAGCACCGCACCCTCATCAGGGTCAGTCGAACTTCCAACCTCATCAAAAAGTACAAGCATTGATTCACGAGCATTCTCCACCGCATACTTGTAAAACTTTATGTGAGATGAGAAACTCGATAGCGAGAACTCAATCGACTGCTCCTCCCCTATATCAGCAACTATATCGCTGAAAAACGGTATTCTTGTTCCAGGGGCAGCCGGGATTTCAAGCCCAGAAAGCGCCATAAGGGTAAGAAGCCCAACGGTTTTAAGCACTACTGTTTTCCCACCCATATTGGGTCCAGTTATCACGACACACTTCACACCCTCAGGTGGCTCAAATTCGAGCGGGACAGCCGTAAAATCCTTTCTCTTCCTGGTCTCCTCAAGTAGAAGCGGATGAAAAGCCTTCCTGAGGACAATAGATTCATTCGGGGGGACAAGTTCAACAGCAAGTGCTGAGAATCTCTCTGCGAGCCGCACTTTTGCCTGAATAAAATCGAGTTCAGAAAGTATTGCCGTATCAACCTCAATGAGCTCGCTATTGCTTTTCACCATAGATGTTAGGTGCCGCCTTATTCTTTCTTTTTCTTCTTCCTCCTCGAGCTCAAGTTCTCTAAGCTCATTGTTTAGCGGGAAAATCGAGAGTGGCTCGATATAAAGCGTTGCACCGCTTGCTGAACGGTCGTGAACTATACCTTTAAGCCTTTGTTTAGCATCAGCACGAACAAGCAAAACGAACCTCCCGTTTCGTGTGGTAATAAGTTTTTCCTGAAGGAATATGGCGCTTGAGGATGATGATATCATCCGCATAAGGACTTCCTGAATCCTATCATAAACTACCCTTTTTTTCGCTACAATCGATGCCAATCTTGGGGTCGCGTTATCCTTTATTCTCCCAGGCGGCTCGATATAATGTGGAAATTCACGCGATATTGTATAAAGTGGGGCTAAGTTTGATAGAATCCCTTTTAGAAGCGGGAAGCGCTCACTTGAAAGTTTCCTCACTATATCGTATATCCTTGCCACAAGTTCGGCAAAAAGCAATACCTTGAATAATTCCTCTTCCTTTAACGGAAAATCCTTTTTAGCCTGCTCAACAAAATCTCTCAGGTCATATAAGTTTTCGAGCGGTAAAAGACCATTATATGCGAAATAAGCTCGAATCTCGTCTATAAGTTTGAATGATTTGTAGCATTCCTCAATAGAATCGAGTGGGCAAATTTTTAATGCTTTCTCCCTCCCTAACGGGCTTGATGTTTCGCCTGCCAGAAGTTCAATTATCTTATCGAATTCTAAAACTTCTTTTGCGTGTTCAAATCTTTCGCTCATACCTCTTTAGCAAAAGCGAGGGCTTTCAAGAAAAGCGCAACTATAGCGGTTTCGGTTCTTAATCTTCTTGGACCAAGAGAAATCGGAAGAGCCCGGACATCCTCAAGGAACTCCAGTTCCCGATGAGAAAAATCTCCCTCAGGTCCGACTAACAACAAATAACTCTCATTTAAAGTTAAAAAATCAGTTGCAAAAGCAGGAATACCAAAAGGATGTCCATAAAATATTCCTTTAAAACGGGATCGGAATTTCAGGATATCATCGAGTTTTCCGGTAGGAATAAGCTCAGGAAGATAAGCTCGCTTCGACTGTTTCATCGACGAAATCATCAACCTTTTCACCCTTTCGGTGAAATTTGCAATCCTTTGAGCATCCCATTCAGTTGCAACTCTGTCTGGCTTAAAAATCCACAACCCCTTAGCACCAAGCTGAACAACCATATCGATTGCGATTTCGAGGTGTGAAGGCTTTATAAGAGGTAAACCCAAATAGAAATTGGTTTTTGTTTCGTTTTTGAGCCCAAGTTCGCGGATTACATGCCCAGCAAGCTCGCCTTTCCTCGATACCACGATTTCAGCCTCATATGTATGCCCCTCACCATCAACTACAATAACAACATCTCCCTTTTTAAGCCTCAAAACACGGCTTATATGTTGAAGTTCCTGAGAGGGGAAAGTGATCGTTTCGTCCTCTATATTTGATGGTGGGGCGTAAAAATATGTATCGACAAATTTCATTTTTTAAACCCAAGCCTCGAAAGAAAAGAGTTAACATCAAATTCTCTTCTTTCCTTTGTATGGAGTTGAGCTAAGCGTTCATATAGTTCGCGCTCTTCTTTTGTGAGTCTTTCTGGTATATGGACGAAAACCTGAACCAAAAGGTCGCTTCGCCTTGAGCCTATCATAATCCCTTTATTTTTCAAGCGATAGATCTCGCCAGATTGTGTCCCTGGATGAATATCGAGTTCCTCATCACCCCTTAATGTAGGCACCTTAATTTTGCCACCTAAAACCGCAATATGAATAGGGATTACCGTTCTGTATATGAGCTCCTTTCCGTTAAATTCGAACCTCGGGTCCTCAATAAGTTCGATGAATATGATAATATCTCCAGGATGTCCGCCACCTTTTCCGGCGTGTCCCTCGCCGCGCAACCTTATTATGTCACCATCCTTAACCCCTTGCGGGATGCTAACCTTAAACTCCGTTTCCTTCTCATAAACACCGGCACCACCACAATTATTACAAAAATCAGCCCTGCTTCTTCCAGTACCATAGCACTCATCACAGGTGGTAATCGAGACGAAATGCCCAAAAACAGAGCGAGTAACTTTTTGCTTTTGCCCGGTTCCGCCGCAATAAGGGCAAGTTGTAACACTACCCGACTTGAACCCGGTTCCGCCACAAGCTGGACAATTCACAAGCCTTTTGAGCCTAATCCTTTTTTCCGTTCCACTATCAGCCTCAGCAAGGGTAAGGCGAAGTTTTACCTTTATGTCTCCACCGCGAGCCTTTCTTTGATATACCCTGCTTTTTGTAGCGGTAGAAGGACTAAAACCAAACCCAGATAGTTCGAAATCATCGAATCCAAAATCAGCAAGGTTCTCCATAAAATACCTGAGCGCATCACTAATATCGAACCCCGCTCCCGTAAAAATATCCTCAACCCTTGTTGCACCTGATATTGTCATAGCATCGTATCTCGCCCTCCTCTCAGGGTCAGAAAGAACCTGATATGCCTCGGTTATCTCCTTGAATTTCTCCTCAGCCTCCTTATTGCCCGGATTCCTATCGGGATGATATTTCAATGCGAGCTGCCGATATGCTTTTTTTATCTCATCGAGGGTTGCGTTTTTGTTTACGCCCAATATTTGATAATAATCCTTCATCTTTCCTTATCCTCTTTATTTTCATCCTTCTTTTTCACACCAACAATAACCTTTGGCGGTCGTATAACTCTATTGCCCCTTCTATATCCTTTCTGAAGAACATCAACAATAATGCCATCCATACTATCATCATTGCTCTCATATACCGAAAGTGCATCGTGAACAAGCGGATCAAACTTCTCCCCCTTGCAACTCACCTCCTGAACCCCGTATGAAGCAATAAAATCCTTCATCTTCTTATATATAAGCTCAACACCTTTTCTAAACGATTCATCATTAGAGCCGGCACCAAGCGCCCGTTCTAAATCATCAAAAATGTCAAGAAAGCCACATAAAAGGATATCAGCAAAGGATTCGAAGCTCTCTCGTTGAAGTTTTTCTTGACGCTTCTTAAAATTTTCGAACTCAGCAAGAAGCCTTATATATTTATCCTTCCATTCTTCGAGTTCAGCCTGAATCTTGTTTATTTTTTCCTCTAAACCTTCAACTGCTTCCTCTTTTTTTATCTCATCATTTGATCCTTTTTCCTGAACCACTTCATCATCCATTTTTTCCTCCTTACCTTTAAATAATACAATAATTAATCATAATGTCAAGGTTAAAAAGGCTCTTGACAAAGTTTACTAAAACTAATACTTTTAGATAAGGCTAAATTATGAGGTCAGTAAGAACTCTTACAGCAAGTCTTGAGGATTATCTTGAAACGATCCTTGTTATCCTTTTAGAGCAAAAAACGGCGCGGGTAAAGGATATATCGCGGATACTCTCTGTTCGTGAGGCATCAGTAAATAAGGCTATCTCTCTTCTTCTTGAGAAAGGGCTTGTAGAACATGAAAAATATGGATATATCGACCTAACTAAAAACGGCAAGCGAAAAGCACGAGAGATACTCAAGAAACACTATATATTGAAGCGTTTTCTTGTTGATGTTCTTGGTGTTGACGAGAAAAACGCTTCTGCTGAAGCCTGCAAGGTTGAGCACAATATAAGCAGATCAACTATGCGAAGGATTGAAAGATTTTTGAAATTCATAGCTAGCTGCAAAAACTGCCCCGAAAGAAGAAAATGGGGCTTTTGAGAAAGGTGGCATATATGAAAAACCTTGCCCTTGCTAAAGAAGGTGAGAAGGTTAGGATAATGGAGTTCCAAGGTGGTCGTCATTTTTCCAGGCGACTTCAGACAATGGGGGTTTGTAAAGATATGGTTTTCAATGTGCTTTTGAATCCCGGGGTTGGTCCTGTTCTTATCGAGCATGAGGGTTTCAGGCTTGCTATAGGACGAGGTATGGCGAGCAGGATTTTGGTTGAGGTAGTTAAGGAAGAGGAAGTTAGAAAGAGCGAGAGCTAATAATGAAAAGCATAACTGTCGGAATATGCGGAAGCCCTAATTCGGGAAAATCAACCATTTTCAATGCTCTTACAGGTTCTAATCAGAAAATTGGAAATTGGCC